>JAQGHV010000346.1 GCA_028288785.1 Rhodospirillales bacterium | reverse complement strand
CAGGATCGGCTCGCCCTGCGCGATGATCGCGGTGTGCGGCTTGGTGAACACCACGGGGAACGGCGGCACCACGTCCTTGGCCCCGCCATCGAAGCCCGACCCCGCGAACTCCTTGGCGTGCTCGTGATAATTCTTGCCCACGCAGAACACGTTCTTCGGCGGGTGCGGGATCGGCGCCATCAGGATGGCGTTTGGCACCACCGGCGCCTTCGCGGCCGCCGCCTGCGCGCGTTCCAGCATGGCCGCGCCTCCGCCGATAAGCGCGGGCATGTTGTCCCAGGACACGGCGGGGTCCACGGCGGCAAGATCGAGCACGGCGCCCTGCGCATCCAGCGCGCCGATATGCTCGCCGAGGAAGCCAGGGCGCTTGTAGGTGACGAGACGCATGGCAGGAACTCCGAGGAGGAAGGAAGCGCGAGGGAAAGAATTCCCCCGGACCCCCTTCGTTTATTTTTATTCTTTGGTGCTGGCCATGGGAGGGGCCGGAAGGGTGACGGCGTGCTCGATGACACGGGCGGCGCGGAGGACGAGGTCGTCGCGGTAGAGGGCCGCCGCTAGCTGGACGGCGCGCGGCAGGCCGGCCTCGTCGAGGCCCGCAGGGACGCTGATCGCCGGCTGCCGCGTCAGGTTGAACGCAAAGGTCCACGGCGCCCAGTCGCGCCACAGAGCCTCGGCGGCATCCACGGCCGGCCCGCCGATCGGCAGGGCGGCCGTCGGTGTGGCAGCGGTCAGCACCAGGTCATACCGCTGGTGAAAACGCGCCATCGCGTGCGCCGCCTCGATGCGCAGGGCGTCGGCAGCAAGGAAATCCACCGCCGACATGCCCGCCTGACGCTTGGCGACACCGAGGATGCCGGCATCGAGCAGGCCATGCTGCTCAGGCGGTATGCTGGCGACGACCTTCGCCATCGCCACGCCCCACACCCGGCCAAAAATCGCTCGCGTGTCGGGCAGTTCGGGATCGGCCTCCTCCACGATCGCGCCGGCATCCTGCAGCACCCGTGCCGCGAGACGCAGCGCCGCCTCGCCCTCGCCATCCAGTGGTGGGGCAAAACCCCAGCGCCGCACCAGCGCCACCCGCAGGCCACGAACGCCATCCTCGATGCCGTCGCGCCAGTCGCGTTTCTCGTCGGGCAGGCAGAAGGGATCGCGCGCGTCGAAGCGCGCCATGACGTTCAGCATGAGCGCGGCGTCGCGGACCCCGCGCGTCATCGGGCCCGCGCAGGCGACGTTCGCGAAGGCGCCAAGCGGCCATTGCGGCACGCGCCCAAAGCTCGGCTTCAGCCCTACCAGGCCGCACCAGGCGGCGGGAATGCGCACCGAGCCGCCGGCATCGGTGCCGACATGGAGCGCCCCGAAGCCGGCCGCCCCCGCCGCACCGGCGCCCGAGCTGCTGCCGCCCGGCGTGCGGTCGCGGTCCCAGGGATTGCGGGTGATGCCGTGCAGTGGGCAGTCGCCGGGCGATTTCCAGCCGAATTCGGTCGTCGTCGTCTTGCCGATGATAACAGCGCCCGCGGCCTTCAGGCTCATCACGACGGGCGCGTCCTCGGTCGCGGGAGTCGCGTCGGTCGTGCGGCTGCCGCGCCGGGTCGGCAGGCCCGCCATGTTGAGCAAATCCTTCACCGTCGTGGGCACGCCATCGAGCGCGCCGATCGGGCGGCCCGCCATCCAGCGCGCCTCGCTTTCGCCCGCCGCGCGCAGGGCCTGCGGGTTCATGCAGGCGAAGGCGTTGACCCAGGGATTGTAGCGGGCGACGCGCTCCGTGACGGCCTTGAGCACCTCCACCGGGCTGAGCGCGCGGCGCGCGAACAGCGCCAGCATCGCCTCGGCGGAGAGTAGCGCAGGATCGGTATCGGGCATGGGCGAAGGTCTCCGGCAGTGCCGCAGGATGGGCCGCCGAGCGCGCTGGAGCAATCCGCGCGAAATCGGTGGGATGCGCGGGCGCTGGATATCACCGCCGCGACGGGTATCGACATCCTCGAGCCGGCGGCGCTCGGCCTCGCTGCGCCGCGCTCGGTCGAACGCGGCCGCCGCAGCGAGGCGCAGCCGCCGTGGTGATCTACGGCGTGACGTTCTGATCCGCGGCGGCCGCCCGCACGCAGTTTTCGAAAACGTCGAGTGCGTCGAAGGCGCGATCTCGCCCATCTTCCGGCGTCACGAACACCCGCACCGCACCCGCGATCATCAAATTGTCAGGCAAGCCGAAGCCGCCCACCGTCAGCCCATCAATCGGGTCCGGCACCGCCGCTACCTGCGCCGCGGAACGCGCGGCAAAGGGCATCGCACAGTTCGAGTAGCCGTATGCAGGTCGCCCTCGCCCCAGAAACCAGCCGAGCTCCACCAGCGTCCCGGCATCCGCTGACGCGCCGCGAAACGGCGTGAGGTTCGCGACGATGATATCGCATTCCTCCATCAGCGCGACGTCCTTCGCGAAGATGGCGCGCCAGGCCTCCGCCTCATCCATGGCTGCGAGGCTCGCGACATCCTCGTTCAGCGGCGAGCGGCCCAGGATGCCGTGCCGCGCGCAGATGGCGAGCTTCGCCGCCGCATGCGAGGGCGCATGCCGCAGGAACACGTCCGGCCCAGCGAGGTAGGCGGAAATCACGCTTCCGCCAGCACCGCGCTCCAGGGCGACATCGTGTCGGTGATGCCGACGCGCTCGCCATCCGGCAGCACGCGGATGAGGTTCGGGCAGGCGAAGTTCACCGGCATGACCGCGTGCTCCACCTCGGTCACCTCGGCGGTCTCGGC
>JAQGHV010000324.1 GCA_028288785.1 Rhodospirillales bacterium | reverse complement strand
ATAAATCACCTTTAACGATGATGTTTTGTTCCATGTTCCCAAGCTGGCATATTTTTGCTGAAGACATGGACTCACGGATATTCGCGCTTTCCGCTAACAATCGTGCGGCCCGCTCAGCCGGCAGTTTATGCCGCCAAAAAGCCTGGGCCGTTGTCATGACCCTTGATCCCGGTGTCCCGCCCGAAGCGGCGCCGATGTTACGGCCCCGTTGAGCACCCTGCACTCATGCGCTGGCTCTGACCGCGACGATGCCGCGGGTCGCTGCCTCGAACCAGCACGACCCACCCAATCCGCACCAAGCCCCCTGCACCCAGCTTGACGCCGCACCACGCAAGGTCCGTCATGGTGACTGATTTTTGGAATTTCCCATGGCCCTGCCCCGCCGCAGCCTTCCGCTGCTGGCCACCACCGTCGCCGCTTTGCTCGCCGCGCCCGCACTTGCGCAGACGTCGCGTTCGATCCGCTTTGTCGTCCCCTGGCCGCCGGGCGGTCTCAACGACCTGATCGCTCGCGCCTTCAACGACCGCGTCTCGCGCCTCATGGGCGTTACCATCGTCAACGACTTCAAGGCGGGCGCCGGAGGCCGCATCGGCGTCGCCGAGGTGGCGCGCGCCGCGGCCCGATGGCCTGACCATCGGCATGGGCAATCTCGGCCCCCTGACCATCTTCCCGAACCTCTACCGCGACATGCCCTTCGATGTTGCGCGTGACCTTGCGCCCATCACGATGTTCGCCGCCTCACCCCTGGTGCTGGTCGTCAACAATGACCTGCCAGTGCGCAGCGTCGCCGAACTGATCGCACTGGCCCATGCGCGACTGGGACGACTGAACTACGGCTCCATCGGCGTCGGCACCGCGCAGCACCTCATCTTCGAGATGTTCCGCGCGCGGGACGGCACCGCGATGGAGCACATTCCCTATCGCGGCAACGCCGACAGCCTGATCGCCATCATGCAGTCCGACGTCCACGCGATGTTCGAGACCCTACCCTCGATGCTGGCGCCCATCGCCGACGGCAAGGTGCGGCCGATCGCCGTCACGACGCCGGAGCGGGTGCCGTCATTGCCGCAAGTGCCGACGCTGAAGGAAGCCGGCCTCGATCTTGAGGTGACCACCTGGTACGCGGTCATCGCGCCCGCGCGTACGCCCGAGAGCGTGCTGGCGACGCTGTATGCCGCCTATACCGAGGTCTCGCGCACCGCCGACATGCAGCGTCTCCTGGCCGAGCAGGGGCTGATCTACGCGGCCACCACGCGCGCCGAATTCGCGGCCAGGATTGTGGCCGAAACGGCCCGCTGGGGCCGCATCATCAGGGAGCGGGGGATATCGGTATGAGCGAGATCATCGGCGGCCGCACGGCCTGGCGCGGGGATGAAGTGACGCGGAGCGCGCTCTGGGGTCGGAAGTTCTCCGAAGCCGAGATCGCGGCGCTGGATGCCGCACTCGCGGGCGCACGCGGCATCGATCCGCCGCGCCTGAGTGCGGCGCAATTCGCGATCCCCACCTTGCGCCCGCTGCTCGACGCTATGGCGGAGGAGCTCGAGCAGGGCACCGGCATCGTGCGGCTGTCCGGGCTGCCCACCGGGCGTTGGGATCCGGCGGCGCTGAAGACCGTGTTCTGGGGCATCTGCGCGAACCTCGGCACGCCACTCTACCAAACCGCGGTCGGCGAGGTTTTGGCCGAGGTGAAGGATGAGACCGGCACCGGCGCCGCCGTCACCGGCGCGACCACGGATGGCTCCGTGCCCTCGGCGCGGGCGCGTTCGCGCTCGACCGGGCCGCTGCGCTTCCACACCGACAAATGCGACGTGCTCGCCTTGCTCTGCGCCTCCAACGGGATCGCCGGAGGCGTGTCCAAGGTGGTCTCCACGGTCGCGGTGCAGGATGAGATCGCGCGCCGCGACCCGGCCCTGCTGCGCGTGTTGTACGAGGATTTCTGGCGCATGAAGCCTGGCGACGAGGAGGGCGAGTGCACCACCGACCGCATCTTCGCCATGCCTGTCTTCGCGCGCGGACCGGGGGGCGAATTCACCAGCCAGTACAGCCGCACCTATGTCGAGATGGCCCACGCCGTCGAGGGTGTGCCGCCCCTCAAGCCGGAGCAGATCGCGGCGATGGACCTGCTCGCCCAAGTCGCCGACGAGCTATGTTACCAGGCACCCTTCGAGCCCGGGGACCTGCAGCTGCTGAACCAGCATGTCAGCTACCACGGCCGCACCGCCTACACCGATGGCGCCGAGGGCAACCGCGTGCTGCTGCGCATCTGGCTCGCAGTGCCATTCAGCCGAGGCCTGCCCGAGGGCCACCGCGTGCAGTGGGGCGAGACGGGCGCCGGCGCGCTGCGCGGTGGCGCGATCCTGGGGCGGAGCGCCATCGCTGCCTGAGCAAGCGAAACGCTGACGTCAGGCCGGAGCTGCTTGTCCCGCGGAGGACGATCGCGCTCGGCGAGGGTGGATCTTTCGCCGAGCGCTACTTATTCCTGTCTCTCGGAAACGATTTTCATTGCAGAAGCAATCCGCAGAGGTAGTCCCGACGGGTCACTCAGATAAAGCCAATCGGCTGTGACACCGTAGCGCCTGGAAAATCGATAGACCGCAAAAGGCATCGGGTAGGTGCTTCCGCGCATCCAGTTGCCCAGATGGTTCTTCGTCACGCCCATGACCTCTGCCGCATCGACATACGAGATCCCGAGCGCATCGATTGCCGCACGAAGGTTGCTACCCACTGCGAGCATGCGATAGCGCGCCGTCGGGTGTACCATTTCCATGGTGGAAGGATGATCCGCGTCACCTGGGCCAGCAAGACATTCAGCGAGTGCGCGACGCGACCAAGCGCGTGCCTCGAACGCAGCGTCGACAGCCTACCGATCAGCCGTCAGCGGCCCCAGGGCTAACCCCGCTCCAGATTCCCACTGGCAAAGTTCTCGACGAGCTCGTGGATGCGCGCGGGGTCGCTCTGCTCCATCACCCGGCGCGCGAACCGGGCGCAGTCGGTGATGTCGAGCGCGCGCACCGCCTGCTTCACGCGCGGCAGCGAGGCCGCGTTCATCGACAGGCAGCGAATGCCGAGGCCGAGCAGCAGCGGCACCAGCTTGGCATTGCCCGCCATCTCCCCACAGACGGAAACCGGGATGCGCAGCCGCAGCGCCGCCTCGGTCGCGAACTGCATCAGCCGCAGCACCGCCGGGTGCAGCGGGTCGTACAGATGCGCGACGTCAGCCTCGGCGCGATCGACGGCCAGCGTGTACATCGCCAAGTCGTTCGTCCCGATGGCGAAGAAATCCGCCTCCAGCGCGATCGCGTCGGCCGCGAGTGCAGCACCTGGTGTCTCGATCATCACGCCCAGCATGGGCAGCTTTTCCGGCAGGCGTTCACCTCGCCGGCGCAGGCGCCGCGCCACGCGCTCGTAGATCTCGCGGGTCTGCTTTACCTCGTCGGGGATGGTGACCATCGGCAGCAGCACCCGCACCGCGCCCTCGGGCGCGTGACCCGCGGTGCGCAGGATGGCGGCGAACTGCGTCTCCAGCAGGTCCGGCCGCTTCAGCAGCATGCGCAGCCCGCGCAGGCCGAGTGCCGGGTTCGGACCGGCATGGGTATAGGCGTCGGATTCCGTCAGCGCCTCGATGTTCTTCTCGCCGCCCCAGTCGAGCACACGGATGGTGACGGGGTCGCCACCCAGCGCCTCCACGATCTGCACATAGGCGGCGTGCTGGTCATCCTCGCCGGGCAGGTCGTCGCGATTCATGAACAGGAATTCGGTGCGCAGCAGGCCGATGCCCTGCGCGCCAGCCTGCGCGATCAGCGGCAGTTCCTGCAGGATCTCCAGGTTGGCGTGCAGCTCCACCATCTCGCCATCGGTGGTCTGGGCCGGCAGCCGGCGCAGCTTCGCGAGCTTGGCGCGTTCCTTGGCGAAGGCCGCGATCTTGTCGCGCAGCGCGGCGAGGGTTTCGGGCGTTGGGTGCAGGTAGGCGCGCCCCGTGCTGCCGTCGATCGCCATCATGTCGCCGCGGCGCGCCGCTTCGGTCAGCCCTGTGCAGGCGACCACGGAGGGGATGCCGAGCGCGCGCAGCATGATCGCGGTATGTCCATCGGCGCCGCCTTCATCCGTCGCAACGCCGACGATGCGGCTGGGGTCGAGGAGCGCGGCATCGGCCGGCGTCAACTCCTCCGCGATGAGGATGGAACCTTCGGGAATGTCCTTGAGGCTGCGGAACGCCTTGCCGAGAATGTTGCGCGTCAGCCTGCGCGCGATCTCGCGCACCTCGGTCGCGCGCCGCGTGAGGCCCGCCTTGTCGTCATCCTTGTTGGCCAGGATGATCGCGGCGATCGCCTCCGCCTCGTCGCTCACCGCCGTCTCGGCGCCGAGCAGGTCCGTCTCGATGCGCTTGCGGGCACCGCGGATGAGCCGCGAATTGCCTAGCATCATCGCATAGGCGTCGAGCAGCGGGCCGAGTTCCTCCTGAGCTTCCTCCGGCAGGATGCCGATGCGGTTGCGCAGCTTGATCACCTGCTTGCGCGACAGCGCGATGGCGGCATTCAGGCGCAGCCGCTCGACTTCGATCGCGGGCGGTGCGATCTGCCGGCGCGGCGCCTCGGTGGGCTGCTCGGTGGTGTCGAAGACGAGGCCGATTGCGAAGCCCGGCGCCACGGGGATGCCGGTGAGCGTGACCTCACCAAGCTTGGCGCGGAGGGGCTTAGGCTTGGCGCCCTCAGTCTTCATGGAATCCGGCTTCGATGAGGCCGGCCACCGCTTCCATCGCCTCGCGCGCGTCCCAGCCATCGGCCTCAATGGTGACCGTCGCACCCTTGCCGGCGCCGAGCATCATCAGCCCCATGATCGAGCAGGCCGGTACCGACTGACCGTTTGCGCTGATGGTGAGCGAGCAGGCGTAGCGTTCGGCGAGGGTAACCAGCTTGGCCGCGGCGCGCGCATGCAGACCGCGCGAATTGCAGATGATGACGGTGCTGCGCAGCGTCATGGCGGGATCGGCAGCCGCGGTGGGTATGCGTGTACCGCCGTTCTCGTCGTTCATTGCCCCTGCCCGCCGTGCTTGGCGAGTTGCGTGCCGTTGAGCATGTCCGCACCGCAGGCGATGTATTTCCGGCCCGCGAGCTTCGCGTGCTCGACCGCGTCGGCGAGCTTCTCCGTGCCGCGCAGCTTGGCGAGCTTCACCAGCAGCGGCAGGTTCACGCCCGCGATCACATCGACGCCGATGCGGTCCTTCATCATCTGCATCGCGAGGTTGGAGGGCGTACCGCCCTGCATGTCAGTCAGCACGACCACGCCGTCGCCCTGGTCGACCGCATCGATGCCGCCGCCGATGTCGCGGCGACTGTGTTCCATGTCATCCTCCGGCCCGATACAGACCGTGGCGACGCCAAGCTGCTTGCCCACCACATGTTCCATGGCAAGCCGCAGTTCCTCGGCCAAACGGCCGTGGGTGACCAGCACAAGACCGATCATGATGTCTGGAAAAGGGCCTCCCGACCCGGGTATGCGGCGGCTCCGAGGGAGGAAGGGGGCGCGCTGCCGCCTCCGATCTCCCGGTGGATCAGGTCCACCCGCCAACCGCCGTGTTTCAAATCCTGTTGTAGATGGTGTGCCAGCCGCTCCGCCGCCAGGACCGAGCGGTGCTTCCCGCCGGTGCAGCCGAACGCGATGGTCAGGTACTTCTTGCCCTCCAGTACATAGCGCGGCAGCAGCGGCGCGAGAAGCGCTATCAGGTTGGACCAGAAACGCGGAAAGTCCGGATCGGCCTCAATGAAGGCGGCGACCGCTGCGTCGCGACCAGTGAGCGGGCGTAGCGCAGGATCGTAGTGCGGATTGCTCAGGAAGCGCAGGTCAAAGACCAAGTCGGCCTCGCGCGGCAGACCCTTCGGGTAGGCGAAGGACATCACGGTGACGGCGAGCCCCGGCCCGGCGTCCTGGCGGAAGCGGCGCTCGATCAGCCGGCGCATATCTGGCAGCGGCAGGTCAGTCGTGTCCACGATCAGGTCGGCGGAATCCGTCAGCGGCGCCATCAGCGCGGCCTCGCGCGCGATGCCATCGGCGACCCGGTTGCCGAGCGGGCCACCAGGTGCGAGCGGGTGACGGCGCCGCGTCTCGGTGAAGCGGCGCAACAGCACGTCCGGCTCGGCGGTGGCGAAGACCAGCGTGACATTGATATCCGGACGCATGCGCAGCCGGTCGAGCAAGCGCATCGCGGTCGCCGCGTCGAAATCCCGGGTGCGGCAATCGACGCCGGCGGCAAGCGCCTGGATGCCATCGCCAACGAGTGCCTCGAGCACCGAGAGCGGCGGATTGTCCACCGTCTCGAAGCCGAGATCCTCGAGCACGTTCAGAATCGAGGCCTTGCCCGCGCCGGACAGGCCGGTGACCAGCACCACCTCGCGACGCTGCGCCGTGTCCATCATCAGCCGATCCCGGCGGCGAGGCGCCGGCTGCCGAGGATCACGTCGAGTGCAATGCCCAGCTTCTGAGGCGCCGAAGCGGCGAAGGGGTCGAGCGCAATTGCAGGCAGATCCTGGCCCGCATGGTTCCAGAACTCGGCATCCGGTAGGCGCGGCACCGCGGCGGCGGCGGCAAGGCGCGCCACTAGGCGCAGGCTGGTGCGCGGCGTCACAGGAACATCCACGAGCACGCCGATGCCACGCACCTCCAGCATGCCGGAGAGCGTAGGCGGCGCGGATGCGGCGAGGTAGTCCCCGACACCAGTCTCGATCTCCACCTGATCATCAGCCACTAGCGACCATCCGATATCGAGCAGTCTGAGCAGCAGATCCGATTTGCCCGCGCCGGCTGGGCCCAGGAGCAGAACACCCCATTCGCCCCGAGCGGCGCAGCCGCCATGGACCAACATTCCGTTACCCGCTGTTCACTCGCTGTTACCGAACATGGCAGAAACGTGGTGACGGGGGAAGGTAGGGGGTCAGGCCGCGATTTGCGCCTGCGGGCATCCCGCCTACTGTCGCTGAAAACCAAACGGGAAATGCCATGGTCCACCATCGCCTCATCGGCGCCATCCGGTCGCCAGACGCCCCACGCTCTGCGCATCGGCGCGGGTCCATGATCGGCAATCCGGGTGCTGCACGATCACTGACCCCGCGGCTGGATCGCGGCCGATGCATGAGGCGCAGGTGATGGACAACCCGGTTCTGCGAAACCTGCGCGCACAAAAGCCCGCCTTCGGCATGAGCGTGCGGATGACGCGTTCCGCCGACATCGCGCGAATCGCGCGCGCTAGCGGGCATGACTTCATCTTCATCGACACGCAGCACGCGATCTTCGACATCGAGACCATCGCGCATATTGCGCAGACCGCGCTCGCGATCGGCGTAGCACCTGTGGTCCGCGTGCGGGGCGTCGATGATCCCGACATCGCGCTGCTGCTCGACAATGGCGTGAGCGGGATCGTGTTCCCGGATGTCGGCACGGTCGCGCAGGCGCGCCGCGCGGTGGAGATCGTGCGCTTCCCGCCACTCGGCAGACGCTCGGTTTCCGGCGGCTACGTCCAGTTCGACTTCCGCGCACGGCCGGTCGCCGATGCCGTCGCCGAGTTGCAGGCCGCGACGTTGCTGGTCTGCATGATCGAGACGGTCGAGGGGCTGGAGAATGTCGAGGCTATCGCGGCGGTGCCGGGGATCGATGTGCTGCATGTCGGCAGCAACGATTTGCTTGTCGGCATGGGCAAGCCGGGCCAGTTCGACGATCCCGCGATCGTCGCCGCGCAGGACCGGGTGATCGCCGCGGCGCGCGCCAATGGCATCTTCGCCGGGTGCGGGGGCAACCGCGACGTCGCGCGGCAGGCCGAGGCGATTCGGCGCGGCGCGCTCTTCCTCACCACGCAGAGCGACATCGCGCTGCTCGCCGCCGCGGCCGGCGCCTGGACGGCGGGGCTGCGCAAGGCGTTGGGAGAAGCACCATGAGGCGCCGCGGGCTGATCGCGGCGGCGAGCCTCGTGGCACTGCCGGCGCGGGCCCAGGAATTTCCGCGCCAGGCGGTGCGGATGATCGCGACCTCGGCGCCAGGTGGGTCCATCGACGTCGTCGCGCGCATCGTGACGCCGGCGATGGGCGAGTTGCTCGGCCGGCCGGTGCTGGTGGAAAATCGTGGCGGTGGTGGCGGCGTCATCGCGGCCGAGATGGTGGCGAATGCGCCGCCGGATGGGCACGTCATCGGTATTTTCACGGTCAGCGCCGGCGTGCTGAATGCGGGGCTCTATCGCTCCCTGCGCTTCAACACGCGCCAGGCCTTCGCGCCGGTCAGCCTGATCAACACGATGCCGATGCTGCTGACGGTCGGCAACCACGTCCCCGCGCATACGCTCGCGGAGTTCTTGGCGCTGATGCGGGCGCGTCCGGGGCGGCTCACCTATGGCTCCTCCGGCCCCGGCTCGATCAACCACATGAGCGCGCATCTGCTCAACACGCGCAGCGGCACCACGGCGGAACACATCCCGTTCCGCGGCGCCGGGCCGGCGATCACCGCGATGATTTCCGGCGACACGGATTTCCTCATCGAAGGGGTTGCGAGCCAGGCGCCCTTCGTGCGGCAGGGGACGATACGCGCGCTGGCCGTCACCTCGAAGGAACGCAGCGCGGTGCTGCCGGACGTGCCGACGGTGGAGGAAGCGGGGATCCCGGATTTCGAGATCCTGAACTGGATGGCGCTGTTCGCGCCGGTCGCGACGCCGGCACCGATCGTGCGGCGTCTGCAGGAAGCGACGCAGGTCGCGGTGCGCGACCCCGCCACCAACGCGCGGCTGCGGGCCGCCGGCGTGGAACCGGTGGGCTCGACGGCGGCGGAGCTGGAGGCGTTCTGGGACGCGCAGTTCCGGCTCTGGGCGCCGGTGGTCGCGGCGTCGGGCGTGGTGCTGGAGTAGACGCTTTTTTCGCTCTCAAGCGCGCGGCGTAGCCTCCGGCAGCCTGGCTCGCTGGAACCGGCGGCGCCCATTTGAGAAAATTCGCGGCCTCAAGGGCGGGCGCTGGCGTTGAAGCCGGACGACCTGCGGCGCCAATTCGGGCATGCGACGCGCAGTGCCGACCGGGAGTTTATTGCACCCACAACCGCCGACCTGAGGCGCGGGAGCGCGCGCCGGAGTGGCCGCCAATGCGGTGGCCTACTCCGGTCGCAGTCCTGCAATCGCAATGGCGCGCCGCGCCTTTTCCAACTCGACCTGCAGCAGGGCCGCGAAGCCTGGCGTGGTCAGCTCGGCGGCGGTCGGCGGATCGGCGCCGAAGCTCAGCAGGCGGGCAAGAATTTCCGGGTCGGCGGCGGCTTCGGCAATGGCGGCCTGGACGGTGGCGACGATCGGCGCCGGCGTCGCGGCCGGCGCGAACAGCCCCACGAATGAGGCGGCGAGGAACCCGGTCAGCCCCTGCTCGATGAAGGTCGGGACGTCGGGCAATTGTACGCTGCGCGCGGGTGCGGCGACACCCAGGATGCGGCCACGCCCATCGCGGTGCAGGTCGAGCACGGAGGGCATCTCGATCAGCACGCCATCGACACTGCCGGACAGGAAATCCGGCAATGTGGAACCGCCGCCGCGATAGGGCACGTGGACCAGGTTAGCCCCGGTCGCGGCGATGAACAACTCGAGCGGCAGGTGGTTCGCGCCCCCGATGCCGGAAGTGCCGATGGTCAAGCCGCGCGGCTGCGCCTTCGACCAGGCGACGAGTTCGCCAAGGGTGCGCACCGGCAGCGAGGGCTTCACGATGATCACCATCGGCACCGAGCCGAGCAGCGCCACCGGCACCAGCTCCGTGATGGGATCGTAGCGGCGATTGGCCTGCAGCAGCGGCCCGTTGACGATGGACCCCGGACTTCCGATCAGCATGGTGTAGCCATCGGGCGCGGCGCGGACCACCGCCTCGGTCCCGATCGCGCCGGTCGCCCCGCTGCGGTTCTCGACGATGATCGGCTGTCCCAGGCGCGCGGCGATGCGGTTCGCGAAGAGCCGCGCCGTGACATCGGAATTGCCGCCCGCCGCAAAGGGCACGACGAAGCGGATGGGCCGCTGCGGCCAAGGCGTTTGCGCCAGTGCCGGCGCGATCGGCAGCAGCGAAGCCAGCAGCAGCGCGCGACGGTTCATGGCGGCGGTTCCCTTTATTGAGGAAGCAGGCCCAGCGCCTGCACGAGCGCACGCTTTTCGGCATCGTCGCGCAGCGCGAGCGCGGTAAAGGCGGCGCGATCGGCGTAGAGGATCGGCTCGCCAAGGCGCGCCATCACCGCGCGGAAGCTGGGTGCTTCGGTCGCCTGGCGGCACAGTGCGTCGAGGCGTTGCGCCAGCCCCGCCGGCGTGCCGCGCGGCAGCATGATGCCGGCGAGCACCGGCTGCAGCGTCGGCAGCCCGAGTTCGCGCGTGCTGGGGATATCAGGCGCGGCGACGCTGCGGTTGTCGCCGAACACCGCGAGCAGCCGCACCGGCTTGCCGCGACCGCCGGCCACGGTGCCGATGCCGAAGTCCAGCCGTCCCGCGTGGAGTTCCGGATAGATCGGGACCTCGCCGCGGAAGGGCACGTCCACCAGGCGCAATTCCAGGCTGCGGACGATGTTTGCGAAGGAGAGGTGCCCGAGGCTGTTGGTGCCGAAATGCCCGTAGGTGAGTGCATTGGGCCGCGCGCGGATGGCGTCGATGAGGGTCGGCAGGTCGCGGTAGGGCGAGGCTTCGGCGACCGTGACGGTCAGCACGTTCTCGAACACCTTGCAGACGTAGTCGAAGCTCTCGACGGTAAACGGCACGTTGCGCACCGTGTGCGACGCCGTGGTGATGGGCGTGATGGGCCCGAAGCCGATGGTCAGCCCGTCCGGCCGCGCCTGTGCGAGTGCCTGCGCGCCGACGATTCCCGCCGCGCCATCGCGGTTGATGACGACGAAGCGCCCTTCCGAAATGTCGGACAGGGATTGCGACAGCGCCCGCCCGATGGTGTCCACGACGCCGCCTGGCGCCCACGACACGATCACCGAAACCGGCCGATCAACCCACGGCGTCTGGCTCTGCGCGCGCACCGGCGCACTCACGAAGAACAAGCACCAAAAGCCAAAAATAAAAGAAAGGGGTCTGGGGAAATTCATTTCTCCAGCCTTCCTTCTAACGCCGCATTCACAGCATCCGCCGCCTCATAGGCCACCCAATGCCCAGCCCCGGGAATGACGGTGATATGAGCGTCCGCCTTCAACTCCCTCAGCACGCCCATGCGTTCCTCCAGATTGCCCTGCGCCGGCTGATCATGTTCGCCCCAGATAGCGTCCACCGGCGCCACGATTTCCGGCAGTAGGCGTTTCAGCGTCATCGACGGGAGCGCCCCGCGCAGGCGCAGCCGGGAGTGATCGGAGTTCCAGGCCTGCGCCGCGAGCGCCAGGGCATCCATCTTGTTGGGGTCGTGGATCATGATGCGGCGGAGGTTCTCGCGATGCGCTTCCATTCGCGCCGGGCCCTGCTTGTCGCGCACGCGTTCCATGTCGATGAAGTTCGCCGCCGTGAGGCCACCGGAGCCCACGAGGACCAGGCGGGTGACGCGATCCCCAAGCGTATGCGCGATCTGCCCGGCGATGGTGGCGCCGAGGGAGAAGCCCACCAACGCGAAGCGGGTGTTTGGAACGAGGGTGTCGATGCCCTCGATGAGCAGTCCAGCAAAGCTGTCGAGCGTGACTGGCGCCGGCGGCATGGCGCTGTCGCCATAGCCGGGCATATCAGCGCACAGCACCTGGTGGCGCCGGGAGAGCGGGATGACGTTGTGCAGCCAGTGCCGCCAGGACCCCGCCGCGCCGTGCAGCAGCACCTTTGGCGGCCCCTGCCCCCAGCTGTGCCACACGACTCCACCAGCGGTTTCGTGCCGCGTCCCCTGCGACTGGATCTCTGCGAGCTGGGCCTCGGCGCCGTCGATGTCCCTCATCCCGCGAACAACGGCTCGGCCACGCCGCGCACCCCTAGTCCGTGGATGGCGAAGAGTGCGCCGGCGAGCGGTTGCTGCGCGCGCTGCGCCTCGTTGAGGAAGACGGTGCCGGAGGTGACGAACAGCGTCTCCAGCCCTGGCCCGCCGAAATTGCACATCGTGGGGTGCGTGACCGGCAGGCGGATGATGCGCACCAGGCGGCCCTCGGGATCGAAGCGGCCGATCGAGCTGTCGCCGATCAGCGCGGCCCAGTAGTAGCCCTCGGCGTCGAAGGTGGCGCCGTCGATGCGCCAAGGCAGGTGCCGCGTGTCGAGGAAGACGCGCTTGTTCGCGATCGTGCCGGCGTCGAGGTCGAAATCGTAGCGCCACATGGTCTCGCCGCGGCTATCGCCGAAGATCAGCGTGCGGTCGTCGGGGCTGAACGCCATGCCGTTCGAGACGATGAAGCCGGTGTCCATCCTCTCGCATTGGAAGGCGCCGTCGAGGCGGTATAGCGATCCGCCGGGGTTGGTGTCGCCGGGGTCACGGGAGCCGACCCAGAAGCGGCCGCGTCGGTCGCAGCGCCCGTCATTGAGGCGGTTCTCCGGCAAGCGCGGTTCCGGGTCCAGGATGAACTCCACGGCGCCGGTGTCGAGATCGACGCTGGAGAAACCCTGCTTGAGCGCGGCGATGGTCCCGCCATCGCGGCGGAACACGTAGCTGCCGATGTTGTTGGGCATCGCCCAGCTGCGCACGCTGCCATCGGCCTCCAGCCGATGCAGCGCGGGCTTGCGGGTATCGACCCAGTACAGGCGGTTCTCGGTCGGGTGCCACATCGGGGATTCACCGACGATATCGGCGCCCTCGTGGATGGTTTCGATCACTTCGCGGCTCATGGCGCGCCTCCCTCGATGCCGGGTTGCCAGGTGGAGGGGCGGCCCCCGAACCCAGCCTGGATGCGCTTTTCCAGCCAGTAGCCGTAAGCCGGCGGCACCGTCCCGTAGGGCTTCGGCGCGCCAAGCTTCTCGGCCGCGTCGAGCGCCCAGTTGGGGTTCTGCAGCATCTCACGCCCGATCGCGATGAGGTCTGCTTGGCCGTCGCGCAGGATCGCCTCGGCCTGATCGGCGTGGATGATGAGGCCCACCGCCATGGTCGCGATCCCCGCCTCCGCGCGGATGCGTTCGGCATGGGGCACCTGGTAGCCATAGCCGTGCTTGCGGCCGCTATCGACGATGGAGCGCGGCGTCATTCCGCCGGTGCTGCAGTCGATCACGTCGACCCCGACCGCGCGCAGTTCGCGGCACAGCGCGATGGTGTCCTCGATGGTGCCGCCATCCTCGTCGACGGCGGAGACGCGGAAGAAAAGCGGCTTTTCCGCCGGCCAGTGACGGCGCGTTTCCACGGCGATCTCGATGGCAAAGCGCATGCGGTTCGCGAGGCTGCCGCCATACTCGTCCGTGCGCTGGTTGGCGGTGGGCGAGAGGAACTGGTGCAGGAGATAGCCATGCGCGCCGTGCAGCTCCAGCACATCGAAGCCGGCACGGTCCGCGCGCGCGGCGGCTGCGCCCCACTCACCCACCATCGCCTGGATCTCCGGCACCGTGAGCGCACGCGGCACGGCAACACCAGATGCCGCGGTGATCGCACTCGGGGCCACCAGCTCCCATTCCTCGCCATGATCCACGCCGGGATGGCTCGCGAGCGGCTTGCGTCCTTCCCAGGGCAGCGAGTTGCGCGCCTTGCGGCCGGAATGGCCAAGCTGGATACCGACCGCCGCACCCTGCGCCTTCACGAAGGCGGTGATGCGCTGCAGCGCTGGGATGAACTCGTCCTTCCACAGGCCGCAATCGCGCGGCGTGGTGCAGCCGCGTGGGTCCACCTTGGTCGATTCCATGAAGACCAGGCCGCACCCGCCCACCGCGAACTTGCCCAGATGCATGAAATGCCAATCGGTCGTGTGTCCCGCCTCCGCGCAATAGGTGAGCATCGGAGAAAGCACGATGCGGTTGCGCAGCGTCAGGCCACGAATGGTCATGGGCTGGAAAAGCAGCGGCGTCTCGGCCATCAAATATCTTCCTCCGCGCCCCGTTCTTGTCGCTCAGGGCTTAACGCTTGGCTTGCGCCATTTCGCAGTGCGAGTTAACTACTCGTTCGGAGTAGAGGCTAGCCCGCGCCGCCGGCGCCGTAAACTGCAGGGGATGCACGGTTTGGACGGCAAGGACCGGCAGTTCGTCACCGCACTCGCCCGTGGCCTCGCCATCCTCGAATGCTTCTCGCCGGAACAGCCGGAACTCAGCGGCTCCGAACTCGCCAAGCGCGCCAAACTTCCGCAGCCCACCGTCTGGCGCCTGTGCCACACCATGCTGAAACTGGGCGTCCTGGTCAGCGTGCCCGGCGACAAACTCCGCCCCGGCCTGGCCGCACTGCGCCTCGGCCACAGCGCCATCGCCGGCTTCACCATCGCCGAACTCGCCC
>JAQGHV010000293.1 GCA_028288785.1 Rhodospirillales bacterium | reverse complement strand
CGTCACCAACGCTCCCGATACGGTCAACACCGTGCTGACCGAGAAAAGCAACGGCTCCTTCCAACTGATCACCTGGGCCGAGCCCGACATCTGGAACCAGGACACCAACCAGGACATCAACGTCGCGTCCAAGACCGAGACCATCAGCTTTGGACAGAGGTTCAATACGGTTGAGATCTTCGACCCGCTTGTCGGCACCTCAGCTATCCAGACCTTCCACAACGTCAACAGCGTCAACGTCGATGTCTCGGATCATCCCCTCATCGTACAGCTTTCAGGGGGGGGCGCCGCGTCTGCACCTGCCGGCGCGGCGACCGTTCCCGCCGCGCCAAGCGTCTCGGTAAACGTGGACACTCAGCCGCTCAGCCTGAGCGTCAATGTTGGCCCGGATACGATGGCGCTGCGCATCAGCCAGGATGCGTGGCAGGGCGACGCGCAGTACACTGTCAAGGTCGACGGCACGCAGATTGGTGACGTGTTCACCGCGAAGGCACGGCACGGTGGTGAGTCCGACACCCTGACGCTGCACGGCAACTGGGGCGGCGGCGAGCACAAGGTCGCGGTGGAGTTTCTGAACGACGCCTATGCCGGCACGGCTGACACCGACCGTAACCTCTACGTCGATAACATCATCTATAACGGGGCCGGCCATCCCGAGCTGGCGCGTACGATGTTCACCGCCGGTTCCTACGAATACGCCTTCAACTAACGTCCAACTGTAGTGCCAGCGGGTGCATTGCGCCCGCCGGCACGGCGGATACTGACCGCAACCTCTACGTCGATGATGTTATCTCTACCGGAACCAGCCATTCCGAGTTGGCGTTTACCATGTTGAGCGCCGGTTCCCACGAATACGTCTTCAACTAACGTCCAGCCGTAGTGTCCGGCGGGTGCATTGTGCGCCCGCCGGCACGCCCGTTGTGTCGGCTGGCATCCGCCTCCGGCTGTGGGCTTTATCGGATGAGGCGCGCCGCCGACCCGCGACGCGCCCTCGATGAACTCAGATGTAGTGTTCGGCCAGCGGCTTGAAGCCATTGAAGCTCTGCGCCGCGTAGGTGGTCACGTAGGCGCCGGTCGCGAGCAGCTCCACCCGGTCACCGGCATCGAGTGCCAGGGGCAAGCGGTAGTTGCTCTTCTCATACAGCGTGTCGGTGCTGTCGCAGGTGGGACCCGCAATGGTCACCGGCCCTTCCGGCCCGCTGTCATGCGGTGTGCGGAAGGCATACTTGATCGCCTCGCCCTCGGTCTCGGCCAGGCCACCGAAGCGGCCGATGTCGAGATAGACCCAGCGTACCGGATCATCCTTCGACTTGGACGAGACGAGCACGACCTCGGCGGACACCACGCCAGCGTCGCCTACCATGAAGCGACCAGGCTCGATCAGCATCTCCGGCAAGTCATTGCCAAAATGCTGCGTCATGGCATGCATGATCGCGTCGCCGAAGGCGTCGATCTCCGGCACCTCGGCGCGGTAGCGAACGGGGTAGCCGCCGCCGAGGTTCACCATGCGCAGGTTGATCCCCGCCTGCTTGAGGTCGGTGAAGATCGAGGCGACGCGGGCGATGGCGCACTCATAGGCGCCCGTATTCGTCTGCTGCGAGCCCACATGGAACGAGATGCCGTAGGGGTCGAGGCCACAGGCGCGGGCCAGCACCATAAGGTCGCGCGCCATATCCATCTCGCAGCCGAACTTGCGGCTCAGCGGCCACTCGGCGCCTTTGTTCTCCACCAGGATGCGGCAATAGACCTTCGACCCCGGCGCGTGCTGCGCGAGCTTCTTCAGCTCCGGCTCGCTGTCGAAGGCGAACATACGCACACCCGCGGCATAGGCGGCCTGGATGGCCGAGACCTTCTTCACGGTGTTGCCGAAGGAGATACCGTCCGGGCGCGCGCCTGCCTCCAGGCACAGCTGGATTTCTTCCCACGACGCGGCATCGAAAGACGAGCCGAGATCCGTCAACCGCGCCAGGATGGGCGCGCCGGGATTGGCCTTCACCGCGTAGTAAACGCGCGCGAGCGGCAGCGCGGCCTTCAGCCGGCGATAATTCGTCTCGACGCGATCAACGTCTAACACGAGGCAAGGCGTGGCCGGCATAGAGTCACGCAGATACGCGGCGATCTTGGAGTTCATCGCAGCATTCCCCAGGGTCAGGCGGGACGCCTTAACAAGGCGGCGGCCCGAGGTTAACGAAACGGTCGAACGAACCAGCGACCAAAGTGAACCGTGGGGCTTGCGACCAACGGGGTTGCCAGAACGCTTGACGTCGTTGCGTAAACCCTTGCTCGGCGAACCAACGTTCGGATCACCAGTCTGGGGGCCAGAGGCACGTGCGTACTGCGTCTGACGGGGGAAATAATGCCGTCCCCCCTGGGGCGCAAGGGAAAAGCAAGATGGCGCCGGATTTTTTTCGCGAAACCCGGGTGAAGGGCAGGAAACAACCCTTGAGCCGGCAGTTTCGGCGGGAACCGCGCCCGATATCGTGTTGGAAAGCGGTAGTCATTCCTGCGGGTGCCCTACAAGCGGTTACATCCGCCGGGAGAGAAACAGCCCACCGAACTGCGCCCCCGAAGCGGCGGCAACCGGCGCGCGGAAAGCGTCGGGATGAGGCGCGCGGAAGGGGACGCCAGCTGGTGCGGGAGAAGCCGTAGATACCGGCCGAGGCGCAGGGGATGCTGGCGCACGGCCCATCGCGACGATGGCTGGGCGGAATGCCAAGCCCATTGCCAGCGATGAAAGTCCGATGGGAGTGCGCGAAGCGAGCGCGATGGGCGCACCCCGATAGGCATCGAGCCCGCGGCCCTGCGTGCCGGGTGCTGCGGCAATCACCTGCGCGCGATCGCCGCCATGGTTGAGCAGTGCGGCTCCGATGATGGCCGGCTCGGCGCGTGGCGCGAGTTGGGCCGCGGCAAGTGCCGGCGCCGCCGGGTTGCCGCTCTCCTGCGTCCATAGCTCGGCGACGCGCGCCTGGTAGCGATTCGCGTACTCCGGCGTGCGGGAATGATAGGCGGCGCTCGCCCTGTTCCAGTCGCCGAGCTCGGCGCGCAACTCGCCCAGGAACCGCGCCGCGTAGCGAGTGTTCGCCACGGGATCGAAAGCTTCCTCCAGGCTGGCGAAGGCGTTCGGGTGGTGGCGCAGGTTGATCTGCATGCAGCCAATGTCGATGGACCGCACGCCCTGCGCCTGAAGCTGCCGCACGGCGGCAATCGCTGCCGCCCGGTCGGGGTAGAAGCTGCCGCGCCCCTCGGCATTGATCGTCCATGGCCAGGGGTGGAATGCACCGGTCTGCGGATCGGCGCGGCTCGATTCGGCGCGCCCGATCGCCATCAGCAAATGCGTCGGAATGCCTGCCCCCGCTTCGGCAGCGCGGATGCCGGCGCGGCAAAGCTGGCCCTGCTCCAGCGGCTGGGCCTGGAGGCCAGGCGCACCGGCGAGCAACGCCGCAAGCAGTATCAGCATCCGTTTCATGGCGTGTCCGGCGCAAGCCTTGTGCCAGGACCGGCTGCCGACGTTCACGTTTTGGCAGCAGATCACGCGGCAGGATGAGGCATGATGACGCACCCATAATGCATTGCAGCACTTGCATAAGGCGCCGATGAGCGTGCTGCTTCCCTTGGCCGCGGCACTGCGCGCTGGCGCCGGTGTGGACCCGTTCCGGATCGAAGGACGCGTCGTGGCGGCCGGTGGCCTGACGCTCGAGATTGAGGGCCTCGCCGGCCTGGCCGCCCGAGGCGACCGCATCGCCATCGATCATGAGGGCGGCGAACTCACCGCTGAAGTCACCGACATCGGCGGCGCGCGGGTGCGCGCCGTTGGGTTCGAGGCGCTGGAGGGGCTGCGTCTCGGCGCGGCCGCACGCCTTCTCGGCCCGGCAACCCTGGCGCCTTGCGATTCCTGGCTCGGACGTGTGATCGACCCCTTTGGCCGGCCGATGGACGCACTCGGCGCGCTGCCGCCGGGGTCGGCACTGCGCCCGCTGCGCGCCGCACCGCCACCGGCGGGGATGCGCGCCAGGCTAGGCCCGCGACTCGACCTCGGGGTGCGCGCGCTGGATGCCTTCTGCACCTGCCGGCAGGGCCAGCGGCTTGGATTGTTCGCGGCATCCGGCGTTGGGAAATCGACCCTGATGGCGATGCTGGCGCAAGGCGCCGAGGCGGATGTGGCGGTTTTCGCGCTGGTCGGCGAACGCGGGCGCGAGCTACGCGAATTCATCGAGGACGACCTCGGGCCCGAGGGCATGGCGCGCAGCGTCGTGGTCTGCGCCACCTCCGACGCGCCCCCCCTCATGCGGCGCGAAGCCGCCTTCGCCGCCATGGCGGTGGCCGAGCATTTCCGCGACGCGGGCAAGCACGTGTTGCTCATGATGGACAGCGTCACGCGCTTCGCCATGGCGCTGCGCGAGATCGGGCTCGCCGCCGGCGAACCGCCGACGACGCGCGGCTATACGCCAAGCGTCTTCGCCGAACTGCCGCGTCTGCTCGAACGCGCCGGCCCGGGCCTGGAGGGGCAGGGCACGATCACCGGCCTGTTCACCGTGCTGGTCGAGGGCGACGATCATGATGAGCCGGTGGCCGACGCCGTGCGCGGCATCCTCGATGGCCACGTCGTGTTGGACCGCCGCATCGGCGAGG
>JAQGHV010000289.1 GCA_028288785.1 Rhodospirillales bacterium | reverse complement strand
GGATTTCAGGCCCGATCGTGACCGCGATCATGTCCTTCGCCACCTGCTCACCAAGCCGAACCCCGGCATCGAAGCGCTCGGCGCCGATGTCGGTCAGGCCGCTATCGACGTTGATCTCGACCTTGATGTCGGGATAGTTGGGAAGCAGTCTTGCCGGCGCAGGCCAGAGAACCGCCTGCGCCGCGTGCTGGGATGTCGTGATGCGCACCGTCCCGGCCGGCTTGTCGCGAAGATCGCTCAGGAAGGCCAGCTCGGTGCTGATGTCGTCCAGCGCTGGAACAAGGGTGCGCAGCAGCCGCTCACCCGCTTCGGTCGGCGCGACCCGGCGCGTTGTTCGGGTCAATAGCCGCGCCCCGAGCCGGGCCTCGAGCCGCCGCAGCGTGTAGCTGAGCGCGGCCTGCGAGGCGCCCAGCTTTGCTGCCGCGCGCGTGAAGCTGCGCACTTCGGCGACCGTCAGGAAGGCGTTCAGGTCGACCAGATCCTCGCGGCGCATTAGCTTCGGTTCATCAGGCGTGAACCCGCGCGCCGCACCCAGCCCGCCAGGGTGACAACGTTGTCGGAGGCAGCCGGGAACGGCCCGAAATGCTCGCCGCCCACAGCGTCTTTCACTCAGCGACAGCGATGAAAGGTTCAGCACCCGCATGCAATTTACCAGTGAATTCGAGCTTCCACGCCGCGACCTGCTTGCCGGCGCGGTCGTCTCCTCAACCCTTGCGAAGGCGGGCTCGGTCGCCGCGCAGCCGGTCGCCCCAGCAGCAGCTGCCTTGTCGAACGTCACCTTCACCGTGAACGGCGAGGTCCGCAGCCTCAAGCTCGACACCCGGACTACGCTGCTCGACGCGCTGCGCGAGCACCTGCAGCTGACCGGCAGCAAGAAGGGCTGCGATCATGGCCAGTGCGGCGCCTGCACGGTCATCGTCGGCGGGCGCCGGATCAATGCCTGCCTCAGCCTGGCCGTGATGCATGAGGGCGACAGCATCACCACCATCGAGGGCCTCGGCACACCCGACAATCTCCACGCCATGCCGGCCGCCTTCGTCAAGCAAGACCGCTATCAGTGCGGCTATTGCACGCCGGGCCAGATATGCTCCTCCGTCGCGATGGGCGCCCTAAACGGAGGCTGAGCCACGCGGTCGGTCACAGCGGGCGGCAGCACTTTGCGACGTGGACCGACCGCTCCTGACGCAATCCAAAATGAAAGGTCTGACCCATGAAAACGCTTGGATTTGCCTGCACTGCCGTTAACGCCCCGCTCGCTCCCTATTCGTTCGAGCGTCGCGCGCCCCGCGCAAACGACGTCGTCATGGAGATCCTCTATTGCGGCGTCTGCCATTCGGATCTGCACTGGGCCCGCAACGACTGGGGCTGGACCGTCTTTCCAGCCATTCCGGGCCACGAGATCGTCGGCCGCGTCATCGAGGTTGGCGCGGAGGTCACGAAGTTCCGGATCGGTGACCATGTCGGTGTCGGCTGCATGGTCGATAGCTGCCAGAGCTGCGACCAATGCCGGAAGGGCGAGGAGCAGCTCTGCCGCGAGGGCAACACCGGCACCTATGGCGGCATCGATCGCGTCACCAAGGAGCCCACACTCGGCGGCTATTCCAAGCATCTGGTCGTGCGCGAGGAGTTCGTGTTGCAGATGCCTGACGGTCTCGACCTCGCGAAAGCTGCGCCGCTGCTTTGCGCGGGCATCACCACCTATTCGCCGCTGAAGACGTGGAATGTCGGGGCCGGCAGCCGCGTCGGCGTGATTGGCCTCGGCGGACTGGGCCACATGGCCGTGAAGCTCGCCGCCGGCATGGGCGCCCATGTCACGGTACTCAGCCGCACACCGGACAAGGCCCAGGATGCACAGGCGCTCGGCGCCAATGCGCTGCTGCTCTCGAGTGATGAGGAGGCGGTGGCGAAGGCTGCCAACAGCTTCGACCTCATCATCGACACGGTGCCGGTGAAGCATGATCTCGACCTCTACATCCCGCTGCTCGATGTCGATGGCACGTTGGTGATCGTTGGGCAGGTCGGCCCTGTGGCGGAGATGAGTACGGTTCCCCTCATTCTCGGCCGACGCCGCGTCGCGGGTTCGCCGATCGGCGGCATTCGCGAGACGCAGGAGATGCTCGAATTCTGCGCCGAGAAGAACATCCTGCCGGATTGCGAGATGATCCGGATGGACGAGATCAACCGCGCCTTTGAGCGCATGGACCGCTCGGATGTTCGCTACCGCTTCGTCATCGACATGGCATCGCTCAAAGCGGACTGACCAGGAGACATGGGAATGACCCACCTCACCATCCTGGTCGTCGGCGCCAGCGGCAGTATTGGGCGGCTTGTCGTCGAGGAGGCGCTGGCGCAGGGCCACGCCGTACGCGCGCTGGTGCGTGACGCTGCAAAGGCGCGACAGCTTTCTGCCGCGGCCGAAGCGTTGTCGGCGACGAGACCAAGCCGGAGTCGTTAAGCGGCGCCGTCGATGGCGTCGATGCCATTGTGCTGACCTTGGGCGCCGATGGCCAGGGGCGCGCCGGTGCCGAACAGGTGAGCTATGGCGGCGTGCGCAACGTGCTCACGGCACTCGCTGGACGCCAGGTACAGGCGGCGCTCATGACCGCAATCGGCGGTGATGGAGCGCCTCGGGCAGTACAACCGCAGTACCGGGGCGCATGACTGGAAGCGCCGCTCCGAACGGCTGCTGCGCGCGAGTGGCCTGCCCTACACCGTGCGGCCGGGCTGGTTCGATGCCAATGCGTCCGACCAGCATCGCCTCGTCATGCTGCAGGGCGACCGGCGACATGCCGGGGATCCCAGCGACGGCGTGATCGCACGGCGCCAGATCGCGCAGGTGCTGGTACGAAGCCTCACCTCGGCGGCGGCGCTGCGCAAGACCTTCGAACTGGTCGCCGAGATAGGCGCTGAGAGCGACGACTTCGACGCGCTGTTCGCGTTTCTCGATGCCGATGCGCCCCGCGCGTTGGACGCGGTGCGGGACCTGCCGAACATGCCGCTCGATGAGGAGCCGCAGAGCATCCGCGATGAACTGGCGGCGCTGAGCGTCGCTGAATAAAGGAAAGGAAAACCCCATGACCGATGTCATCGTCGTGATCGGAGCCGGGTCCATCGGCCAGGCGATCGCCCGCCGCGTGAGTGCGGGCAAGCACGTCCTGCTGGCGGACCTTCGCAAGGAGAATGCCGACGCCGCGGCCAAGGTGCTGAGCGAGGCCGGCTTCGAGGTGACCACCGCGACGGTCGATGTCGCCTAGCGCCCTTCGGTCGAGGTGCTGGTGCAGGCGGCCACCGCGATCGGTCCGGTGAGCGGCGTCATCCACGCCGCCGGCGTCTCCCCGTCCCAGGCGACGCCGGAGGTTATCCTCCACGTCGACCTCTATGGCACCGCGCTGGTGCTCGAGGCGTTGGAGAGGTCATCGCGCCGGGCGGCTCGTGCGTCGTCATCGCATCCATGTCCGGGCACCGCCTGCCAGCGCTGACGCCCGAGCAGGACAAGGCATTGGCGATGACACCCGCGGATGATCTGCTGGCGCTCCCGATGCTGCAGGCGGGCCAGGTCAAGGACCCGCTGCATGCCTGCCAGGTCTCTAAGCGCTGCAACTCGCTGCGGGTGATGGCCGAGGCGGTGCGGTGGGGCAGGCGGGGCGCGCGGGTCAACGCGATCAGCCCGGGGATTATCATCACCCCGCTCGCCAAGGATGAACTGACCGGCCCGCGCGGTCCGGGGTACCGGCGCATGATCGACCTGTGCCCGGTCGGCCGCGCCGGCACCCCGGACGAGGTCGGGACCTTGGGAGCGCTCCTGATGGGCGCTGAGGGTGCGTTCATCACCGGCAGCGACTTTCTCATGGATGGCGGCGTTACAGCTTCCTACTGGTTCGGCGACCTCGCGCCGGAATAGCCGAGGACGGCCGAACGCCACTCGCGCGAAGGATCAGGATATGGCCAGGACAGCCTTGGTGGTCGGGACAAGCGGCATCGTCGGAAGTGCTACGGCCGCCTTGCTTGTGGAGGAGAAGTGGCAGGTCTTTGGCTTGGCGCGAAATCCCCCCGTGCAGCAGGGCGTGGTTTCCGTCGCTGGCGATTTGCAGGACCCAGACAGCCTCGCCGCGGCGTTGGCGGGGGTGAAGCCGGACGCCGTGTTCACCGCGACCTGGTCGCGGCAGGCGAATGAAGCCGAGAACATCCGCGTCAACGGCGCGATGGTGCGCAATCTGCTCGACGCGCTGCGCGCGGCAGGCAGCCTGCGCCATGCCGCCCTCGTCACCGGCCTCAAGCATTACCTCGGACCGTTCGAGGCCTATGGAAAAGGCGTCCTGCCGCAGACCCCGTTTCGTGAGGAACAAGGCCGGCTCGACATCGAGAACTTCTACTATGCCCAGGAGGATGCGCTCTTCGATGCCGCGAAGCGCGATGGCTTTGGCTGGAGCGTGCATCGCCCACATACCATCATCGGCAAGGCCGTCGGCAATGCGATGAACATGGGAACGACACTCGCCGTCTACGCCACGCTTTGCCGTGAAACCGAACGGCCTTTCCGCTTCCCTGGCTCTGCCATGCAATGGAATGGCCTGACCGACATGACCGATGCGCGGCTGTTGGCGCGCCACCTGCTGTGGGCCACGACGACGCCAGCAGCGCGCGACCAGGCGTTCAATGTCGTCAACGGCGACGTCTTCCGCTGGAGCTGGATGTGGGGCCGTATCGCCGAGTGGTTCGGCCTGGAGCCGGCGCCCTTCGACGGCACGGTCCTGCCGTTGGAGACGCAGATGGCGGAGGACGCGCCGATCTGGAGCCGGATCGCCGCGCGCGAGGGCTTGGCCGAGGCTGATCTGTCACGGCTTGCGTCACCCTGGCACACCGATGCCGATCTGGGTCGCCCAATCGAGGTGGTCACCGACATGGGCAGGAGTCGGCGGCTTGGTTTTGCCGTTTACCAGCCGACTGATGACGCCTTTTTCGATCTGTTCGCTCAACTGCGCGCCGATCGCCTGATCCCGTAACCCGGTCGAGCATTAGCCCAATTGGCCGGACGCGGCAGCCCGCCACGGGACGTTGCGCAGCTGGCAGGGCCCTGCGCGAGTGACGATCGTCTCAGGATCGCCCGGCCTGGAAAGCGCCCCTTCGGCTGGAACTGCCGCGGTGCCGTACAGCAGCTTCGGCGCCCCTTCCGGAGCGACACGGCCGAGCCATACCCTGCTCTGGTCCGTTACCACCCTCTCGCCTGTTTGAGCTCACTGGTGAAAGGCAAGCTGCGTTCCTCGGGGGCTCCCATGAAAACGCCCCGGCTCATTCATGACTCTCGGACATGAGATCATGCAGAACTCGGCATCTAATTGCTGAAGCCAGCGCTCGGTATTCTGCGCTTCACGATGGCGACCAAGGGCGCTGCCGGTGTTCAGAACGCCGGAGGGGCAAGCGCGATCGGCGCGAAACCTCAGGAGAACCAAGATGGTGGATGATGTTGTTGTGGTGATTGGTGCCGGAGGCATTGGTGTGGCCACTGCTCGTCGGCAGGGCTTCGGCAAAACGATCCTGCTCGCCGATTTCAACGAGAAGACTCT
>JAQGHV010000277.1 GCA_028288785.1 Rhodospirillales bacterium | reverse complement strand
AGAAACAGCAGCAGCGGCTCGACCGACAGCGAGCCGGTCGCCGCGGCCCATGCCACCACCGGCGGCAGCGCGCCGGCGGCGCCGCCGATCACGATGTTCTGCGCGGTCCAGCGCTTCAGCGCCATGGTGTAGATCACGACGTAGAAAAAGATCGTGAAGGCCAGCAGCGCGCCGGCGGTCCAATTGACGAGGATGCCGAGCGTCATCACCGAGAAGAACGCCAGCACCAGGCCGAAGGTCAAAGCCTCCGGGCGGGTGATGCGGCCACGCGGGATCGGGCGGTTGGCGGTACGCGACATCAGCGCGTCGATGTCGCCCTCGTACCACATGTTCAGCGCGCCCGAGGCGCCGCCGCCCACGGCGATGCACAGGATCGAGGTGAACAGCATCACCGGATGAACATGGCCGGGCGCCAGCATGTAGCCGACCAGCGCCGTGAACACCACCAGTGACATCACCCGCGGCTTCAGCAGCGCTATGTAATCGGCAACGCCCGCTTCGGAAATGCGGGGCATCGTGACGTCGATGGCGTTGTGGTCGATGACGGACAAGATCGTTCTCACTTCTCAGGTTCGGCACCGCCGGCCTTGCGGCGATGGCGGTGCCGTGACGCGAGCGCGGCGCTCGAAAGCGCCGCGCGAAAACCTACTGGACGCGCGGCAGAACTTCGAACTGGTGGAAGGGCGGCGGCGAGGTCAGCGTCCATTCCAGCGTGGTGGCACCGGAACCCCACGGGCTGTTGACGGCCTTTTCCTTGCGGACGAAGGCATCGACGACGCCGTAGATGAAGATCAGCACGGCAAAACCAGAGATGTAGGAGCCGATCGACGACACCAGGTTCCAGCCGGCGAAGGCATCGGGATAATCGACGTAGCGGCGCGGCATGCCGGACAGGCCGAGGAAGTGCTGCGGGAAGAAGGTCAGGTTGACGCCGATGAAGGTCATCCAGAAATGCACCTTGCCCCAGAACTCCGGATACTGGTGACCCGACATCTTGCCGATCCAGTAGTAGAAGCCGGCAAAGATCGAGAACACCGCGCCGAGGCTCAGGACGTAGTGGAAGTGCGCGACCACGTAGTAGGTGTTGTGCAGGATCTGCGTGATGCCGGCGTTCGCGAGCTTGACGCCGGTGACGCCACCCACGGTGAACAGGAAGATAAAGCCGATCGCGAACAGCATTGGCGTGTCGAGCCGCAGCGAGCCGCCCCACATCGTCGCGATCCAGGAGAAGATCTTGATGCCCGTGGGCACCGCGATGACCATGGTCGCGGCCATGAAGTAGGCCCGCGTGTCGACGTCGATGCCCGAGGTGAACATGTGGTGTGCCCAGACCACGAAGCCCACGACGCCGATGGCGACCATCGCGTAGGCCATGCCGAGATAGCCGAAGATCGGCTTCTTGGAGAAGGTGGAGAGGATGTGGCTCACGATGCCGAAGCCCGGCAGGATCATGATGTAGACTTCGGGGTGGCCGAAGAACCAAAACAGGTGCTGGAACAGCACCGGGTCGCCACCGCCATCGGGACGGAAGAACGCCGTGCCGAAATTACGGTCGGTAATCAGCATGGTAATCGCGCCACCAAGCACGGGAACCGCGAGGAGCAGCAGGAAGGCGGTGACCAGCATCGACCAGACGAACAGCGGCATCTTGTGCAGCGTCATGCCAGGCGCGCGCATGTTCAGAATGGTGGTGATGAAGTTGGCCGCACCAAGGATGGAGCTGGCACCGGCCAAATGGAGCGCGAACAGCGCCATGTCCATCGCGGGGCCGGAATGGTAGGTACTGTCAGACAGGGGCGGGTAGATGGTCCAGCCGGCGCCTGCGCCCTCGCCCACGAACATCGATCCGCCAAGCAGCATGAATGCCGGGACCAGCAGCCAGAAGCTGATGTTGTTCAGCCGCGGAAATGCCATGTCGGGCGCGCCGATCATCAACGGCACGAACCAGTTGCCGAAGCCGCCGATCAGTGCCGGCATAACGACGAAGAACACCATGATCAGCCCGTGCGCGCTGACCCAGGCGTTCCACATCTGCCCGCTCGAGAAATACTGCAGGCCGGGGCTCTGCAGTTCCATGCGCATCAGCACGGAAATGCCGCCGCCGATCAGGCCCGCGATGATCGAGAAGATGATGTAGAGCGTCCCGATGTCCTTGTGGTTGGTCGAGAACAACCAACGCTTGGCGAAGCCGGGGTAGTGGTCGTGGTGGTCATCGTCGTGGTGGGCGGCGTGGGCGGCATTGTCCATGGGTCTCGGTCCTCGCAGAGACGCCGCCTTAGCGGCGCGCCTCCGCCATCAGGTTGGTATCGATCGGCGCCGCCGCAATGTCCGCCGGCGCCGTCGGGCTGGCGGGAGCCTGGGCGAAGCGCGTGCGCGCATCCGCGGCCCAGGTGTCGAACTCGGCCCGCGGCACGGCGCGCACCACGATCGGCATGAACCAATGGTTGGTGCCACAGATCTGGTTGCACTGGCCGTAGAAGGTGCCGGCGCGATCAGCGCGGAACCACGTCTCGAGCGTGCGGCCGGGAATGGTGTATTTCTGCACGCCGAGCGACGGCACGAAGAAGCTGTGGATCACGTCCTGGCCGGAGGTGATGACCCGCACATTCGCGCCGATCGGCACCACAAGGGGATTATCGACCGCGAGGCGAAAGAGATGGCGCTGGTCAGCCGGCAACTGGTCTTCGGTCAGCGGATAGCTGTCGAAGGCGAAATTGCCATTCTCCGGGTAAGCGTAGTGCCAGTACCACTGGCGGCCCTGCACGTTGATGGTGACATCAGCGCTCGGCACCCGATCCTGGTAGTAGATCAGCCGGAACGACGGGATCGCGATCACCAGGAGGATCAGCACCGGCACCACAGTCCAGGCGACTTCGAGGACGGTGTTGTGGCTGGTCCGCGACGCGGTTGGATTTTTCGCGGCCCGGTAGCGCCAAGTGATGTACAGCATCAGCACCGCGACGAAGGCCGTGATGGCGATGATGATGTAGAGTACCATGTCGTTGAAGTCGTGGATCGCATCCTTGACGACGCCACCAGACTGCTGGAGCCCAACCCCCCAGGTGACCGGGGCACCGATCATCGGCGCAGCCTCCTGCGCAATGGCCGGCATGGCGCCGAGCATGGCAGCGGCAAAGGCTGCCGCGCCGAAGGTCACGGCCGCGCCATGATGCCAGATCTTCGAAGCACGCATTCCGTGTCCCCGTTCGCGTGCCATGAGGCACGTTCCTGATCGTTCGCCCCGCGTCGGGGTTCCGTGAACGGAAAACCGCCGCGCCCGGACGGTTTCCGTGCATCAGCGTGCCGGGGTATAACTCCGGTACCGCCAATGCGGGCGGACCATAGTCGCGTCCCGCCGCACCGCACAAGGGAGGGTTCAACGATGCCACGAAGGCGTGGCCGGGCGCCCTCGGCGCGCCTTGTCCACAGAAATGTGGTTGTGCAACCTCCTCCAACACCTTGTGTTTCAAACCCCGGTATGACCACCGTATGTGGTGTCCAGGGACACAGGGGGCTGACCATCATGGATTGGACACAAGAAGCGATCGAGCGCCTGCAGGCACTCTGGGCCGAGGGCCATTCGACCGCTGAAATCGGCCGCCGCATGGGCATTTCGAAGAATGCCGTGGTTGGCAAGGCTCACCGCCTGAACCTCTCGGCCCGGCCAAGCCCGATCAGGCGCGATTCCCAGCCGCGTGTCGAGCGCCCTCGGGTGCCCCGTGCGACTCCGCGTCGCGACGTGATGCGCATGCCTTCTCCGGCAGCGCCGGTCCAACGCCAGGCCGCTCCGACGCCGGCTGTGCCCAAGGCGGTTGCGGCGCCCACCCTGGTGCGCAGCAGCTTCCAGCGTTCGGGACAGCGAAATTGCTGCTGGCCGCTCGGCGAGCCCGGCAGCCCGGACTTCCGCTTCTGTTCCGCAGAGGGCCTGGCCGGCAAGCCGTATTGCGCAGCCCACGCGGCGGTCGCCTACGTCAAGGCTCGCGACCGACGCGAAGACGCCGCGTAACTGGGAGGCCGAACCTTTCGGCCTCCCAGTTGCGCTGTTTTTTGTGCCCTCAAGCGGCGGGCGCACGCTCCGCGTGCTTGCCTCGCCGGACTACCGGCGGCGGCCGTTCGGCCGTTCGGCCTTGCGGCGCGAGCGCCGCAAGGGGTTGGGCGGGGGCGAAGTCCCCTCCGCTCGACGTCTCGGCGGGCTGCGATGTGGACCGAGCACCCAAATGGGCGCCGGCCGCCGTCTGCCGAGGCGAGTGGCCGGAGGCCACACCTACCGCTTTAGGGCAGCGAGCAACATGACCGTCGCTCTTAGAACGTGATGACCTGCCCGCCACCCACCGCTTCCAGGAACGTGGCGACGCCCGCCCGTTCCACCCCATCCGCGAGGTGAACATCGCGCAGCCCCTCCGCCGCGAGGCCGGCCTCGCAGGCGATCATGCGGATGCCGAGCTCGCGCGCGGCGGGCCACAACACCCCAATCCCGGCCACGCCGCGCGCCGCCAGCACTGCTTCGCGCACATCCGACGCCAGCGCCTGATCGTCAAGCAACAGCCGCACCCCGGCGTTCGTCGCGAACAGCGTCACGTCGCGTCCGAGCGCGGCGGCGCCAGTCGCCATCACCAAGGCATAGTGCGCCCGCTCGTGCCCACCGCTGATCAGGAGCACGCCCAGCGCCGTCATGCGCCGAAAGCTCGGATCGTCGCGGCATTGCCACACAGCGCACAGGCCGGGTCCCGCTTCAGGCGGATGGTGCGGAAGCGCGCATCGAGCGCATCCCACAGCAGCAGCCGTCCGGCCAGCGTCTCGCCGATGCCGAGGATCAGCTTCAGCACCTCGGTCGCCTGCAATGTACCCATCACGCCGGTGACCACCCCGAGCACACCTGCTTCGCCGCACGTCGGAACCTCGCCCTCCGGCGGCGGTTCCGGGTGGAGGCAGCGGTGGCAGGGAAACGGCGCACCCCGGTGCGACTGGAAGACGGAAAGCTGCCCCTCGAAGCGCAGCACCGCGGCCGAGACAAGCGGGCGGCCGAGCAGATGGCAGGCATCACCCAAAAGGAACCGCGTGGCGAAATTATCGGTGCCATCGCAGATGATGTCGTAGCGGGGAATGAGCTCGCGCGCGGTGGCGGCATCGAGCCGGCGCGGATGCGTCTCGACCAGCACCTCCGGGTTCAGGGCGGCGAGCGCCTCCGCGACGCTCTCGGCCTTGTTGCGCCCGATCCGCGCCGTGGTGTGCGCGACCTGGCGCTGCAGGTTGGACAGCTCCAACACGTCATGATCGACAAGCCCGAGCCGCCCTACTCCGGCCGCCGCCAGGTACAGCGCCAGCGGCGAGCCGAGCCCGCCGGCGCCCACGATCAGCACCGAGGCCGCGCGCAGCTTCGCCTGACCCTCGGCCCCGACATTCTCCAGCAGGATGTGGCGCGAATAGCGGTGCAGCTCGGCCGCGGTGAAATCGAGGTCCATGGTCGCGATATGGGCGCGGTGCGGTGCCGGCCGCAAGCGGGCCTCCTTTTTCTTGCCACGCCGAGCCGCTACAGCGCGGGCATGATGAAGGAACCCATCCCGCCGGAGCGCGTCCTTGTACCCATCGCGCTCGAGCGCGTCGCCGAATCCATCGCGCTGGGGCGCGTTGTCGACCCTCTCCTGCCGGGGCGCGTTGTCGAGGCCGTCGCGTCGGGGCGCACCCTTGAACGAAGCACACCGCCTCGCGTCGCTGAATTCATCGCGCCACGGCGCATCCTGTTCGCCGCCCTGGCGCTGACGATCTTCGCCGGGTTGGTCGCGCTGGCGGTTGCCGTGCTCGGCGCTGACGGCTGGACGATCTGGGAGGCGCTGATCCTGGCGGCCTTCCTCGGCACCGCGCCCTGGCTGGCGCTGTCGGCGGCCAATGCGTTGGTCGGGTTCGCGATCCTGATGATCGCGCGCGACCCGGTGGCCGCCGTGCTGCCCGTGTTGGATGCAGTACGACCTGGCCCGCCCCGCGCCGTCACCGCCATCATCATCTGCGTGAGGAATGAGGCGATGGCCGCGGTGCTGCCGCCGCTCGCGACTCTGCTCGACGCGCTTGCGGAAAAAGGCGTCGCGGACCGCTTCCGGCTGCACATCCTCTCGGACACGCAGGACGCCGCGAAGGCGGATGAGGAAGCGCGCGCGGCGAACGACTTCGTCGCGGCGCGGCCGGCCAGCGGTGTCGCCGTGCACTACCGGCGACGGGTGGAGAACACCGGCTACAAATCCGGCAACGTCATGGAGTTCTGCGACCACGACGCCGGCGACGCCGCCTTCTTCATCGGCCTCGATGCCGACAGCACCATGTCCGCGGAAGCCGTGCTCCGCCTGGTCGCCTGCATGGAGGCCGATGACCGGCTCGCCATCCTGCAGCAGATGATCGTGGGCCGCCCCGCCGGCGCAGCCTTCCCGCGCCTGTTCCAGTTCGGCATGCGGGCGGGAATGCGCGCCTGGGGCACCGGGCAGGCGTGGTGGCAGGGCGACGAGGGGCCGTACTGGGGCCACAACGCCATCATCCGAATCGCGCCGTTCCGCGCGCACTGCCGGCTCGATCCGCTGCCCGATGGCAGCCACATCCTTAGCCACGACCAGGTCGAGGCGACGCGCCTGCACGCCGCCGGCTGGAAGGTGCGCGTGCTCACCGCCGAGGATGGCAGTGCCGAGGGCAACCCGCCGGCCATGCCGGATTTTTGCATCCGCGACCTCCGTTGGGCGGCGGGCAACATGCAGTACTGGCAGCTGCTGCGCCTGCCCGGGCTCACGCCGATGGCGCGCTGGCAGCTGGTGCAGGCGATCCTGCTGTTTCTCGCCGCACCACTCTGGGCGCTGATCTTCGTGGCCGCCGTCGTGAACGCCGTGACCGGCGGCGGCGCGACCACGAACATGGGAATGTTGGCAGCGCTGATGCTGGCCGGCTGGTTCTGCCACTACGCGCCAAAACTGCTCGGCTACGTGGAGGTTCTGCTCAAGCCCGCGCTCGCCGCTGGGTACGGAGGCCGCGGCGCCTTCGCGCGCGGGGTGGCGGCGGAACTCGCCTTCACCGCGCTGTTCGAACCGGCGCGCATCCTGCACCAGGCGATGTTCCTTGCAGCCCTCGCCTGCGGGCGCCGCATCGGCTGGGCGCCGCAAAACCGGGATGATCGTGGCGTCGGCTGGTGGGATGCAGCGCGCATGTTCTGGCCGGAAACCCTGGCTGGCGTCGTCGCGGCGGCCTTGCTTTCCGGCACCGCGCTCGTCTTCGCACTACCCGTCCTGGCGAGCCTGCTGCTGGTCATCCCCTTCGCGGTGCTCACGGCGGATGCGCGGCTTTCGCGCTGGCTTCGCGAAGCCAGAATAGCGGCAGTGCCCGAGGAATTGGCGCCTCCGGGATCATACGATCGGCCCTAGCGTTTGAATCGCGCTAGCGGGCGAGTGGCCGCCGCCAGTGGACCGGCGAGCCAAGTGCTCGCTTCAAACCCGAGCCGGCCTACCGCACGCGGCGCATACCAACCCTCATTCTTCCTGACCGCTTGCAGTCGCTGCCAGCGTGATGTGCTCCGGCGCCAACCCGGCTCGCTGCCGCGCATGCATCGCCGTGAACCCCGCCTCCAACGCGCGCGCGTAGCCGGCCGTATTGAACAAGGGCGACGTCAGCCGGTTCACCGCGAGGCGGGCGCGCAACGCCGCCAACCTCGCCGGATCGCGTGCAAGCGTGAGCGCCATCGCCTCATATCCGGCGAGGTCCGTTGTCACCAGTTCCGGCAGTCCCACGGTGTGCAGCAGGCTTGCCGCCACCCGCGCATTGAAGGCGCGGCCCGCGATGGTCAGCATCGGCAGCCCCGCCC
>JAQGHV010000314.1 GCA_028288785.1 Rhodospirillales bacterium | reverse complement strand
GACCGCGGCATCGACCGCGGCCGCCATCTCCCGCGGGTCGGCAAGCAGCGCCCGGAACGCCGTCTCGAAACCGTCGTCGCGTGTGTCCAGTCGGATCACGGGGCAGGGGCCTCCAGCGCCGCACGGAAGCGTTCGATCCAGGCGCCGATCGCCTCTGGGCGCGTCTTCAGCGCCGTGCGGTTCACGATGAGGCGCGAGGTGATCGGCGCGATCACCTCGGTCTCCACCAGCCCGTTGGCCTTCAGCGTCGAGCCAGTCTGCACCAAATCCACGATCAGCCGCGCGAGGCCGAGCGAGGGCGCCAACTCCATGGCGCCGTTCAGGTGCACGATTTCCGCCTGCACGCCGCGTGCGGCGAAGTGGCGACGCGCGATGTTGGGATACTTCGTCGCCACGCTCACCCGCGACCATTGCGCGGGGTTCTCGGTGGCGTCGCGCGCCTCCGGCTCTGCGATCGAGACGCGGCAGCGGCCGATGCCGAGGTCGAGCGGGGCGTAGATCTCGGCGTCGTCAAACTCCATCAGGACATCGGCTCCACAGATGCCGATTTGCGCCGCGCCATGGCCGACGAAAGTCGCGACGTCGAAGGGGCGCACGCGCACCACATCGAGCATCGGATCGCTCGTCGGGAAGCGCAGGCGGCGGCTATCCTCGTCCGTGTAGTCGGCGGACGGCACGATGCCAGCGCGCGCGAGCAGATCGCCGAGCTCCGCAAGGATGCGGCCCTTCGGCAGGGCCAGGATAATGGTCTCGCTCATCCGACGACGCGCGCGATATCCGCGCCCACCGCCGCCAGCTTCGCCTCGATGCGCTCATAGCCCCGATCAAGGTGATAGACGCGGTTCACCGTGGTCTCCCCGCTCGCCGCCAGCCCGGCCAGGATCAATGAGACCGAGGCGCGCAGATCGGTCGCCATCACCGGCGCGCCAGACATCCGCCCGACGCCGCGGATGATCGCCGAAGACCCATGCACGTTGATGCGCGCGCCCATGCGATTGAGCTCCGGCACGTGCATGAAGCGGTTCTCGAAGATCGTCTCAGTGAGCATCGCCGCACCCTCCGCCACGCACATCAGCGCCATGAACTGCGCCTGCATGTCGGTGGCGAAACCGGGGAAGGGCTCGGTGACGACATCGGTCCCGTGCAGCCCGTTCAGTCGGCTGACCTGCAGCCCGTCCGGGGCCTCCCGCACATCGACGCCGGCGTCGCGCAACGTGCGCGTCACCGCGCCGAGATGATCGAGCCGCGCGCCTTCCAGCAGCAGCGACCCGCCCGTGATGGCGGCGGCGATGGCAAAGGTGCCGGCCTCGATCCGATCTGGGATGATCCCGTGCGTCGCGCCAGAAAGCCTGGCGCTGCCTTTGATGGTCAAGCGGTCCGAGCCAATGCCATCGATATCAGCGCCCATTGCCATCAGGCAGCGTGCGAGGTCGCCGATCTCCGGCTCACGCGCCGCATTGATGAGCTCCGTCTCGCCTGAGGCGAGGGCGGCCGCCATCAGCAGGTTCTCGGTGGCGCCCACCGAGGGCTGCGGGAAGATGATGCGGGCGCCTTGCAGGCCGCCATCGGGCGCCGTCGCCTCGATATACCCGGCCTCCACGACGATGGTCGCGCCCATCGCCTCCAGACCCTTCAAATGCAGGTCGACCGGCCGCGTCCCGATCGCACAACCGCCCGGCAGCGACACCCGCGCCCGCCCATACCGCGCCAGCAATGGCCCCAGCACGAGCACGGAAGCCCGCATCTTGCGCACCAAATCATACGGCGCCTCGAGATTGGTTGCCCGACCCGCGAGCGTCAGTGTCCGCGCGCGCTTGTCGTGCTCCACGCTCAGACCATGCTGCGCAATAAGCCCAGCCATGGTCTCAATATCTGCCAGATCCGGCGCGTTCGTCAGCACCAAGGGACCGTCGGTCAGCAACGCACACGCCATCAACGGCAAGGTGGCGTTCTTGGCGCCGGAGACGGGAATCCGACCCTCCAGCCGACGACCCCCGCGAATGCGAATACGGTCCATGGTCAGCGTCCTGTCGAAACTTGTAAGGGAGAAAGGCCAAGGGCTCCGCCCCTGGACCCCGCCAGGGAACTTAAGTCCCCTGGACCCCACTTTTGTTGGTGTTTGATCTGGGAGGGTGTTGCGCCTCGCCGAAGGCGCGTCGGGTTGGGGAGGGGGCGCATGGTGCTCCTGGCGGCACAGGTGCTCCCTCGACGCGCCCCCTCCCCAACCCGACTCATCACCGCAAGCACACCGCTCCCAAGCCCAGCACCAACAGATGCGGGTCCAGGGGCCTCTAGGCTCCTGGCGGGGGTCCAGGGGGCGGAGCCCCTTGGCCTTACCTCCCTCACAGTTTTGGCAGCGAGGTGCCGCGCTGGCCCATGTATTTGCCGGCGCGGTCCGCATAACTCACTTCTGGAGGGCCATCGCCTTTAAGGAAGAGGAACTGGCAGATGCCTTCGTTCGCGTAGACTTTGGCGGGCAGGGGGGTGGTGTTGCTGATTTCGATGGTGACCTGGCCTTCCCATTCGGGTTCGAGCGGGGTGACGTTCACGATCAGGCCGCAGCGCGCGTAGGTGGATTTGCCGAGGCAGATGACCAGGATGTCGCGCGGGATGCGGAAGACCTCGACGGTGTGGGCGAGGACGAAGGAATTGGGCGGGATAATGCAGACGGGGCCTTGGCGAGAGACGAAGCTTTCGTCGGAGAAGGCTTTGGGGTCCACGATGGCGCTGTCGACATTCGTGAAGATCTTGAACTCGTCGGCGATACGGCTGTCGTAGCCGTAGGAGGACAGGCCGTAGCTGATGACGCCTTCGCGCCGCTGCGACTCGACGAAGGGGGTGATCATGCCGTGATCCACGGCCATGCGGCGGATCCAGCTGTCGGGCATGATGGGCATGAGGTCGCCTCCTGCCGCGGGGCTTAGCGGAGAGGCGGTTTTGGGGGAAGGGGTGGCGGCGAGTCGGCGGTGGGGTGGTCTTCGCGGGCGCGGGCCTGCTGCTTGCGTTTGCGCAGGTTTTCGCGGAGCGCGGCCGCTTCGCGGGAGATGCGCTTGGTCTCGGTGGGGTTGGGAACGGGCGGCTTCACCATGAAGCAAGGTGTGGCCGTGTATGCGGGCTGGGGCAAGGGGCTGAGCCGGGGGTTGCGGTCCCAGGGCGGAAGCGGCTAATCAGCCCCGGCGCTGGACGAATGTGGCGCGACCGGATGCTGCCGTAGCTCAGTGGTAGAGCACTCCCTTGGTAAGGGAGAGGTCGAGAGTTCAATCCTCTCTGGCAGCACCACTTAACTCGCTGATCTGGCACGAGACATCGAACTTTCAGGGACTTAGCGGCCATCCGTGGTACAAACGGACGGTACAAAGTGGTCTTGCAGATGTCTCGCGCGCAGATCGGCCCAACGACCCGAGTTTACCGAACCCGTAAAGTGGTGCCTGTGGCTTTGCGGGCGATCTTGGGCAAACGGGAATTAGTCCAAACGCTCCGAACAAAAGACCCGGCAGAGGCCCGCCTGCGCCAACCTCTGGTGCTCGCGCGCTTCGAGGCCACGCTGTCAGCCGCGAGGGCGGAACTCGCAGGACGCTCTGTTCGCTTGTCACCCCGAGATGTCGCTGCGTTGGCTGGGATTGTCTATCGCGAGGCGGTAGAACTCGCCGAGGCAGACCCCGGGTGCGTCGTGGGGCGCGGAGAAGCACACGCCGCACTTCTTGACCGCCTGACCGGTGGCGCGGGTGGCGCGGAGTGTGACGACCGCGAGTTCATCCCGACCCCCGCAGACTTGGCTGACGCCCGCCGGTTCCTACGCGAGCGGGGCATCGCAGCGGACCACGAAAGCGTATCCCGCTTGGCCGTAGCAATCTTCGGGGCCCAGACTTACGCTGCGGCCGCGGCAACCAGCAGGGCCTCCGGTGACTGGACGCCCGACCCGAGCGCCTCCCGCTTCCCGGGGCCCGCGACGCCTCCCGCCGTGCCGCCCTCGGCTGCGCTAGTGCCCCCGCCCGCCACTCCGCTTAAATCCGGCGGCATCTCGCTGGGCGTTTTGCTCGGAAAGTTCCTATCTGAGGGCGAGCATCTGGCGGGCACCGCGAGGAAGCGGGAGTTTGCCCTACTCGGCCTGGCTGCCGCCGCCGGTCATAAAGACGCTGATCTGATAACCAA
>JAQGHV010000387.1 GCA_028288785.1 Rhodospirillales bacterium | reverse complement strand
TTCTCCATCCTTCCTGTCACTCACGGAGTGTCCATGCACTACTCATTTACTGAGAAGAAGCGCATTCGCAAATCATTCGCGAAGCGCGCTAACGTTCACAACGTTCCGTTCCTTCTAGCGACCCAGCTCGAGTCTTATCTGGGCTTCTTGCAGCAAGACAAAGCACCGTCGAACCGCAAGAACGAAGGCCTGCAATCCGCCTTTACATCGATTTTCCCGATCGTATCGCATAACGGCTTTGCCCGGCTTGAATTTTTATCGTACGTGTTGGGCGATCCGCCATTCGACGTCAAAGAGTGTCAGCAACGCGGCCTCACCTATGCATCGCCACTCCGTGCCAAGGTGCGTCTTGTCATTCTCGACAAGGAATCGCCCACCAAGCCGGTCGTGAAAGAAATGAAAGAGCAGGAAGTGTACATGGGCGAACTGCCGCTCATGACGACCACCGGCTCGTTCGTCATCAACGGCACCGAGCGTGTCATCGTATCGCAGCTGCACCGTTCGCCGGGCGTGTTCTTCGAGCATGACCGCGGCAAGACGCATTCGTCCGGCAAGCTGCTGTTCTCGGCACGGATCATTCCCTATCGTGGGTCCTGGCTCGACTTTGAATTCGACCCGAAAGACGTGCTGTTCTTCCGTGTCGACCGCCGCCGCAAGATGCCTGTCACGATCCTGCTGAAGGCCATCGGCATGACGCCGGAACAGATCCTGGCGAACTTCTTCGTCTTCGATAATTTCACACTCCGCTCCGAAGGCGCCGAGATGGAATTCGTCGCCGAACGCCTGCGCGGCGAAGTGGCGCGCTTCGACATCACCGACAAGTCCGGCAAGGTCATCGTCGCCAAAGACAAGCGCATCAACGCAAAACACGTGCGCGAAATCGAAGCTGCCGGCATCAAGACCATCTCCGTGCCGGAAGACTATCTGCTCGGCCGCGTCCTGGCGAAGAACATCATCGACACCGAGACCGGCGAAGTCATCGCCAGCGCCAACGACGAACTCACGGAAGATCTGCTCGGCCGCCTGCGCGAAGCCAATGTCGCTGAAATCCAGACCATCTACACCAACGATCTGGATCAGGGCGCCTACATCTCGCAGACACTGCGCATGGACGATACCGCCGACCAGATGGCCGCGCGTGTGGCGATTTACCGCATGATGCGTCCCGGCGAGCCGCCGACGGAGGATTCCGTCGAAGCCCTGTTCAACGGCCTGTTCTACAGCGAAGAGCGCTATGACCTGTCTGCGGTCGGCCGCATGAAATTCAACCGCCGCATCGGTCGCGACGAGCTGACCGGCACGATGACCCTCTCCAACGATGACATCCTCGCGGTCATCAAGATCCTGGTTGAGCTGCGCAACGGCCGCGGCGAAGTGGACGACATCGACCACCTCGGAAACCGCCGCGTGCGTTGCGTCGGCGAGCTGGCGGAGAACCAGTTCCGCGCCGGTCTCGTACGCGTGGAGCGCGCCGTCAAGGAACGCCTCGGCCAGGCCGAAGCCGACAACCTGATGCCGCACGACCTCATCAATTCGAAGCCGATCTCGGCCGCGATCCGCGAATTCTTCGGCTCCTCGCAGCTCTCGCAGTTCATGGACCAGACCAACCCGCTGTCGGAAATTACCCACAAGCGTCGCGTATCCGCGCTCGGCCCGGGTGGTCTGACGCGCGAGCGTGCAGGCTTCGAAGTGCGTGACGTGCACCCGACCCACTATGGTCGCGTATGCCCGATCGAAACGCCGGAAGGTCCGAACATCGGTCTGATCAACTCGCTGGCTCTCTACGCCCGCCTGAACGAGTACGGCTTCCTCGAGACGCCGTATCGCAAGGTCGACGGCAGCAAGATCACCAACCAGATCGACTACCTCTCCGCGATCGAAGAAGGTCGCTACATCATCGCCCAGGCGAACGCGACCATCGACAGGGACGGCAGGCTGTCGGACGAACTGGTCTCTGCGCGCCAAGCCGGCGAAACCATCCTGGTCTCGCCCGAGCGCGTGCAGTACATGGACGTGGCTCCAGGCCAGGTGGTTTCGGTCGCTGCGTCCCTGATCCCGTTCCTCGAGCACGATGACGCGAACCGCGCGTTGATGGGCGCGAACATGCAACGTCAGGCCGTGCCCTGCCTGCGGCCGGAAAAAGCCTTTGTCGGCACCGGCATCGAGCGGACCGTGGCGGTCGACTCCGGCACGACCGTACAGGCGCTGCGCGGCGGCATCGTCGACTACGTCGACGCCGGCCGTATCGTGATCCGCGTGAACGACGACGAGGCGGCTGCCGGCGAAGTCGGTGTCGACATCTACAACCTGATCAAGTACACGCGTTCGAACCAGAACACCAACATCAACCAGCGGCCTATCGTCAAGGTCGGCGACCGTGTTGCCAAGGCCGACGTCATCGCCGATGGCGCGTCCACCGACCTCGGCGAACTCGCTCTCGGCCAGAACATGCTGGTCGCGTTCATGCCGTGGAACGGTTACAACTTCGAGGACTCGATCCTGATCTCCGAGAAGGTCGTCGCGGATGACCGCTACACCTCGATCCATATCGAAGAATTGTCGGTCGTCGCGCGCGACACCAAGCTCGGTGCGGAAGAAATCACCCGCGACATCTCGAACCTGGCAGAGAACCAACTGGCGCGCCTCGACGAATCCGGCATAGTCTATATCGGCGCCGAAGTCGAAGCGGGCGACACCCTGGTCGGTAAGGTCACACCGAAGGGCGAAACCCAGCTGACGCCCGAAGAGAAGCTGCTGCGCGCGATCTTCGGCGAAAAGGCGTCCGACGTGAAAGACACCTCGCTGCGCGTACCGTCCGGCATGGTCGGCACCGTCATCGACGTGCAGGTCTTCACGCGCGAGGGAATTCCGCGCGACAAGCGCGCGCAGCAGATCATCGACGATGAACTGAAGCGCTACCGCCTCGACCTGAACGACCAGTTGCGTATCGTCGAAGGCGACGCATTCCAGCGTCTCGAGAAGATGTTGCTGGGCAAAGTCGTCAACGGTGGTCCGAAGAAGCTCGTCAAGGGCGCGAAGATCACCAAGGAATACCTCGACGATCTCGACAAGTACCACTGGTTCGACATCCGCCCCGCGGACGACGACACCGCCGCGGCACTCGAAGCGATCAAGGAATCGATCGCCGAGAAGCGCCACCAGTTCGACCTCGCCTTCGAAGAGAAGCGCAAGAAGCTCACGCAGGGCGACGAACTGCCGCCGGGCGTGCAGAAGATGGTCAAGGTCTACCTCGCCGTCAAGCGCCGCCTGCAGCCTGGCGACAAGATGGCGGGTCGCCACGGTAACAAGGGGGTGGTTTCCCGCATCGTTCCGGTCGAAGACATGCCTTACATGGCAGACGGCACACCGGCCGACATCGTGCTGAATCCGCTCGGCGTTCCGTCGCGGATGAACGTAGGTCAGGTGCTGGAAGTCCACCTCGGCTGGGCCTCGAAAGGCCTGGGTCTGCGCATCGGCGACATGATCAAGGCGCAAGCGAAGGCGGCGGAACTCCGCACTTTCCTCACCTCGATCTACAACGAGTCGGGCAAGTCCGAAGACCTCGACAGCTTTTCCGACGAGGAGATCCTGAGTCTCGCCGACAACTTGAAGCACGGTGTGCCGTTCGCGACGCCGGTGTTCGACGGCGCGCATGAGGACGAGATCCATCGCATGCTCGATCTCGCCTTCCCGGACC
>JAQGHV010000263.1 GCA_028288785.1 Rhodospirillales bacterium | reverse complement strand
CGTCGCCGGGCGTGGTGCGGCGATCCGTGCGGGCGGGCGCGGTGCCGGGGTCGCCTCTGGCTCGGGACGCGCGGCGATCGCGGCGGGCGGAGCTGGGGTGCTGACCGCCGGAACCTGGGCAGTCGCGATGGGCTGAGCCGGGGCAACCGTGGCTGCCGGCGCCGGGGTACTGGCGGCGCGCGGAATCGGGGCACTGGCGATCGGCGGCGCCGGGATGCTGGCAGCCGCAAGGGTCACCGGCGCCGTCTCGTCGGAATGGCGGGGCACTGGCGCAGCAAACAGGGAAGGCGCACCCGCGAAGACCAACGGGGCGCTGATCCGCCGCGGCAGGTCGGCGAAACGGACGAACTGCGCGGGCGTCATCGGCTCCAGCGTCAGGTGCCGGGAAACCACCTGGCGCAGGCGGTCCGGTTCGTTCAGCAGGGCCCATTCGGCACGCAGGACCTGGGTGCGTTCGAGTGCGGCGTCGGTCAGCCGGCGCACGTCGCGAAGTTCGCGTTCCTGCTGCGCGACGGACTGCTTCACCTGGTACAGGTAATACCCCGCACCGGCGGCCACGAGCATGCAAAGGAAGGTCAGCGGTCGGAACATGGCAGTCGCTCCATCGCGCGCAGGCGGGCACTGCGGGCACGCGGGTTCCCGGCCAACTCGGCGGCGCCGGGCCGAACGGCACGGGTGGTCAGAATTAAGAAATCAGGCTTCGGCGGCGCGAGGAGCGCCGCCGGATCATGCCGGGACGCGAGGCCCTCGCGCCCGGTGCGGGCCGCGAAGAACCGCTTCACGATGCGGTCCTCGAGGGAATGGAAGCTCACCACGACAAGCCGGCCACCCGGGGCGAGCAGGGCAGCCGCAGCGGCAAGCCCCTGTTCGATTTCCGGCAATTCTTCGTTCACCGCCATGCGCAGCGCCTGAAAGCTTCGCGTCGCCGAATCGAGGCCCGATGGATCGCGCGGTATTGAACTTCGCACGATCGACGCCAACCGGCCGGTCGTGGTGATCGGCGAGATCGCCCGTTCGCGCAGGATGGCCCGCGCGATCTTGCGCGCATGCCGCTCCTCGCCGAGCTCGGACAGGATGGTGGCGAGCGCCTCGGCGTCCAGGGTGTTCACCAGGTCGGCCGCCGAGGGACCGTCGCGGCCCATGCGCATGTCGAGCGGGCCTTCGGCGCGGAAGGAGAAGCCGCGCTCCCCCTCGTCGAGCTGGAAGGAGGAGACGCCGAGGTCCATCACCACGCCGTCGAGTGTCGTCACGCCGCGGGCGGACAGCGCCTCCAGCATGGCGCCGAAGCGGGTCTCGATCAGGTGCAACTGGCCCGGATAACGGGCCGCGAGCGCGGCACCGCGGGCGATCGCGGCGGGATCGCGGTCGAGCGCCCAGAGCGTGCAGGGGGCTGCTTCCAGGATCGCGGCCGCGTAGCCGCCACCGCCGAAGGTCGCGTCGAGGTAGCTGCCCTCGGCACGCGGCGCGAGGGTGGCGACGGCTTCGGCGAGCAGGACCGGGATATGGCCGCGGGGCGCGTTCATGCGCGATGTCCTGGCGGCAGGCTGGGGCGCTGGTCGCGCAGACGAAGGATCGCATCGGCCTTGCGGCGATCGAGCAGGGCAGGCTCCCAGATCTGGAACTTATCGCCCATGCCGACGAAGACCATCGTGTCCTCGATCTGCGCGTGCCGCTGCAGCTTGGATGGCAGCGAGAACCGTCCCTCGGCGTCGTAATTCAGTTCAGCGGTGTCACCGAACAGTGCGAGGGCGAGCAGCTCCTGATCCTCGGAATAGGCGTCCATCGCCCCGAGGCTGGCGTTTACGCCGTCGAGCGCGGCGTTGGAGAAGCCCTCGATGCAAGTGTGAAGATGATGCGGGCGCAGGTAGAAGGAATGGACCTCGAACCGCTCAAGCGCCGCGCGGAAGCTCGCTGGGAACGAAGCCCGGCCCTTCTTGTCGAGCCTGGCGCTGTGGCTGTCGAGAAACATGCGCATGAAGCTGGAACGCTGCCCCTCGATCCTGCCGGCCCGCCCGGTTCCCGCACGGCGGATGCTCCGCTTTACGACCCGGCGGTGCAGCGGCCGACGGAATCCCCCGATTCCGCCGGCTCGCCCGACCATCCCGCCTCTCGATCCCTCGCCCCCCCGAGCTGCGGATCGTCAACGGGATGGCATGGGATACCATGGGAAATTCTGGGAAATCAAGCGAGATCGGCGGGATGAAAGAAATGCGTCACCGCGATTCTGTGCTTGCCAGTGTCTTAAACCGCGCAACGAGTTTCAGACCCGTCACGTTCCCGTGGCGGTGAGAATAGCGTCGCGAGTTTACTTAATGCGCCAGTTTCGTTTTTTGGGGATAAGGTTATCCACAGCGTGTGTATGACGGGGATAAGTGGTGCCAGATGGCCTGTAAGCCGGGTTCTGTCCCTGCCCGAAAGCAGGGGACGACCATTCCTCTGGAGCCTGCGTTACCGCAGGCTTCGCGCGGCCAACCCGAGGGACAGGGCGGAAACACCCCAGCGCCCACGCCTTGCGGCGCTGCGCCGGCCCCTCCTATTCGGCCTTGCTCCCGGTGGGGTTTACCCTGCCGCCCCCGTTGCCGGGGGCGCGGTACGCTCTTGCCGCACCGTTTCACCCTTGCCGCGAGGCCCGAAGGCGTCGTGGCGGTTTGTTTTCTGTGGCACTTTCCCTGGGGTCGCCCCCGCCGGTCATTGACCGGCACCGT
>JAQGHV010000208.1 GCA_028288785.1 Rhodospirillales bacterium | reverse complement strand
CGCGTGCCGACCACCGCCTGGCCGGCGGCGACCTGCACCATGCCCATCTCGAGCTCCCGCGCGGTGCGCGCGAAACCCTCCTGCTGGCGCTGGCGCACGCTCTCGCGCGTGAAGACGGTGCCGTAGGGGAATGCCTCGCGCGTCAGGCCGCCGGCGCGGGCGATCAGTTCGGACAGGCGCTCGCCGCGACGGATGTCGTAGGTGCCGGGACGCAGGAATTCGCCGACCAGGGTGACCGGCCCCGTCTCCCGGTCCGCGAAGCCGCGCGGGATGCGTAGGACGTCGCGCGGTGACAGCCGCACCGCCGCGAAATTACGGCTCCGCAGATCGAGCGAGATGCGCGTGAGCGGGATCGCCCCCGACGCCTCAGCCGGCTCTCGCGCGAACTCCACCGCACCAAGATCCGCGGCATCCGACAAGCCCCCCGCCGCCGCGACCACCACATCGAGGCCGGTATCATCAGGCACCGGGTACAGGCCAGGCTGCCGCGCCTCCCCGGTCAGCACCACCGCCTGGTCGAGCAGATAGGCGAGCAGATCCGGGTAGCGCGCCAGGATCGCCGGGCAAGCGGGCGCGCCAAGATCGGGGAACCCCGCACCGCGCGCATGGGCGAAACGCGCCGGCGAGGCGCGCGCCGCGATCGCCACCTGCAGCAGCGCGGCGCACGCGCCGGCGCCCTCGCCCATCTCGCCGCGCAACGCCCGCTGGACTGGCGGGCTAGCCAACCACGCGATGTCGCTGCGCGCGAGCACCACAACTTCATCGGCTTCCTGCAACGGGAGGTCGGCGGCGCTCGCGAGCACCCGACCGAGGGGGAAAGCGATGAAGCGCCGCTGCCGTGCCGGCCGCTCCGCCCGCCAGATCACGCCCATCGGCACGTAGGCGTCGGCGCGTACCAGGCGCGGGTCAGACAACAGCGCCGCGAGTCGGGTTGCGCCGGCGGTGGAGCGCGTGATCGGCGCCGTCACATGGCCCACGAGGCGGAGGCCATTCACCTCCACGTCCAGCCCGGGTGCGACACGCATAGCGTCGCCGCGCCGCAGCAGGCCCACCGGGGCAACCTCGGCAATGACGCGCCTGCCCTGCGCGTCGCTCTGAAACACCAGCAATCGGTTGCCCAGCGGCCGCAGTGCTCCCCCGGCGAGCGCCAGGGCATGCTCGACGCTGACGGAAGCGGCACCCGCCGGCAGTTCGTAGATGCCTGGCCGCGTCACGTCGCCGGCGATGGCGATGGCCGCGCCCAGCGCCGGCACCATCACGCGCTCACCCTCGCGCAACGCGATGTCGGGTGCGCCGGCATCGCCGGTGAGGATGCCGTAGAGGTCCACTACCCGGCTTCCGCGCGGCCCATCGATCCGCAACGCCCGCAGCGACCCGGTCTTGCGCACCCCACCAGCAGCCGCCAGCGCGTCGATCACAGTCGAAAGCGGGGTCAGCGACTGGATGCCCGGGCGCAGCACTTCGCCGGCCACCAGCACGCCCATCTGGCGAAGGGCCCCAAAACTGAGATAGGCCTCGGTGCCGCCCATCTCCTGCCTGGCGCGGGCGTCGAGGTCGGCGCGCACCTCGCGGATGCTGCGGCCCGCGGCGACGATCGGCGCCAAGTCGGGCAGCAGCAGCATGCCGTCGCGGCCGACCCGCGCCGTGTGGGTCTGCCGCACGCGGCCGCGCAGCGCCACGATCAGTTCATCGTCGCGGCCGATCAGGTGGTCTTCGGAGAGTGCGCCGAAGCCGGGCGGCGCGGCACCTTGCGAACCGGCGAAGGTCTCGTAGCCGAACTGCCGCAGCGGCTGAGGTTCGCCCGCCAAGCGTGCGGCGAAGAAGCGCTCGAGGGCGGAAAGCTGCTCCTCCGGGGGTGCGGCCGGAGCCAGCGCGGGTGGCACTGCGGCGGCTGGCGCCGGCATCGGCAGCACAGGCGGCGCACCCGCGCGCTGCGGTATGGATTGCTGGATGCGTGCCATGATCTCCTGCTGCGCTACAGCCGGCAGGCTCGGCAGCGGCGCCCCTCCGGGGAGCATTGAGGGCAGCGATGGCGGCAGCAGGAACCCACCGGGAGCGCCACTTCCAGGAATCGCCTGGGCCAGCGCGCCGGCAGCAAGGAGGACAAGCGGAACCAGCCCGAGAGAAAGGCGCAATGCGTGGAAGATCACCTGTTTTCCCGGGAGTCGCATATTTCGGTATGCATCCATAAAGTAGCTTGCTCACGAAAAGTTCAACCAGTAATCGATACTATGGTCGTAACATTTTCGCATTTGGTGCTCCGGCTCGACGCGGCGTCCCGGCTGGGTGCGCGTCCTGTGGTCCTGCACCTCATGCATCGCGCCCGGCTGCTTCTCGGCATTGGCAGGCGAGCCCTCCTCGACCGCCCCCCCGTGGGCGGCCCATTTTTCAACATGGCTGCCGATCGAGGCGCCGCACCGATCAACTGGCACGGCCCCTTCAACCCGACCTGCCACGCGCTGGACCTTCCGCTGTTCACCCCCGGCGACATCCGGCCGGTGTGGGAGGTGAACCGGCTCGGCACGCTCCCCGCGCTCGCCGCTGGCGGGGATTGGTCGGCCGCTGAGCGGTTGCTGTCGGACTGGGCAGCGCACAACCCACCCTTCCGTGGCCCGGCCTGGGCCTGTGGCCAGGAATGCGCGCTGCGTGCCCTGACGCTTGCGATCAGCGTCGAAGCGCCGCCCAGCCCGGCGATGCGCGCGCTGCTCGATGCTCATGCCAGGCGGATCGAGGCGACGCCCATCTATGCATTGGCACAGGACAACAACCACGCGGTTTCGGAAGCGGCCGGGCTACTCGCCTGCGGGCTGCTGCTCGGCGACGCGAGGCGCGAACGGAGTGGCGCGGCGGCCCTCATCCGCGCCACCCGACGCCTCATCGCGCCCTGCGGCGCCTTCGCCCAGCCGAGTGCCCGCTACCATCGGCTGCTGCTCGACACGCTCGCCGTCACGGCCCAGCTCTGGCGCCGACACCGAGGGCCGGAGGCGGATCGTGCGCTGCGCCCGCGTGCGGCAGCCGCCACGGCTTGGCTCGCGCGGATCATGGACCCGGAGACGGGGCGTTTGCCGCGCCTGGGCCCGGAGGACCCTTCCTGCTTCGCCGACCTCGCAGGCGCCGGGCCGGATGATGCGCGCGCCAGCGTGGCTCGCGCGCA
>JAQGHV010000307.1 GCA_028288785.1 Rhodospirillales bacterium | reverse complement strand
ACGACGCCGCTGAACACCGCGACCGCCATGAACTCCGAACGGCACGCGGAAAGTGCGCGGGCAAGCGGTGTCTTGGCGGGCGGGAGACTGCGCAGTGACTGGGACATATGGCCTCGATGACAGGGGCACGGGCGCCGTCAGTACGGTAACGAAACCGGGGATCGTTACAAAGAAAAATCGTCTTGACGGGCACCAGTGCAATGAGCGTCAGACCACCGCACGACGCCGCTTCTCGCGAGACAGCTCCCTATTCCTGCTCACCCTCCGTTCTCTCACGAGAGGTCAACCCGCAAGATGGCCTGGCCAGATCGTCTAAGCAGGCGTGTCTGCCAACCTCATTCCGCCTGATGCTGGCCACTGCAATAATCCTGCCAATGCTCATGGCTGCCGCCGGTTGGTTTTTTTGGCGACAATCCTGGTGCGAGGCCGAGCTCGATTGAACGAGCGGCACGCGGCTGACACGGCGCTGCGGGCCAGCGAGGAACGCCTGCGTCTGGCTCAGGAGGCCGGAGGCGTCGGCTCCTGGGAATGGGCCATCGAGACCAACGAGCTTTACTGGTCAGAGACCTGCCACCGGCTGCACGGCACGGATCCCGCGATACCTCCCACCTTCGAGGGCTGGCGCAGCGGCATCCATCCAGATGACTGGGGCGGAGTGGCGGCAACCATCAAGGCGACGCTCGAAGGCGGGCGACGGATTGGACCACGGAATTGCGGTATACGCGCAGGTAAGACGGTGCGGTGCGATGGATCTGCGGACGGGCACCGTCGAGCGGGAGCCTATCACGGCGCAGAAGGCTGCCGAGGAGTTGCAGAATCTGCTCATGCAGGAGATTGATCACCGGGCGAAGAACGTCCTTGCGGTCGTGCAGGCCGCTTTGCGCCTGACGCCCAGGAATGACAATCACGCTTATGCGCAGGCAATCGAGGGTAGAGTGGAGGCTCTGGCGCGGGCTCATACGCTGCTTGCCGAGGGGCGTTGGACCGGCCCTGACCTGCTGACGTTGGCGCACGCGAATTGGTGCCGTTCACGCTGCCGTCCGCCAGCGCGGAGGTGCCGTTCGTCATCATCGACGGTCCCGCAGTCCAGGTCTCCTCTGCGGCGGCACAGAGGCTTTCGATGGCTCTGCACGAGATGGCAACGAACGCGACGAAACACGGGGCGCTTTCGATTCCAAGCGGCCGGCTGGCGGCCGGATGGTCGGTTGACCACGTGGCCGGCCTGCTGTCGCTACGTTGGGACGAGCGTTGCGGGCCACCGATCGCAGCGCCCCCCTCGCGGCGAGGATTTGGCATGCGCGCTTGAAGGAACCATCAAGCCCCAACGGGGCGGCACCGTTCACTGCCACTGGGAAGGCCCGGGTCTGGTCTGCGAGATGGTGGTCCCGCTCAGGTCACCGCCGAGCGGGGATACGGCATCCAAGGGAGCCTCCGATCTTCGTCCAAGCCGTCGTCGCCTGGCCGTTCCGGCTCGGCCGTTTCCGTTGGCACAATAAGCCTTGTCCGCCCTGTTCCACCGAGGCAGGCGACCTGACGTGCGGTGCTATCCATGCCAGGGAAGGCCGAATTCCGGTTTCTACCGCTGCCCGTAAAAGGGTTCAAACCTTGCCCCTGAGCTTGGCAGTGTCCGTCACCTCGTCCGCAATCTTTCAACATGCTCGACTACGTCGTAAGTGATGAAGGCCTTGTGAGTTTTCGCTCAAACATCTGCTTGATCACTTATGTCGTCGTGGAGTCCAGTTTTGAGACACGGTTTGGTCGCCACGGTGGCAGTGAAGGAAGTACCATCCCCCTGGACCCCCGCCGGGGATCGCGCCGTCCCCGGGCCCTTGCGTGTTTTGATCCTTGGGTTGGGGAGGGATTGGACTTTGCTGAAGCGCCGGGTAGCCGATGGGGGCGCAAAGTCGGCGCTACCCGATAGGTGCACCGCGATGCGCCCCCCGCGGCTACCCGGCTCGCCTCCGGCGAGAGACCCAAACCTTCCCAATACCCAGAACCAACGCATGGAGGTCCAGGATCGACCCGATCCTGGCGGGGTCGAGGGGCGGAGCCCTCGCCTTGCTTCACCCCACCTGCGGCCGAAGCTCCTGCGGGCTCAGGCCGTGGCGGAGCAGGTCGGCCAGGGATCTGAGTTCGGGTCCGACTTCGGTGCGCAGGCGCGTGGGGTTCAGGGTTACGGCGGCTGAGCCGCAGTTGATGGTGTAGGGCACGCTTCCGTCGTGCCCGAGGATGGGCACGGCGCAGGTGTTGTAGCCGCGGTGGAGGATGCCGGCGTTGATGATCCATCCGCTGGCTTTGTATTCCGCGAGGGCTTTCTGGAACTCGCGCTTGGCGGGTTGCCAACGGGCGGCGTCTTTTTCTTCGATTTCGGCGATGGCGGCGGCGCGGGCTTCGGGGGTGGCGCCGACGAGCCAGGCCCAGCCCAACGCCGAGGTGGAGAGGGGCACGCGGCTGCCGACGCGCAGGTTCATGAGGAGGCGGTTGTCGCTTTCGCAGCGGGCGAGCACGACCATGTCGAGCCCGTCGCGTGCAGCGACGGCGCCGGCGCCGGAGAATCGGTCAGCAAGTTTCTGCAGGTGTGGCTGGGCGAGTTCGGCGATGGTGAAGCCGGCGATGGCGCTGTGGCCGAGGCGCAGTGCGGCCAGGCCGGGGCGGAGTTTGTCGCCGGGCACGCTGACCAGGACGCCCAGTTTCAGCATGGTGTGGCACAG
>JAQGHV010000202.1 GCA_028288785.1 Rhodospirillales bacterium | reverse complement strand
AGGTGCTGAATGCGATCCGCTATATGGCTCGCAGCGAGCGGAGGGCGAATGCTGGCGGTGCACTTTGGCCCTTTGCACACGGTCTACTGGTGGTCCGCCGCTTTGTCCGGGCCGACCGGTGCGACGGACACGGAGCTGCCGATGCAAGGGCCCGCGGCGAGGGTGACGACGGGTCCCCAGCAACGGGAGGATCAGGCATGTTCCTCCCATGCCCGGCCCCCCCAACCAACGCGGCCTGCAGGCCTTCCGTCACACCATGCTGAGCGGCAGCGTGACCGGCGCGGCTGCAGTGCTGGGCCGGACCCAGCCCGCCATCAGCCGGCTGCTGAAGGAGCTCGAGGCCGATGCAGGCTTCGCGCTGTTCGAGCGGGTGAAGGGCCGGCTGGTGCCGACGCCGGAGGGGCGCCTGTTTTTCGACGAGCTCCAGCGCGCCTTCGTGGGCTTCGAGCGCATCGCCTCCGTCGCCGCCGAGATCCGCCAGGGCCGGCGCGGCACGCTGCGCATCGGCGCCATGCCGGCCGCCGCCGCCTCCTTTCTGCCGCGCGTGATGCATCGCTTCACCGAAGCCTTTCGCCGCACCGCCGTCGCCCTGCGGGTGCTGCCCTCCACCGAGGTCGCACGCCTCGTGCAGACGCAGGACTGCGACCTCGGCGTGGTGGAGGGCGCGCTGTCGCCGCCGGGCCTGGCCGCAGAGCGGCGCTACGCCATCGGCTGCGCGGTGCTCATGCCGCCGGGCCATCGCCTGGCCAAGCGCCGGCGGCTGGGGCTGCACGATCTGGCGGGGGAGGATTTCGTCGCACTCTCCCCGCGTGGGTCGAGCATCGGCGCCCAACTGGAGGTGCTGGTGGCGCGCGAGGGCGTGGAGTGGCGGACACGGGTCGAGACCAACCTCACCTATATCGCCTCCGCCCTGGTGCTGGAGGGGGCAGGCATCAGCGTGGCGGACCTGCTGACGGCGCAGGCGCATGTGGCGCGGGGCGGCATCGCGCGGCCGCTCGCCGAGCCGGTGTCGCTCGAGATTCGCCTGGTGCGCCCGGCCGCCTCTCCGCCGCCGGCGACGCTGCTGGCCTTCATCCTGCTCTGTGACGAGGCGATCGGCCCTGGCATCGGCAAAGCATAAGGTTTCCTGATGCGTGAAGGCCGAGATGCGATTTGCCGGCCTGCCCGGCGCGGCCGATGCTCGGTACCATGGCGGATGCGACGATCTTTGATACGGCCGTGATCGGCGGCGGGGTGGTGGGGGCAGCGGTGGCGCGCGGCCTGCTCGGCGCCGGGCTCACGGTCTGCATCCTCGACGAGGGCGATGTCGCGCACCGGGCCAGCCGCGGGAATTTCGCACTGGTCTGGGTGCAGTCCAAGGGGCTCGGCATGGCGCGCTACGGCGCCTGGACCCGCGCATCCTCCGACGCCTGGGCGGATTTCGCGGCGGACCTCCGGACCGAGACGGGCATCGACGTGGCGCATCAGCGCCCTGGCGGCTTCAGCCTCTGCCTGTCGGAGGAGGAGCTGGAGAGGCGGCGCGCCGCGCTGGTGCGCATGCACAACCAGCCCGGCTGGATCCCTTATGACTGGGAGTTGCTGGACCGTGCCGCGATCGCGCGCGAATTCCCCGATGTCGGGCCGGAGGTGGTGGGCGGCCTCTACTGCCCGCTCGACGGCCATGTGAACTCGCTACGGCTGTTCCGCGCCCTGCACGCCGCCTTCAACGCGCGCGGGGGCGCCTATCTACCCGAGCGGCCGGTGACCTCCATCGCGCCGCTCTCCGCAGGTGGCTTCCGCATCGAGACGCCGCGGGGCGCAATCGAGGCGGGCAAGGTGGTGCTGGCCGCGGGCATCGCCAATGCGCCCCTCGCGCCGATGGTCGGCCTGACGGCGCCGGTGCGGCCGCAACGCGGCCAGATCCTGGTGACGGAGAAGACCGCGCCCTTCCTGTACCGCCCGATCCTCACTGTCCGCCAAACCGACGAGGGCGGCCTGATGATCGGCGACAGCATGGAGGAGGTCGGACCGGATGAGCGCATCGGCCTCGGCGTGCTTTCCGTCATGGCGCAGCGCGCGGTGCGGATGTTCCCGCGCATCGCCTCGCTGAACGTGGTCCGCACCTGGGCGGCGCTGCGCGTCATGTCGCGGGACGGCTTCCCGATCTACGACGGATCGGAAGGCTCACCCGGCGCCTTCATCGCCACCTGCCACAGCGGTGTGACGCTCGCCGCCGCGCATGACCGGCTGCTGGCGCCGATGATCGCGCGCGGCGCCCTCGACGCCGACATGGCCCCCTTCAGCGCGCGGAGGTTCGATGTTCCGCAGGCTGCCTGAGCCGCCCGCGCGGCGCATCGACTTCACCCTGGACGGCATGGCCGTGGAGGGCGCGGAGGGCGACAGCGTTGCCGCCGCGCTGCTCGCCCTTGGCCGCACCGCCTGCCGGGAGACCGCCGTCTCCGGCGCGCCGCGCGGACCCTATTGCATGATGGGCGTGTGCTTCGACTGCCTCGTCGTCATCGACGGCGTGGGCAACCGCCAGGGCTGCATGGTGCCGCTGCGCGACGGCATGGCGGTGGAGACGCAGCACGGAAGGCGGGAGGTCGGACGATGACGCGGCCCGAAGATCGGAATGGGTCCGGCCAGACCGCAAGGCGCCTCGCCGGGGTGGAGGGGCTGCGCGAGAACTACGATTTGGTGATCGTCGGCGCCGGCCCCGCCGGCATGGCGGCGGCGGCGGAGGCCGCCGGCCACGGCCGCAGCGTGTTGGTGCTGGACGAGAACCCGCGGCCCGGAGGGCAGATCTATCGCGGCATCGGCGCCGCACCGCTGCGCGATCCGAAGGTGCTCGGCGCCGCCTATTGGGAGGGTGCGGCGCTGGCAGATGCCTTCGCAGCGGCGGAGGTGGACTACCTTCCGGGTGCGACGGTCTGGCATCTGGACGATGCGCTGGAGATCGGCGTCTCGGTCGGCGCCCGCTCGGCGGTCTTCCCGGCGCAGCGGGTCATCCTCGCCACCGGCGCGCTGGAGCGGCCCATGCCCGTGCGCGGCTGGACCCTGCCGGGCGTGATGACGGTGGGCGCCGGGCAGACGCTGCTGAAGGCTCAGGGCATTGCGCCCGCGGGGCGCGTCGTACTCGCGGGCTGCGGGCCGCTGCTATGGCTCTACGCGTCGCAATGCATCGCAGCGGGCGCGCCACCCTCGCTGATCCTGGAGACGGCGCCGCGCGCGAATTGGCGCGGCGCTCTGCGGCACCTGCCCGCCTTCCTGACCACGCCCTATGCCCGCAAGGGTCTCGCCCTGATGGCGCGCGTGCGGCGGCATGTGCGGGTGATCTCGGGCGTCGAAGCGCTGTCCATCGAAGCGGAGGGCGAGGCGCTGCGCGCCACCTGGGCGGAAGGCGCCTCCTTCGCCGCCGATCACGTGCTGCTGCATCAGGGCGTGGTGCCGAACCTCAACCTGGCGCGCGCGGCGGACTGCGCCATCGCCTGGGAGGAGGGCAATGCCTGCTTCGCGCCGGTGACGGACGAATGGGGCACGTCGTCGCTGCCGGGCATCGCGGTGGCCGGCGACGGTGCCGGCATCGCGGGGGCGGAGGCGGCCGCGCTGCGCGGGCGGCTTGCGGCGCTCGAAGCGCTGCGCGCCACCTGGGCGGAAGG
>JAQGHV010000306.1 GCA_028288785.1 Rhodospirillales bacterium | reverse complement strand
GGCTTCCTGGGCTTCATCGTGTGGGCGCACCACATGTACGCGGTGGGCATGCCGGTCGACCTGCAGGCCTATTTCGTGGCCGCAACGATGATCATTGCGGTGCCCACGGGCATCAAGGTCTTCTCCTGGATCGCCACGATGTGGGGCGGCTCGATCGAGTTCAAGACGCCGATGCTGTTCGCCATCGGCTTCATCTTCCTGTTCACCATCGGCGGCGTGACGGGCGTCGTGCTGGCCAATGCCGGCATCGACTACACCCTGCACGACACCTACTACGTCATCGCCCACTTCCACTACGTGCTCAGCCTGGGCGCGGTGTTCTCGATCTTCGCCGGCTTCTACTACTGGATCGGCAAGATGAGCGGCCACCAGTATCCAGAATTCTGGGGCAAGGTACACTTCTGGCTGTTCTTCGCCGGCGCCAACATCACCTTCTTCCCGCAGCACTTCCTCGGTGCCCAGGGCATGCCGCGCCGCTATCCCGACTATCCGGAGGCGTTTGCGGGCTGGAACATGGTCTCCTCCATCGGCAGCTACATCTCGGCCGCGTCGGTGCTGGTGTTCCTCTATGTTCTGTACCGGACCTTCACGTCCAAAGTGAAGCTGGCGCCCAATTATTGGGGCGAGGGTGCGACCACGCTCGAGTGGCAGGTCGCGAGCCCGCCGCCCTTCCACACCTTCGAGGAGCTGCCGCGCGTCCGCTGAGGCGCGTGGCAAAAGGGATCGCCGCAATGAGCGACATCATCGTCACGCAGGCCACGGAGGGCACCGATTCGGGGCTCTCCGAGGTGCGCGACTGGGTGACCTTACTCAAGCCGCGGGTGATCTCGCTCGTCGTGCTGACCGGCGCCGTCGGGTTGATCGTGGCGCCGGGGCACCTGCCGCCGGCGCTGGCGATCGCTGCCGTGCTGTGCATCGCACTCGGCGCCGGTGCGGCAGGCGCACTCAACATGTGGTGGGACCGCGATATCGACGCGCAGATGCGCCGCACCGCGCGCCGCCCGATCCCGGCCGGCCGCATCGCGCCTGACGCGGCCCTCACCTATGGCATCGTGCTGTCGCTCGCCTCCGTGGGCATCCTGGGGCTCGCCACCAACTGGGTCGCGGCGGGCGTTCTGGCGCTGTCGATCGCCTTCTACGTCGTCGTGTACACGATGTGGCTGAAGCGCCGGACGCCGCAGAACATCGTCATCGGCGGTGCCGCCGGCGCCTTCCCGCCGATCATCGGCTGGGCCGCGGTGACCGGCGACGTTACGCTCGCGCCGCTCCTCCTCTTCGCGATCATCTTCGTCTGGACGCCGCCGCATTTCTGGTCGCTGGCGCTGTGGGCGCATGGCGACTACGCCCGGGTCAAGGTGCCGATGCTGCCCGTCACCCATGGCGCGCGCGAAACCCGCCGCCAGATCCTGATCTACACCATCGGTCTGGTGCCGCTGAGCCTGCTGCCTGGCCTGTTCGGCTTTGCCGGCCTCATCTACACGGCGGCCGCGGCGCTGCTCGGCGCCGAGTTCCTGCGCCAAGCCTGGCTGGTCTGGCGCGACGAGCAGGATGAGCAGGGCCGCAGCCTGACCAACGACGCACCCGCCCGGCGCTGCTTCCGCTATTCGTTGTACTACCTGGCCGCGCTGTTCATCGCGCTCGCCGCCGATCGTCTGATCCTCACATGACGCCGGACGAGCGAACCGCCTTCGACCGCCGCCGGAAAAGCCGCAACTGGGCCATCCTCGGCATCCTCGTCGCCTTGGTGGTGCTGTTCTACTTCATCTCCGTCGCCAGGCTCACCCGCTGATGAGCCCCGAGGGCCGCAACCGCCGCATGCTGCTCGGCCTCGGCGCGACCGTCGCCGGCATGACTGGGCTCTCCTTCGCCGCCGTGCCGCTCTACGACATGTTCTGCAAGGCGACCGGCTACAACGGCACCACCCAGCGCGGCGGCACCATGCCGGCCGCGCCGGGCGAGGCGCTGATCACGGTGCGCTTCAACGCGAACACGCAACCCAACCTGCCCTGGCGGTTCCAGGCCGAGCAGCCTTCCATGACGTTGCATGTCGGCGAGGAAGGCTTGGCCTTCTACTCGGCCGTGAACAACGCAACCACGCCAGTGACGGGCATCGCGACCTACAACGTGACGCCCGAAAAAGTCGGTCGCTACTTCCACAAGGTGGCGTGCTTCTGCTTCGACGAGCAGACCCTCGCCGCCGGCCAGCGCGCCGACATGCCCGTCGCATTCTGGGTGGACCCGCAGATCGCCGAGGACCCGAATACGCGGGACGTGCGCGTGATCACGCTCTCCTACAGCTTCTTCCGCACGATGGCGGATGCGGAGCGCGCGGGTGCGCTGGCCTCTGCCGGACCCCACGTCGGCAATGCCGCCTCAAACGGGCGGGGCACCCCTTGATCCACCTACCGATTCCGGCGTTGATGCGCCGCGCGACGCAAACGGAGCAGATGTGATGGCCACCACCACCCTCGCCGTGGAAGCCGAAGCGGCCCCGCCGCACAAGCACCCCTACCACCTCGTGGATCCCTCCCCGTGGCCGCTGGTGGGTGCCTTCTCGGCCGGCGTCCTGATGCTGGGCATCGTGCTCAACGCGCATTTCGGGACCCGCTGGGTCTTCCTCGTGGGTCTCGCCGGCGTGCTCGCGACCATGTTCGGCTGGTGGCGCGACGTTGTGAAGGAGGCCCGCACCCCTGGCATCCACACCCCCGTCGTCCGCATCGGCTTGCGCTACGGCATGATGCTGTTCATCACCTCCGAGGTGATGTTCTTCGTGGCCTTCTTCTGGGCCTACTTCCACTTCGCGCTCTACCCCGAACACGTCTCCGGCGCCGCCCGTGCCATCTGGCCGCCGGCCGGCATCCTGACCTTCGACCCCTTCGGCCTGCCCTTCCTTAACACGATGATCCTGCTGCTTTCGGGCTGCACCGTCACCTGGGCACACCACGCGCTGATCGAGAATGACCGCCGCGGCATGATCCAGGGCCTCGCCCTCACCGTGCTGCTCGGCATGCTGTTCACCTCGCTCCAGGCGTATGAATATGCCGAGGCGCCGTTCAAGTTCGCAGGTGGCGGCGTCTATCCCTCGACCTTCTTCCTCGCGACCGGATTCCACGGCTTCCACGTCATCATCGGCACTATCTTCCTGGCGGTCTGCCTGGTCCGCGCCTGGAAGGGACACTTCACGCCGAACCGGCACTTCGGCTTCGAAGCGGCCGCCTGGTACTGGCACTTCGTCGACGTGGTGTGGCTGTTCCTGTTCGCCTCCATCTACTGGTGGGGCGCCGGCGAAATCGCGGCGCACTGAGTTAGCAAGGCCGGGGGCGCTGCCCCCAGACCCCCGCCGGGGATCGCGCCGATCCCCGGGCCCCTGCGTGTGTTGGTTCTTGATTTGGTGAGGGCTGGGCTTGCTTGAATGGGCCGGGCTTCGGAGGGGACGCGTCACGCGAGCTCCTGTGATCAAAGGTGTTCCATGCGCCCCCCTCCGCAGCCCGGCTCGCCTCCGGCGAGACTCACTCCCTCCCCAATCCGAGTACCAACAAATGGAGCTCCAGGATCGACACGATCCTGGCGGGGTCCAGGGGCAGCGCCCCTGGCTTTCTTTCCATGAAACGCCTCATCCTCCCCCTCCTCGCGGTCCTGCCCGCCCTTGCGATCCTCGTGGGCCTGGGCACCTGGCAGTTGCAGCGGCTCGCGTGGAAGACCGATCTGCTGGCCACCATCGCGGCCTCGGAAGCTGGTCCCGCCGCGCCGCTGGGAAGGTCGCCCCAGCCGTTCACGAAGGTTGCCGCGACCGGGCGGTTCGACCATTCACGGGAGGTGATCCTGGGCGTGGAGCTGCGCGGCACGGTGCTGGGCACGCACCTGATGACGCCTTTGCTGCGGGAGGGCGCGGTGCCCGTCCTGGTCGATCGCGGCTGGGTGCCCCTGGATCGCGCGGTGCCTGTCGCGCGGCCGGAGGGCGAGGTCACCGTCATCGGCTGGATCTGGCCGCCGGAGCCGGGCGATATGTTCGCCGCGACCGATGACCTGCCGGGCCGGCGCTTCTACAGTTTCGATCCGGCGAAGATCGGCCAGGCGGTTGGGCTGCCCGCTGTCGAGCCGTTCGGGCTTGTGGCGCTGGGCGAGGCGGCACCGGGCACGCTGCCGGACCCGTCGCGAACCTTGCCGCGGCCGAACAACAATCACCTTGGCTATGTCATCACCTGGTACGGCCTCGCCCTGGCGCTGCTCGGCGTCTTCGCCATCTGGGCCGGGCGACGCCTGAAGGAAGCTCCATGACCGCCTATGCCGAACTGAAAACGCGCTTTTCCCGCATCGCCGCGCTCGGCGAAGCGGCGGGCATGCTGCACTGGGATGCGGCGGCGATGATGCCGAGCGGCGGTGCCGCGGCGCGCGGCGAGCAGTTGGCAACCCTCGCCGGCCTCGGCCACGACCTGCTCACGGCGCCGGAGGTTGCCGGCCAGCTGGCTGATGCCGAGGCGTCCGGCGCCTCGGACATCGCCAACCTCGCCTTGATGCGCCGCGCCCATCTGCGTGCGACCGCCCTGCCCACCGCCCTGGTCGAGGCCATGACGCGCGCCAACGCGGCCTGCGAGACCGTGTGGCGAGAGGCACGGGCCGCCGCCGACTTCGCTGCCGTGCGCGACTCCCTGGCGGAAGTCATGCGCCTGCAGCGGGAGGGCGCGGCCGCCCTGTCCGACGCCACCGGCCTTGCGCCCTACGACGCGCTCATGGACGGCTTCCAACCCGGCATCCTCGCGGCCGATGTGGAGCCCATCTTCGCCGCCTACGAGGTCTTCCTCGCCGACGCCTTGCCGCGTGCCGAGGCGATCCAGGCCAGCCGCCCCGCCCCCATCAAGCCGCAGGGCCCCTTCCCGATCGCGGCGCAGCGCGCTCTGTGCCGCTCGCTCGCCGCGCGAGTCGGCCTCGATTTCGAACACGCCCGCCTCGACGAAAGCACCCACCCCTTCTGCGGCGGCACCCCCACCGACATTCGCATCACCACCCGCTACCGGGAGGATGACTTCTCGCAGGCACTCCTGGGCGTGCTGCACGAGACCGGCCACGCCCTCTACGAACGCGGCCTGCCGGCACATTTGGCACGCCAGCCGGTGGGCGAAGCCTCGGGCATGGCGACGCACGAGTCGCAGAGCCTGATCGTGGAGATGCAGGCCTGCCGCTCGGACAGCTTCCTCCGCTTTCTCGGCCCCGAGCTGCACGCCACCTTCGGCGGCGACCCTGCGCCCTACGCGCCGGAAAACCTCGCCCGCCTCTGGCGCCGGGTCGGGCGCGGGTTCATCCGGGTCGATGCCGATGAGCTCACCTACCCCGCCCACGTCATCCTGCGCTTCCGGCTCGAACGCGCACTCATCGCCGGCGACCTCGCCGTGGCCGACCTGCCCGGCGCGTGGAACGACGCCATGCACGCCATGCTCGGCATCACGCCGCCCGATGACGCGCGAGGCTGCCTGCAGGACATCCACTGGTATGACGGCGCCTTCGGCTACTTCCCCAGCTACACGCTCGGCGCCATGGCCGCGGCCCAGCTCATGCGCGCCGCTGGTAACGCGACCCCCAGCCTCGAACGCTCGCTTGCGCAAGGCGACATGGCGCCGCTGATCGGCTGGCTGCGCGCCAACATCCACAGTCAGGGCAGCCGGTTCGGCTTCCAGGACTTGCTGCGCCAAGCCACCGGCAAATCGCTAGACCCCGCCGACTATACCGCACACCTCACGGCGCGATACCTCGCGGCTTGATCACCAGCGTGGTCGTAAAAAACGGTGACAGCCGGTCCATGTCGGGTTGCGCCGCACAACGGGCCGGTCCAAACCGTTTCTGAAGCGTGCTTAACAACTCGAGTCAGGGCCTTGCGATGCAGGTCTACCTGCCGATCGCCGAAATGTCTGTCGATGCCCTGCTCCTGCTTGGCATGGGGTTCGGCGTGGGCTGGCTCTCGGGCATGTTCGGCGTCGGCGGCGGCTTCCTCCTGACGCCACTGCTGATCCTGATCGGCATCCCCGCCCCCGTCGCCGTCGCCTCCGGCGCCAACCAGACCCTCGGCGCCTCCGTCTCCGGCCTCATCGCGCAGTGGCGCCGCGGCACGGTGGACCCGGTGATGGGCGGCGTGCTGCTCGCCGGCGGCCTCGCCGGCTCCGTGGCCGGCGTCCAGCTCTTCGCCCTCCTGCGACGTGCCGGGCAGGTCGATCTCGCGGTCTCGCTGTTCTACGTGGTCGTGCTCGGCACCGTCGGCGCACTCATGGTGCGGGAAAGCCTGCGCGCCATCCTGCGCCGCCGCCGCGGCGGCTCCGGCGCGCCGAAATACAACGAACACACCTGGCTGCACGGCCTCCCGCTGAAAATGCGCTTCCGCAAGTCGCGCCTCTACATCTCAGCCATACCGCCCATCCTCGTCGGCTTCTGCATCGGCGTGCTCTCGGCCATCATGGGCGTCGGCGGCGGCTTCATGCTGGTGCCGGCTATGATCTACCTGCTCGGCATCCCCACCGCCGTCGTCATCGGAACCTCCCTCTTCCAGGTCGTCTTCGTGGCCGCCAACGTCACCCTCCTCCAGGCCTGGCAAGTCGGCAGCGTCGATATCGTCCTCACTATGATGCTCCTCGCCGGCGGCGTCGCAGGCGCACAGTTCGGCGCCTCCATGGGAGCCAAACTCCGCGGCGAAGAAACCCGCGCCCTGCTCGGCCTCCTCGTCCTCAGCGTCGCCATCGCACTCCTCGTGGACCTGGTCCACACGCCGTCCAGCCTGTTCGCGATCGGGCCGATACCGTGAGGGAGGAGACAGCAAGGCCGGAGGCGCTGCCCCCTGTCCCCCGCCGGGGATCGCGCCGATCCCCGGGCCCCTGCGTGTGTTGGTTCTTGAGTTTGGGAGGGTTCGGGCTTTCATCGATGAAGGCCGGGTTGCGGAGGGGGCGCATCGCGGGCGTTCGTGTAACCCAGGCGCACCATGCGCCCCCTCCGCAACCCGGCTCGCCTCCGGCGAGGCTCCAGACCACCCCAATCCAGGACCAACAAATCCGGGTCCAGGGGCCTGCAGGCTCCTGGTGGGGGTCAGGGGGCAAAGCCCCCAGCCTTGCTCTCTTCTTCCTCCTGGCCGTCACCCCCGCTCGCGCTCAGGTCGACATAGCGCGGCCCACTTTGGCCGCGCAGATTTCCACGCGGATTGTCGAGATTACGACGGGTTTTACGGGTGCGGAGATTCTGGTTTTCGGGGCCGCGGAGCGACTGCTGGGCGGCGAGATGGGCGACCAGGTGCTGGTGACGGTGCGGGGCCCTCGTTCGCCGCAGGTGGTGCGGCGTCGGGTGGAGTTCTTCGGGATTTGGCTGAACGGGCCGTCGGCGCGGTTTTTGGACGTGCCGGGGTTTTATGCGATCGCGGGAACGCGACCGGTGTGGGAGGTGTTGCCCGAGGAGGCGCGCGCGGAGGGCATGCTGGGGCTCGATACCCTCCCGCTGCTGGCGCGTGGGTCGCAGGAGCCGGCGTTTCGGGCCGCGCTGCTCGAGCTCAAGCAAGAGGATGGCCGCTGGCAGGAGCATGCCGTGCCGGTGGAGGTCAGCGGCGGGCGCCTGTTCCTGACGAGGATCCCGTTGCCGGCGACGGTGCCAACCGGACCCTACCTGGTGGAGGTGTTGCTGGTGCGGGACCGCCGCGTAGTGGCGCAGCAGACCCTCAACCTGGAAGTGCGGCGGGTCGGCACGGCGGCCTGGATTTCCACGGTCGCGCGCCAGGCGCCGCTGCTCTACGGTGTCGCCTGTATAGTGCTGGCCGCGCTGGCCGGCTGGCTCGGCAGCGTCTTGTTCCGACGCAGTTGACGGAGGCTACCCATGCCTGATGCGGAAGAGGTTGCGGCCGCCGCCAGCAAGGCGAAGCGAGACCGTGTCTTCCTTGTAGTGGTCGATGACAGCCCGGAGCGCTCCGTCGCGCTGCGCTACGCCTGTCTCCGCGCCCGCAAAGGCGGCGGCCGCGTCGCACTGCTGCGCGTGATCGAGCCGCAAGGCATCGTCGAATGGGCCGGCGTCGGCGCCATGCTCGCCGAGGAAGCCCGCGAGGCCGCCGAAAAACTGCTCTCCGGCCTTGCCGTCGAAGTCCGTGAAATCACCGGCGGACTGCCCGTGCTGCTGATCCGCGAAGGCGACCCGCGCGAAGAACTCCTGGCCCTGCTCGACGAAGAAGAACGCATCTCCATCCTCGTCCTCGCCGCCTCCGCCAGCGGCTCCGGCCCAGGACCACTAATCTCCGCCCTCACCGGCCGCTACGCCACCCGAATGCGCGTCCCAATGACCATCGTCCCCGGCAACCTCGGCGAAGCCGAACTCGAACGTGTGACGTGATGGCGAGCGGGGATCGACGCGGTTAGGTAGTCAAGGCGAGGGCTCCGCCCCTCGCCTTTGCTACGCGCCCCGGTCGATCCCCGCGCTCGCCACCACGACCATGGCCGGCTTCAGCAGTCGGCCGTTGAGGGTCCAGGTGGGGGTCCAGGCTTGCAGGACGGTGCCTGGTGCGGTGCCTTCGGGCGCAGGTTGTTCGCTCATCGCCTCGTGGAGTTCCGGGTCGAAGGGTTTGCCGGTGGCGTCTTCGCGGGCGATGCCGTGGCGTTCGAGCATGGCGGCGAAGGCGCGTTCGAGGCTTTCGAAGCCGCCGCGCAGCTTGGTGTAGAGCTCGGGTTCGCCATTGGTGCCGGCGGGGATTGCGGCGAGGCCGCGATGCAGGTTGTCGGCCTGTTCGACCACGTCGCGGGCGAAGCGTTGCACCGCGAAGTTCCGGGCGTCCTGGACTTCGCGCTGGGTGCGGGCACGGAGGTTCTGCATTTCCGCTTCAGCGCGCAGCCATTTGTCGCGCATGTTTGCGACTTCGGCTTCGAGGGCGGCGATGCTTTCCTCGGCTGTGGGTGTGGCGATCTCGGTATCGGTCATGGCGACGGGCTCGCTCTCAGCGGGAGTGGCCCCGGGGGCCGGGTGGGTGGGAATGTTCTGCTCGCTCATGATTCAGATCGTGTGATGGGGTGCCAGCGGGCGCGCCGCTTCGCGCCATCACGTAAGCGCTGGCCAGCGTCGCGGCAACCCGGTGCCGCAATTTGGACGGATCTCGCCCTCGCCCCGCGCGCATTTCGCACTTCAGCGAAGCGGGGTATGGGGGGCGATGTTTCGATCCGTCCTGACTGTAGGCGGCTGGACGATGGCCAGCCGGGTCCTGGGTTTTGCCCGCGACATGCTGATCGCGTCGCGGCTCGGCGCGGGACCGATCGCGGATGCCTTCTTCGTGGCGCTGCGGCTGCCCAACCTGATGCGGCGGCTGTTCGGCGAGGGCGCCTTCAACGCGGCCTTCATTCCCGCCTTTGCCGGACTTCTGGTCACCGAGGGCCGCGCGGCGGCGCAGGAACTGGCTGAGCGGCTAGCGCTGCTGATGTCGCTCTGGCTGACCAGCCTGGCGATCCTCGGCATCATCTTCATGCCACAGGTGATTTCGGTGATCGCGCCGGGCTTCTCGCGAGACCCGGAGAAGTTCGCGCTCGCCGTGGAAATGACACGGATCATCTTCCCGTATCTCGTCTTCATCTGTCTCGCGGCGCTGGTGTCTGGGGTGCTGAACGCGCTGGACCGCTTCGCGGCGGCGGCGGCGGCGCCGATCCTGTTCAACCTGGTCTCGATGGCGGCGCTGCTCGTCCTGACGCCCTATGTCGCGACGGCGGGGCACGCACTCTCCTGGGGCGTGATGGTCTCCGGCATCGCGCAGCTGGCCTGGGTGTGGTTCGCCGCGCGGGAGGCGGGCATGGCCCTGAACCTGCTGCGCCGGCCGCGCCTCACGCCGGCGGTGGGCCTGGTGCTGCGGCGGATGGTGCCGGGGATGCTCGGCGCGGGGGTGACGCAGATCAACCTCGCGATGGACACGGTGATCGCGAGCTTCCTCGTCTCGGGGTCGGTGTCCTACCTTTACTATGCCGACCGCATCGCGCAGCTGCCGCTTGGCGTGATCGGCGCGGCCGTCGGCACGGCGCTGCTGCCGCTGCTCTCCCGCCAGTTGCGCGCGGGGGCGCGGCTCTCGGCGCACCGCTCCATGAACCGCGCCATCGAGCTCGCCATGCTGCTGACCCTGCCCTGCGCGATGGGGCTCGCGGTGGCGGCCGGGCCGATCGTGACGGCGCTGTTCCAGCGCGGCGCCTTCGGGGCCGAGGCGGCTTCCGCCACCGCCGCGGCGGTGCTCGCCTATGCCTGCGGGCTGCCGGCCTTCGTGCTGATCAAGATCCTCGCACCCGCCTTCTTCGCGCGCGGCGATACCCGCACCCCCGTGCGGATTGGCGTCGCAACGGTGGCGCTGAACATCGCGCTCAACCTCGCGCTGATGGGCCCCTTCCAACACGTCGGCGTCGCCATGGCGAACACGATCTCCGCCTGGTGCAACGCCGGCGTCCTGGCACTCATGCTCAGCCGGCGCGGGCACCTGCGGCTCGACCGGCACTGCCGCCGCCGCCTGCCGCGCATCGCCCTCGCCGGCGCCGCGATGGGCGCAGCAGTGGCCGGGCTGATGGCCATACTCACCCTGCACGGCGCACTGCTGGCCGCCATACTGATCATCGCAGGCGCCGCAACCTACGCCGCCGCCGCCGTTGCCCTCGGCGCCGTGCGCCCACGCGAAACGCTGGCGATGCTGCGGCGGTGAGGGAGTAAGGCGAGGGGCTCCGCCCCCT
>JAQGHV010000065.1 GCA_028288785.1 Rhodospirillales bacterium | reverse complement strand
AACCTCTGGGCGCGGCTAAAGGAGTGGCGCGCGGTGGCCACCCGCTACGAGAAAACAGCCAGGTCCTTCCTCGGCGTGCTCTGCCTCGCCGCCGCGCTCGACTGGCTCAAGCGCTAACGGGCCTTAGAGCGGTGTGATGCTACGACCGATTTGCCGGCAGGCATGCTCAGCAATAAGCTGATCGGCTATTCATCGATGCAAACTTAGCTTAGTGGATCAGTTCCTAGCGGTCCCGCACACGAAGTGCTTCCCTGCAGATTAGTTTCGATGGTTTATAGTGCGTTTTACCGAATGTAAACTGACGAAGCTGAACACCGTGTTAGGCTTGAGTCCGAGCGTTGGCTCGACAGCCATGTAGCTTCTCCCCGTGCGAAAATGGAGAAGCGTGATTGGTGATCTGGCTTGAACGCTGCGGCGCGCCATCAGCGACCGTCGCGAGGCCTCCTGCGCACCTCCAGCCAGGGCACATCATTCGCTAGCCCGCTCGATTTTACAATTACCCAAAAACAAACTGGCATTTGAGCAACCTAGAGATGCCTGATAAAGGGTAGGCATTCAGTTGAGGAACAAAAAATGGCCGAGGCCAACACCGATCTGGCGAATGTTCTGGCGGCGGTGCCGCGGCTCACCGCCAAGGAGTTAAACACCGTCAGCGAGGCCATTGAGGCCGCACGTCTCGAACATTCAACGACGGACCGGCAAGCTTTGCTCGTGGAGTTTCAGGAAAAGGCTGCAGCTCTCGGCCTCAGCCTCGAAGATCTGGTGAAGCAGCCGAAGGCAACCAAGGCAAAGAGCGGTAAAGCGACGAAAAAGGTTGCTCCGAAATACCGCGCTTCAAATGGTGACGAGTGGAGCGGCCGAGGGCGCCCTCCGAAATGGATCGTGATGCTCGAGGCCGAGGGCAAACGTCGCGAGGACTATCTTATCAAATAAGGATGATGCTCCTCCGCTTGCAGCCTCGGCGACGTATGTTGGCTCCCTGTTTGGAGAGACCTTCGCTGGGGGGCAAGGTGTCTCCGATCATTGTTCTTCTTTCCTGCGCAGTTCACCTTTTTCTTCGCAACGAAACTCCGGGTTGCAGCTAACTGCCATGAAGGATGTTATTACAACATGCAACAACGTCTAGCAGGTGAAAATTTCGGTAGGGGTGCGATTGTTTTGAAGTCCGGCGAGAGTTTTAGCGCTTTTACCGGCTATTCGGTTCGCGCTATTCAATGGCAGGGGTATTGATCAGATGGCAGCCACAAAGCAGCCATGGGAGCGCGCCCTCTCGCGCGATGTTTATACCGAATTCCAGGACCGTCGCGTCATCATTGCCGGCGTTGGCGCGAACAACATCGGCGCCGCCTTGGCTGAAGGTTTTCATGCGCTGGGCGCCAAAGTGGCGATTATAGGTTATGACCGCGATCCGCTAACGAAACTCGCCGATCATTTGGATGAGAAATCCAAAGCACAGGCTATGCCGCGAACGCATAGACCGGATGCCTTCGCGGCAGACCTTACGAAAGAGGAAGCCAGACGGGACGTCATTGCCAATATCATCGCTACCGCTGTAATGCCCGTAGCATTTGTCAGCACTCTTGGCAACGATAAGCGGACCCCGCTGGCAGAGCTATCACAGGATCAACTTCGTACACAAGCCTCATCAATTGGGAGGTTCCCGTTTTGATGGCGGCGAGTTTGATCGAACCGATACGTACCGCTGGAGGCGGGGCGATTTGTCTGTTTTCCTCCCATCATGGCGCGGCTCTGATTGACCGGAGTGCAATGGCCTACGGAGCGTCCAAGGCAGCACTTGATAACGCCATTACCCGGCTTGCTCATGAGGCTGCTGTCGAGAATACGCCGGAAGTTTCCGTTCGTGTATCGGCATCCGCCCCGGCTGGGTTCAGTCGCAGGCGCAACTTGATACATTCTCCGGCGCTTTCCAAGAAGCATCACGCGCCCAGCTCATTCCCTTGGAGATGCGTCCGCACGATCTGGTCGCGCCAGTCGTTTCGCTAATATCGAAGATAAATGGTGGCTTGATGTCGGGCGTGACCTTTCCCGTCGATGGTGGCCGTGCTGAGGGGGCCGTACGCGATCGCGTGTTTCTGCCACGGCCTTAAGGCCAGCGGCTGCCCGCATAATCGTCGATGAGGCTGCAGTCCGCGCGCCGTCCTCGTGGCATAAGCGACGCCGGCCGAGCGGCTAGCGCTTGGAGGGTGGCGTCGTCGTTCTGTCGCATCTGATATTCTGCAGCAGCGGTACGGTGGCCCGTGCAAGCGCGAAATAGATCGGGTCATGCTCGATCCCGACGCTGAAGTAACCCAGCGCGTTGGCGGCGGCGAGCGTCGATCCCGAGCCAGCAAAGGGAGCGAGCGCCCCCCCTTCCCAGCGGTGGCACGGCTTTGACTACTTGGCGCACAAAGGCTTGTGGTTTTAGCCAAGGGTGGGGCGCGAGAGCTCTCTTGACTGGTGAGGCCGGTGAGGACTGGATCAGATCGCTGAACGGGCGTGCGGCGGACGCGCGGCGGAATCCGCCCGTCCCCGAGCGGCGCAGATTGGCCTGCACTGTCCCCTCCAGCGGCGCCCGGAACATGAGCCAGGGCTCCCAATTCGCTCGCGGCATGACGCTCACGTCGCAGAACTCTCTCTCGGCGCCCTTCGGCCGGTGTCCCCCGCGGAGGGTGGTGAACTGGCGCATGATACTGCCGCGGTTCTCAAGACCGCTCCGGGCCAGGGCAGCGGCGACCATATGGGACAACAGCGGTTGGGCGGCGACGATGATGTTGGCGCCGGGCACGACGACGCGGGCGACCAGCCGGCCGAACTCTTCGTAGAACGCCCCGATCGCTTGGTGATCAGACGCGGTCAGGACGGTGAACCGCGGCACAGCCGCCCGGCGGTGGCCGTTCATTTGCGTTGGCGATCGCCACACCCCGCCGACGCCGTGCCGCAGCTTGTGCATCTCCACGGCCTTGAACTCGAGCACCCCATTGGGCAGATCTGTGACGACGGCTTGGATCGAGCGTGGCGGGCGGGCCTTCAGCCGGACGAAGCAATCGGCGAGGTGCAAGGTAGCAAGCCCATGGCGAAAAATCGTGCTGCCTTCCTCGGGTGGCGATTGCGTGCGTTGGTCGGCGCGTTCGGCCAAGGGGTTCGGCTCATACTGGTGTGACGGCGCAACTGAGTGAGTGGCGATTTCCATTTGGAGGAGCTTCCAGGTGGGGGTGCGGCTGGGTGGCCGCACTCCCTATCCTGGCGTCACGACGCCGTTGACTGCTTGCCGCAACCCCGCCGTCGCTGCGCTCTCCGCGCCGCAGCACCGACCTCGGCGTCGAGGTAAGGATCGATTTTGCTGCCATCATTACGCCAGCCAATCCAGTGTCAGTCAGCCGCTGACAGGAACAACAAGTGCCGCGTCCCAGAAAACCAGACAGCTTTCCGGCGCCGAACGGCAGCGTCGCTACGTGCTAAGCCGGCGGCTGGTGACGATCCGGGTCGCCCTGAGGTCCGGAATGCCGTCAAAGAGGCGCGCGCTCGGACCAAGCTGACGATCAGCAAGGTGCTGATCACGGTGCTTCGTTTGCTCGAGGCAGCCAGCGCGCCACCAGAGCCTGCACTGCCGCTGGCACGAGAACTCAAAGACAGCCACGCCAACAAGCAGAAGCGACCGACGAAGCTAAAAGCGATGGTCCGGCCCGAGGAGGCGCAAGGGCGTCTCGTTTTGTAGTCGGCGCCAGCGTCGGCTTCGCAGAAGAGTTGAGACCAACAACCAGGTTGGCCCAGGTGCGGCGCGCTGCGCTTGTAGCCACTCGCCGTTTCGCGAAACCGAGATGAGCGCACGCCTTGAACGTGCGCCGTATTCGTAAGCCGCTGACGTTCATAACGGCATGTGGGCGATCAGAAGCAACCTGGGTGTACGACGGTCCTCAGCCGAGTCGGGCGAGGCGCAAGCCAACTCGCTCCACCATCAGATGATTTTTAATTCGTTCTTTTGCTTTAGTTCCAGAAAGTTACGGACTCTCTGGCTTGTGACTCCGCGCTCGGGGCGTCGCTTGCCCGCCTTTCCCTTGCGCGTCGTGACGGCGCTCTGGCGCGATGGACGCACTCCATCCCAAGCCCGTCGCCTCCCCTCCCGGCACCCCATCCGGTGCCTCGGCTCTGCCCCCTGCCACCTCTATGCGGTGGCAGGGGGAGCGGAGAACGGCCCTGCCTGTCTGCTCGTCCTGGTCCGCGCCATGGCGCGCCAAGCCGCAAGGCAGGCTCAGGCGAAGACCGGCCATCCCAACCACAATCTCCAGGAGACTTTCCCATGCTCCGTGACCGCCTTTTTGCGGGAGGCGGCGCGCTTTCGCGCTCCATCCCCGCTCGCACCCCGCCCCTGTCCCCTCCCCGCTGTGTGGTCGCCGCGACGCTCGGCGTTTGCGATCGCACAGTCCGCCGCCTGACGCCCGCCGCGATCTGCCCTCCATCAGGTCGGCCGCTCCGTGCGCATCAGCGCGGCGGATTTGCGCGCCTATTTGGCTGGCGCCCGCGAGCAGAAGTCCTGACCTCAATTGTCCCTGGATGTCCGTCGCTTAGGTGGCCGCTGTGACTGCCTCCGCCGAGTGATGAGGTATGTTAATGACCGCGCTGGACCGCGCCAAAATCTTGTCATCGAAATCGGTGATCTGAATGATGTCGGTTCCCGGTGGCATGGGATGCACTCCCTTGCCGCGCATTGCGGTGCCGACGCCCCGCCCCTTCAATCGGCAAATCACCGCATCGTTCATGTCCGCGCCGTGTTTCAATCGTGCACCGGTGATCGTCGGAAACACCTACTCGGAAACGGATAGGCGCAACGGAAAGAGCGGATTCTGCGTTTACTGTGCCGGGTTTTGTGCCGGCTTTGGTGTGCGAGTTGGCCAAACTTGAGCGTTCTGGGCGGATGGCGACAGGATCATGAATTGAGCAGATTCAGTGTTTTAAGGGTATCTGGCGGATGTTGTTACGAGTATCGTCGGTTTTTAAGACCGCTGCCTTAAACCGCTCGGCCACCCATCCGAAACGGCGGAATAACTTCTACGTCGTTTGTAACGTACCCAACCCAGGCACAAGCATGAACCCGATTAAGCCATTCCTCGTCATGCTCATTCTGGGCCTCGCGCCCGGCTTGGCCAAGGGGCAGATCATCCCGGTCGTCCCGGCGGCGCCTACGTCTCCGCCGGCCGACTTTCGCGGATCGCTCTCCCTCTCGGTCGAGAACGACGTCCTCAACGGCACCGACCGCTACTACACCAACGGCGTGCAGCTTTCCTGGTATTCGCCCTCGGCCGACCTGCCGATGCCGCTCGATTGGCTGGACCGGCAGATGGACTTCCTGCTCGGCAGGGGCCAGTTGCGCTGGGGTGCCGCGATCGGCCACTCCATCTTCACGCCACAGGACACCGAACGGCGCAATCCGGACCCGCGGGATCGCCCCTATGCCGGCATGCTCTACGGCACGGTTTCCCTCGCGCGCGACAACGGCACGAGCTTCACCCTGTTCGAGCTGCAGGCCGGGCTGGTCGGCCCCTCGGCGCTCGGCCGCCAGGTGCAGAACAACTTCCACGACCTGATTTCCGAAAACCAGTCCAATGGCTGGCGCTACCAGCTGCGCGACGAATTCGTGTTCGGCGCGGTGTTCAGTCGCACCTGGCGCCTGCCGTTGCTGCAATTCGCGGGCCTCCAGGTCGAGGCGCTGCCGACGGCTACAGCCGCACTCGGGACCAACCAGACGATGGCCTCGGTCGGCGGCATCCTTCGGATCGGACAGGGGCTGGACGCCGATTTCGGGCCGGCACGCATCCGCCCGGCGCTGTCTGGCTCCGCCTTCTTCCAGCCGCGCACGCGTGAGTTCGGCTGGTATGTCTTCGCCGGAGTCGAGGGCCGTGCCATCGCGCGGGACATCCTGCTCGACGGCAATACCTACCGGGAGAGCCGCAGTGTCGATCATCGGCCGCTGGTCGGCGACGCCATGTACGGCATCGCCCTGATGTATGCGGGCGTGCGCCTCAGCTACACGCAGGTTGCGCGGACGGAGGAATTCTACGGCCAGCGCGGCGGCGTGCAGCGCTTCGCATCGCTGAACACCACCTTCCGGTTCTGATCCTGGTCGACGGTAGGCAGCCCCGCCAAACCGGCGCAGGCTTTCCCAAAAGCGGGGGAGGCTTGCATGGCTGAACAGGTCCGGAAGGTCGCGGTGATCACGGGAGCCAACCGCGGGATTGGACGGGCAACGGCGGACCGATTCATCGCCGCGGGCTGGCGCGTCGCCATGCTCGACATCGATCCGGCGATCGACGGCGTTTCGGTCTCGGCAGACGTGTTCTCGATCTGCGCGGATGTCTCGAGTGAAAACTCGGTGCAAGCCGCTTTCGCGCGGATCGGGAAGCACTTCGGACGGATCGACGCGCTGGTGAACAATGCCGGCACGGTCGTGTTCAAGCCGTTGCTGGAAACCAGCCTCGCGGAGTGGCAGCACATTCTCGACGTCAACCTCACCGGCGCCTTCATCTGTGCGCAGGCGGCGGTGCCGCTGATGCACGCAAATGGCGGCGGCGTCATTGTGAACGTCACATCAATTTCGGGCCTACGTGCCTCGACACTGCGGGTCGCCTACGGCACGAGCAAGGCGGCGCTCGCGCACCTCACCAAGCAGATGGCCGTCGAGTTTGCGCAGTACGGTGTACGGGCGAACGCTGTAGCACCTGGCCCGGTCGACACCCCCATGGCGAAGGCGGTGCATTCACCGGCGATCAGGGCGGACTACCATGACGCCATCCCTCTCGGCCGCTACGGCCTCGAGACGGAACTCGCCGAGGCAATCTTCTTTCTGTGTGGACCGGCTGCCAGCTACATCACCGGCCAGGAACTGGCGGTCGATGGTGGCTTCTCGGCGACGGGAGTGGGCTTGCCGACGCTGCGCAGGGACGCGTCGTCCAATATATGAAAGCGAAGTGGCCGAGGGCGGATGCCCCCGGCCACTCCCGATCAACGGTTTGGCGTGACTCGCTGGCCCGGCTGAACTGGTTCGTTGCTGCTCCCCGTCTGGGTCTGCGGCGAGGGGTCGCGGCCCGGCGCGGGCACGAAGCCCGGGGTGGTCGGTGTGCTCTGCGAGGGCGATACGTTCGACCGGCCGGGAATCGCCTCGGGCGGCCGGATTGTGGTGCCGCTGGGCGTCGTGACGGTGTCGGGACGGGTCGGAGAAACTTGCGCCTGGGCGACGCCCATCGAGCCCAACACCAGCGAGGCGGCGAGAATGGCTTTGGAGACTGTCATCGCTTCTTCCTAGTTTTTTGCCCCGAAACGGCTCCGGGCTTCTGCGATGAGAACGCCTCCACCTTAGCCGGGTTGCGCCTCAAACTGAGGGCCATTGCCGCGAGCGAAACTCCTGCACTTCGAGCAGGTAGCCGGCGGGATCACGGAAGAAGAAGCCGTACACATCGTACTCGGCGGACAGCCTCGGAGCCGTCAGCCCCGGCGTGCCGGCGGCGGCGATCCGTTCGTGCCAGGCATCCACATCCGGCGTGACGCAGGTATGGACGGAGCCACCTTCGCTCCGCGCCTCAATCAGTTCGCGCGGCCCTCGTGCCTCGCAGATGCCGATGAAGGCCGGTTTTCCGCCACCGCAAAGATCGCGCAAAGCCTCTGGTCGAGCACGAGCGACAACCTGAGAACCTCGGCGTAGAACCGCCGGCAGGCCGCCGGGTCCACGGCATAGAGGAAGGTCACGCTCTGGGCGAAGGGTGCCGGCTGCATCGGCGCAGAGTGCATGGCGAGCCCGGTCGCGACCAGTTACGTTCTGCGGCATCAATCGAGGGAAAAAGCCGACATGCGCTCACCCGTCACCGTCGCGGAATCCGCCTGGATGCGCGAGTTCAAGGCGTTCATCATGCGCGGCAGCGTGGTCGACCTCGCGGTCGGCATCATCATCGGCGCGGCCTTCACCGCCATCGTCGCCTCGCTGGTCGAGGACTTGGTCAACCCGATCATCGGCCTGCTGATCGGCGGCATCGATTTCTCGAACCTTTTCGTCGTGATCTCGGGCGAGCGGCGGCCATCGCTCGACGCGACCCGCCAGGGAGGCGCCGCGGTGCTGGCCATCGGCAAGTTCCTCAACGCCGTCATCAAGTTCGCGATCGTCGCCTTCGCGGTGTTCTGGTTGGTGAAGGCGCTGTCGCGCTTCAAGGCGAAGGAGGCGAAGCCCGTCGCGCCGAACCCGACCGACATCCTCCTCACCGAAATTCGCGACGAGTTGCGCGCGGCGCGCGGCACTACCCCCGCAGCCTGATCCGGCCAGCCCCCGCCATCGCAGCGACGCGCGCGGCGACGGCGGGCAGCGTGCCCACATCCAGCCCGAGCAGCCGCTGCACGCCGGCGGCGAGCTCGCCTTCGGTCGCCACCGGCACGGCGGTGATCAGCCGTGCCGCGGCCACCTCGATCTCCGCGGGTGCCACCATCGCGATCCGGCGCAGCAAGGGCGGGCAGTCGCGGCGGTTGCGCGGCGCGATGACGCTCCCCTCGGCGCGCCAGAAGCCGCCCTCCTCCACCAGCCCATGCAGTTGGCGCGCGAGCTTCTGGGCCTGCGCCAAAGCCGCCAGATCGGCCGGCGCAAGGGTCACACGGCCGAACATCAACCGCATGCGTTCCGCGATGACCTCGCCATGCACCGGCGCTTCGGCGGTGACCACGGCGGCGACGATCTCGGCCAGCTTCGCGAAGGGTACGTCGGGGATCGTGACACCGGCCGGCACCTCCACCACGGCAGCGGCGTAAGGCAGGGCCAAGCCGGGATCGGGTGCCGCCACGTCCGGCGTCGCCGCCGGCGGAGCGGCGCCGAGCAGCGTGCCGATCCGCGCCGCCTCCGCCTCCGGCCGCGCGAGCCAGGCGAGCGACCAGGCGCGCGCCAAGATCCAGCCCATGCCGGCGAGTGCGGCGTCGCGCCCGCGCTCCCGGTCACGCGCACAGCGCAGCGCCGCCCAATCCCCGGCATCGGCCTCGATGCCAAGCACGTAGTCCGCGCCGTCCTTGGCCGCGACATCGAGGAACAGCCCCGCCAGGCCCACGCGCGGCACGGCCAGCTTGCCCGCCTTGACCACCGCCTGCCCGATCAGCGCCGCCAGCGGTGCACCCTGTCCCGAATCGCCCGCGCGCGGCGCCTCGGCGGTGTCCGCGGCGTAGGCGAGGAAGCCTTTCAGCGCCGCCTCGCCGCCCACCCCGTCGCTGCGGGAGAGGTCGATATCCTCGGCCGTGATATCGCTGAACACGACGCAGCGCTTCTTGGCGCGCGTCACCAGCACGTTCAGCCGCCGCTCTCCGCCCTTGGCCGAGACTGGGCCGAAATTCATCCGCAGCGCGCGGCCCGCCTCGCGCACGAAACCGACGCTGATGAAGATCGCGTCGCGCTCGTCGCCCTGCACGTTCTCCAGATTTTTGATGAAGAAGGGCTCGGCCGGGTTGGCGCTGAAGAAGGGCTCCGTCTCCGGGCTGGCGCGCCGCGCCGCTTCCACCGCATCCATGATCGCGTCGCGATGGTCGATCGAGAAGGCGGCGACGCCCAGCGTGTCGCCTGGCGTCTCCCGCGCGTGGCGGATCACCGCGTCGGCCACTGCCTTCGCCTCGGTGTTTTCGGCGCCCTTGGCCGCGACATTCACCTTCACGAGCGACAACCCGAGCGCCGCCGAGCGCGCCTTGGGCGAGGGCAGCACGCAGAGCCGCCCGCCATAGAAGGTCGCGTTGGAGAAGGCGATCAGGCTCTCGTGGCGGCTGCGGTAGTGCCAGCGCAGCATCGCCGATGGCACGCCGCGCGCATTGCACAGGCCGAGCACGCTTTCCACGTCGCGCGCCGCAACCGCATCGCCTGGCGTGGGCTCCGCATCCTCGCCGGTCATGCGCTGGAAGAACTGGGTGGGCGGCATCTGGCGGTCGTCGCCCACGACCACCACCTGGCGCACCCGCGCGATGGCGCCGAGCGCATCCACCGGCTCGATCTGGCTCGCCTCGTCCATCACCAGCATGTCGAAGGACAGGCCGGGCAGCAGTCCGTGCGGGGGTGCGAGGAACTGCGCGACGGAGAGCGGGCTCATCATGAAGATGGGCTTGGCCGCCTGCACGGCTTGCCGCGCGCGGACGAGCAGTTCGCGCACCGGGAGGTGGCCGCGCTTCTTCTCCATCTCGCCGCGCAGCACCTCCATGCCGGGTAGGCCCGCGCGCACTTTCTTCAGCGCTTCCGCATGGGTGAAGGCGGCCTCCACGCGGGCCAGCGTGACGCGGTCGCGATCGGCTTCGCGGAACTCCTCGACCAGGCGGTCGGCCGCCTCACCATCGAAGGCGGCGAGTTCGGGGTGCGCGTGCATCGCCGCGTCGAGGAGGGATTCCAGCAGCGCGTGGTCGAAGGCATCCTCCACCGCATCCGGCGCGAGGCTGCCGGCAGCGAGCGCGCCCGCGAAGGCCTCGACCTCGCCAGCGGCGGCGCGCGCGCGGCGCCAGGCCTGCCAGAGCGGCAGGCTCTCGGGCTCGGTCGCCCAGGCGCCGAGCATGTCGACCAGCCTGGTGAAGGAGGGTAGCGGACCGGCGAGCGCGGTCGCTTCCGCCAGGGTGTTCCAGGCCGCGACCGCAGCAGCCACCGGGGCGAGATCGAGGGGTGTCGCACCCGCCGCCAAGGCACGCGCGGCCTCCGCACCATGCGCTTCCCGCCACGCCAGCAGCGGCGCCATGCCGGGGCCGCCCCACAAGGTGCCGAAGGCGCCGCGCCCAACGGATTCACCTGCCGCCAGCGCCGCGCGCGCGGTTTGGCCAGCCAGTGCCGAGGCCAGCGCCGGCAGCGGGTTCTCCGCATCGCGCGCGACCGAGGCCGCGATCGCCTGCGCCGCACGCCGCGTGCCGGAGAAGAAGCCGAACACGCCGCCCGGCTCGGCGAGTGTCGCGCGCACCGCCTCAATGCCCTCGACCTCCAGCGCGCCCGGCAACAACGCCGGATCGGCGCGCGCGGCGTCGAGTGCCGCCTGGGCATCCACCAGCGCACGAAGGGGCGCGGTTTCGCCGTTCCAGGCCGGGTGCGCGAGGGCCTTCGCGTCATGGTCCGGGGCGGACTCGATCGCTGCCGAGATGGCCTTCAGCTCATCCACTTCCGCCGGTCCCGGCGCCGGTCGGCCGAGCGCCAGCGCCAGCGCAGCCAGCGCCGCGGCGCCGCCCGCGAAGGCACGGATCAGGTCCGGTAGTCCCGCCATCAGCCGGTCCGTCTCGCTTGGCGTGAGGTCGCGCGAGACACCCGCGAAGGCGCTGTGCGCACCCGGCGCACGGGCCGCGAGTTCGCGCACGGCGTCTCGGTTACGCTCGATACGCTCCGCGTCCCAAGCGCCCGCCTCCAGCGCCAGGTCGCCCGCCTTCACGCCACGCGCGCGCAACGCCGCGAGCTGTCCGATCACCGAATGGAGCGGCAGCCCAGTATCACCAACCGCGCCGCGCATCGCCTCGGCATGGCGGTTGATCCGCCCGCGCAGCGCGCCCAGGCGCCGCACTACCGGCTCCCGGTCTGGCCGTGGCGGCGGAGGTGTCGCCAGCGTCGCGCGCAGCTCATCCAGCACCGCCCGCTTGGATTGCTTCTCGCTGTGCAGTTCCAGGCACGCCGCACCCAGCCCCACCTGGGTCAGGCGCCGCTGCACCACTTCGAGTGCGGCGAGCTTCTCCGCCATGAACAGCACGGTGCGCCCATCCAACACCGCCTGGGCGATGATGTTGGCGATCGTCTGGCTCTTGCCCGTGCCCGGCGGCCCCTGGATGACCAGGTGCCCGCCGCGCCGAACCGCCTCCACCGCGAGGGCCTGGCTGCCATCCATATCCATCACATGGTCGAGCCGCTCGACCGGAATGGTCGCGTCCACATCCGTGTCGTCGGGGAAGCTCCCGGCACCGGCTTCCAGCGCCTCTCCCCCCACTAGCGCGCGGATCAGCGGATGGGTGAGCACCCCGGGATTGGCGGCGAGGTCGAGGTCGCGCCACATCAGGAACTTGGCGAAGGAGAACAGGCCGACCGCCAGCGCATCCGCCTCGACCCGCCATTGCGGCTGGCCGGCGATGGCGCCGGCAACCGCCTCCGCCCATTTGGTCGGGTCATAGGTCTCGGCATCGAAGTCGGGCAGCGCCAAGCGGTATTGCGCGGCGAACATCTCGCGCAACGACAGGTTCTCCGACACCTCGGACACGTCCGCGCGGAGGCGGAAGACCTGGGAGACCCCTTCCCGCTCCAGCGTTATGGGCAGCAATGCAAGCGGGGCCAAGCGCTCGGTCTCAGGCGTCGCTGCGTCGCGCCAGGCGAGCGCGCCGATCGCGAGGTAGAGGGTCGCGATGCCGGATTCCTCGCGCGCGATCCGGGCGTCACCGATGATGTCGCGGAGGCGCCGCGCGAGGTCCTCCGCCGGCATCCGCACCCGCAGTTTGGTGTCGGCCTGCCAAGCCTCCCGTGTCGCGGCGGCGTCGGCGCTGGAGACGCCCGCCGCCTTGGCGCTGGCGGTGTTGCGCGCGCGCCGAGGCTTCCCGGCTGGCGGTGGCGGTGCGGCGGCAGGCTCCTCGGCTGCAGAATCCGCCACGGCTTCGAAGCTGAATGCCGCGCCTTCGCGCAGCTTCGCGACCAGCGCATCCGCATCCTCGTCATCGAGGATGACGACGCCGCGCGACCGGCCCGGCTTCGGCAATGCCAGCAGGCGATTGCGCGTGGAGAGGTCGAGCAATCCGCGCCGTGCATCCTCCAGCGCCTGGGACAGCGTGCTCATCCTAAAACTCCTCGGAAGCGCCGAGCAGCCGGCGCAGGCGCAGTTCCTCGAGATCCAGCTCCTGCCCGATGCGCTGCAGCAGCTCGTCGTCCAGCCCGTCCTCGCGGTGGTGGCGCAGCAGTCGCGCGCGGCCATGCTGCAAGGCTTCTAGCCGCAACTGCAGCCGCGAGGTCCGCTCGGCCGCGACAGCGCCCTGGCTGATGCCGTCCAGCAGCCGCACGTTATCGCGGTACTCTGGCAAAATGTCCTGTGCGATGGCGCCATCGAGCGGGTCGTCGGCGTGCGCCATGAGGCGGGCCAGCGAGGCCTGCGCCACCATCGTGCGAGCGGCCGCCTCCTCCCACCCCATCCGCGTCTTGCGCTGCTCCTCGACGCCCACGCGCTTGATCACCCACTCCAGCGTGGTGCCCTGGACAACAAGTGTGGCGAGGATGGCGCCGAAGGCCAGGAAGATCAGCAGGTCGCGGGCGGGAAAGCCGATCGGCAGCGCGAGTGCTGCGGCAAGCGACACCACGCCTCGCATCCCCGCCCAGGACAGCACGATCGTGTGGCTGAAGGGCGGCCGCGGGTCGGCACGGCGAACGCTCGGGATCAGTCGCGGCAACCAGACCGCCGGTATGATCCAGACAAAGCGCGAGACGATCAGGACCAGCGAGATCCCCGCCGTGAGGCCGATCAGCGTGAGTGGCGTATAGGCGTCAAGGCGGTCGAGGATGGCGTTCAGCTGCATCCCAATCAGGATGAAGACCAGGCTGCTCAGGATGAATTCCAGGAATCCCCACACCACGCGCGTTTCCTGGCGTGTCCGCGCCGATAGCTTGGTGTGCGACGCCCGGCCCAGCATGATGCCGGCGGTGACGACCGCCATCACGCCTGAAGCGTGCACGGCCTCGGCGGCCAGAAAGACGGCAAAGCACACCACGAAGGTCGCGGCCGTTTCCAGCAGCGTATCGCGCAATTGGGGGATGATCCAGATCGCCGCGCGGCCGACCACCCAACCGATCGCGACGCCGCCGCCGGCCACCAGCACGAGGGCGACCGCCGCCTCCCACGGGCTGAAGGCGGTGACCATCGCAGCCACCGCGAATCGATACAGCACGAGCGCGGAGGCGTCGTTGATCAGGCTTTCGCCCTCCAGCACCGCGACCAGACGCCGCGGCAGCCGCAGCCGCTGCAGGATCGAGGATGCCGCGACGGCATCGGGTGGTGCGACGATGGCGCCGAGCGCGATCGCTGCCGCCCAGGGCAGCTCGGGGATCAGGATGCGGGCGACGATCGCGACGCAAGCCGTGGTGAACAGCACCGCGCCGACCGCGAGAAGCAGGATCGGGCGCAGGTTCGTGCGAAAGTCGCGCCAATCCGTGCGGTAGCCGCTCGCCTGCAGCATCGGCGGCAGAAAGAACGCCAGCGCGATCTGCGGGTCGAGCTCGATCTGCGGCATGCCTGGGATGAAGGCGATGGCCATGCCGCCAACCACCAGGATGACGGAGTAGGGAAGCCGGGAACGCTGAGCAATCAACGCGAAGCCGATGCAGACTGCGATGAGGGCAAGGACTGCTTCGACAAGGGCCATTCACCCTCCATGCCTGAAAGATTGGCAGTTAGGGAAGGGCTGGACGGTTAGGTAAGGCCTGGCGCGTCCGGTGCTTCCAGCCGGTCGATGCGCCGCAGCGCCTCGCGCAGCATGGTCGTGAGTTCCAGCATCTGCTGTTCGCGCAGCAGGTCGATCTTCTGGTGCAGCAGGGTGATATCAGCCTCGGCGCGGAGGTTGACCTGGTAATCGGCCAGGGCCCGGCGCCGGTCGACCTCGGATTGCCGGTTCTGGCTCATCATGATGATGGGCGCGGTGTAGGCGGCCTGGAAGCTCAACATCAGGTTCAGCAGGATGAAGGGATAGGGGTCCCAGGCACTGCCGCCGATGATCGCGTTGCCGACGATCCAGGACACCAGCAGCACCGACTGGACCAGGATGAAGCGCCACGAGCCCACGAGCGCGGCGACCCCATCGGATAGCCGCGCACCGAGGGCCGGCGGATCGGAAGGCTTTGCACGACGGCGCTGGCGGGCCCGCGCGACGGTGCGGGCGACGTGATCCTGTTGCGCCGTCATGGATCAGCTCCGTCCGTAATTGTCCTCGAAGCGCACGATGTCATCTTCGCCGAGGTAGCTGCCCGACTGTACCTCAATCAGGACCAGGGGGATCATGCCCGGATTCTCCATCCGGTGGATGCAGCCGAGCGGGAGATAGACGCTCTCGTTCTCTCGCAGCAGGATCTGCTCGGCGTCGCGCTGGACCAGCGCCGTGCCGCTCACCACCACCCAATGCTCGGCACGGTGGAAGTGCTTCTGCAGGCTGAGGCGGGCCCCGGGGCGAACCACGATACGCTTCACCTGGAAGCGCTCCCCGTGGATCACGCCTTCATAATGGCCCCAGGGGCGGTAGGCGCGGCGGTGCTCGGTGGCCTCGGCGCGGCCGCGAGCCTTGAGGCGCTCGACCAGCTTCTTCACGTCCTGTGCGCAGTCCCGGTGCATCGCGAGCACGGCGTCGTCGGTCACCACGATGACGGCGTCCTTGAGGCCCACGACGCCGGTGAGGATGCCTTCGCTGCGCACCAGGCAGCGCTCGGCATCGAACAGCTCGACGGGGCCGTCGACCACGTTGCCGGAGGCGTCCTTTGGCAGCACTTCCCATAGCGATGCCCAGGAACCGAGGTCGGACCAGCCGATCGCGGCGGGCACCACCGCGGCATGCGCGGTGCGCTCCATCACCGCGTAGTCGATCGAGATCGAGGGTGCCTGCTTGAAGGCGCCGGGCTCCAGGCGAACGAAATCCAGGTCGCGCGTGGCGCCGGCGACGGCGACGCGGGCGGCCGCCAGCACATCGGGCGCGTGGGTCTCGAGCTCGGTGAGCAGGGTCGCGGCGGTGGCGACGAACATCCCCGAATTCCACCAGTGCTGGCCACCGAGGACCAGGCGCGCGGCGGTAGGGCCATCCGGCTTCTCGATGAAGCGCGCAACCCGGAAGACGCCGGGCACGTCTGGAAGGACGGCACCCTTCTCGATGTAGCCGTAGCCCGTCTCGGCAGCGGTGGGCGCCATGCCGAACGTGACGATCAGGCCGTTGCGGGCGGCTGTCTCCGCGTGCGCCAGCGCGGCGTGCAACGCCGGGACATCATCGATCGCGGCATCGGCGGCCATCAGCCAGAGCAGCGTGTCCCGCCCATGCGTCTCGTCGGCCAGCAGGGCCGCGACGGCGATGGCGGGGGCGCTGTTCCGCGCCACCGGCTCCAGCACGATCCTGGCACCCGGGATCGCGCGCAGCTGCTCGGCCACCAGGAAGCGGTGCGCCTCGTTGCAGATGACCATGGGGGGGTGGAAGGCCTCGCCGGCGGCGCGGCGCGCGGTCTCCTCGAGCATCGGGCGCTCCGAAACGAGCGGCCAGAACTGCTTAGGGTAGCTCTCGCGTGACAGCGGCCAGAGCCGAGAGCCGGAACCGCCGGAAAGGATGACAGGAAGGATCATGGTGCTTCTCACAAAGAAAAGAGTTCGGAGACGCAATGCCCCGAACCCTTCTTCGTTTCCTAACACTTGCCGCACCCGAAAATAAAGGCGCGGGTTGCTCGCTATTCCGCGAGCGCCTTGTCCTTGCCCTTGCGCAGGGAGGGCAACATCATCGCGATCATCGCGACCGCGCCGATCGCCAGCATCGAGGCGCTTATCGGGCGCTCGACGAAGACCATCACGTCGCCACGGCTGAGCAGCATGGCGCGGCGCAGGTGTTCCTCCATCATCGGCCCAAGCACGAAGCCGATAAGCAAGGGCGCCGGCTCCATCTTCAGCTTGCTGAAGATATAGCCCACGAAGCCGAACAACACCGTCTGGTACACGTCGAACACGTTGTTGCTGATCGAATAGACGCCGATCGCGCAGAACACGAGGATCGAGGGGTACAGATACTTGTAGGGAACCTGCAACAGCTTCACCCACATGCCGATCATCGGCAGGTTGATGACGAGGAGCATCAGGTTGCCGATCCACATCGAGGCGATCAGGCCCCAGAACAGGTCCGGCTGCGCCTCGACCATGCGCGGGCCCGGCTGGATCCCCTGGATGATGAGTGCGCCTACCATCAGCGCCATCACCGCGTTGGCCGGGATGCCCAGCGTGAGCAGTGGGATGAAGGAGGTCTGCGAGGCGGCGTTGTTGGCGCTCTCCGGGCCGGCAACACCCTCGATCGCGCCATTGCCGAACTCGTGCCGGCCGCGCGACATCTTCCGCTCCATCATGTAGGACGCGAAGGAGGAGAGCGCGGCGCCGCCGCCGGGCAGAATGCCCAGCATGGAGCCGACCAAGGTGCCGCGCAGCACCGAGGGCACCGCCCGCCTGAATTCCTCCTTGGTGAGGAACAGGCTGCCGACCTTGGCCGCCAGCACGCTGCGCTGTTCAGGCCGTTCGAGGTTCAAGATGATCTCCGCGATGCCGAACATGCCCATGGCGAGGGAGACGAAGCCCACGCCATCCGACAGTTCCGGAACGCCGAAGGTGAAGCGCTGCTGGCCGGTCTGCACATCGGTGCCAACCAGGCCAAGCGCCACGCCGAGGACCACCATGCCAATCGACTTAAGCACGCTGCCCTGCGCCAGCACCGCCGAGATGATCAAGCCGAGCAGCATGAGCGAGAAGTAATCGGCCGGCCCGAAGGACAGCGCCACGGAGGTCAGCAGCGGCCCCGAGGCCGCGACGAGAATGGTCGCACACGTGCCGGCGAAGAAGGAGCCGAGTGCGGCGATTGTGAGCGCCGCGCCAGCGCGCCCATTGCGCGCCATTTTGTAGCCTTCAAGCGTGGTGACGACCGAACTCACCTCGCCTGGAAGGTTCAGCAGGATGGCTGTCGTCGAGCCGCCATACTGCGCGCCGTAGTAGATGCCGGCGAGCATGATGATGGCGGTTGTCGCCGGCTGTCCGAAGGTAATGGGCAGAAGCAGTGAGATCGTTGCCACCGGCCCAATGCCGGGCAGCACGCCGATCGCAGTTCCGATAAGGCAGCCGAGCAGGCAGAACAGGATATTGTTCACCGTCAGCGCGACAGCAAACCCGTGACCCAGGTTGTTAATCAGCAATTCCATGGCATTATTTCCTTATTGCTTCGCCCGGATCACAGGAACTGCGGCCAAACGTTCACGCGGATATCAAGTTCCTTGATGAACACCCACCAGCACAGCACGCAGAGAAAGATGATCATCCCAAGCACACCCTTCGGCCGGTGGTCGGGGTCGGCAACGGAGGAGACAACTATGCAGCCCACCAGCGCCAGCATCAGGCCGCCCTGTTCGAGTAACAACCCGAACAGGGAGAACCCGGCATGCACGAGGCCCAACGCGCGCCACCCTGGCGGAATCGCCAACACCAGGCAGGCGACGAATATCGCGCTGCCAAGGACGTAGTAGTTGCCCTGAAAGATATTGAGCCCAGCGACGATGAAGTAGGTTGCGAAGAAGGCAATAATCGCGGCTGGAACTGCCAGGATTTCCCCTCGCGTCCAGTTTTCGAGCGGATTGGGCCCACTGAACAGCGCCAGCAGGAACACGATCCCGCCGATCCCCACAAGGATGACGAAGGTCAGCATGGGCATGTAGCCCGGACCCATGCGACGGGCGGTACCCAGGGCGTGGTCCTGGTTCAGCCAGTAGCCAATCACGGCAAACAGAATAAGGATGATGCCCGAGAGCAAGTCCTTGGTGTTGATCTTCATTCCAAATCCCTCATGCCGGAACGTGCCCCGTCCCTGTCCTGAACCAATTACGCATCAGCCCGCCTCAGCGCCGGAGGCTCGTACCACCGGCGCCCAGCGGGCGAATTCCTCCGTGACGAAACGCGTGTAGCCATCCGCATCGAGCGCACCCGGCGTGCCGCCGAACTCGGCGTAACGGGCGCGCATGTCAGCGGTATCGAGAAGGGCGCGGATTTCGGAATTTAGCCGGGTGACGATCGCCGCCGGCATGCCGGCCGGGCCCGAAAGGCCGAACCAGCTGTCGCCCACCAGATCGAGCCCCTGTTCGCGGAAGGTCGCGACGTCCGGAAAGGTTGCGTGGCGTCGCGCGGACGACATGGCGATGGCGCGCACGCTGCCGCCGCGGATATGCGCCGCCGCCGAGGGCAGGCTGTCCGACATGAGCGGCACCTGCCCCGCGATGACAGCCGTCATCGCCGGCCCCGCGCCGCGGAAGGGAATGTGGTGCAGCGTGATGCCGGCAAGCTGCGCGAGCTGCACGATGAGCATGTGGTTCGAGGAGCCGGCACCGGAACTCGCGACATCGAGGCCCTGCCCCGCCGCCGCACGTGTACGCAGCGTCGCGAGGTCGGTGATGCCCGAACCATTATGCGCCACCCAGACCGAGGGGTTGGAGGTGAGCAGCGCGACATGGGTGAAATCGCGCACCGCATTGTAGCGCACGGTGTTCGCCGGATAGAGGCTGGGGCTGATCGCGTGGCTCGCGATGTTGGACATCACCAGCGTGTATCCGTCCGGCGCCGCGCGGGCCACGAATTCACTACCAACCATGGCGCCGGCGCCGGGCCGGTTCTCGATGATGATCGGTTGGCCAAGACGCTCGCCCAGCCCCTGCGCGACCAGGCGGGCGACGAGATCAGTGGTGCCGCCGGGCGCATATGGCACAACGACGCGGATCGGCTGCGCGGGCCACGCCTGCGCAAGCGCGGGCTGACCGAGCACGGCAAGCGCACTCAATCCCACGATCACACTGCGACGTCGCGTTGTCCCGGCAAACCGCACCGAACTTGTTCCTCCCGGAGGCCTTACGCCGGTATTGCATGGCATTTCATGCGCGAGCAAGCCGTTAGCTTTGTCATGGAGCCAACGTCACCTAAGGTTCGTGCTAGAAAATTGCGCACACCCCGCTGGAGATCACCACCATGTTGCTCAACGATCCCCAAATGGCCTTGCGGGACGCGGTTTGCGCAATCGAACCGCACCTTATTGCGCTGCGCCGCAGCATTCACAGCCACCCCGAACTCGCCTTCCAGGAGACCCGCACCGCGAGCATTGTCGCCGGCGAACTCGCGCGCCTCGGCATTCCGCATCGCACCGGTGTCGGCGGCACCGGCGTGGTCGGCACGATCGAGGGTGGGCGGCCCGGCCCGGTGCTCGCGATCCGTGCCGACATGGACGCATTGCCGATCCATGAGGAGACCGGGCTGCCCTTCGCGTCGGACACCGATGGCCAGATGCACGCCTGCGGCCATGACATCCACACCGCGACGCTGCTCGGCGTCGCCGCCATCCTGCGCGAACGCGCGCCGAGTTTTGCCGGCAGCATCCGGCTGATCTTCCAGCCCGCCGAGGAAATCCTCGAAGGTGCCGCGGCGATGATCCGTGACGGCGCCGGCGAGGGCATCGATCTCGCACTCGGTTTCCACAACCACCCGGACATGCCCGTGGGCACCTTTGGTTATGTGCGCGGTGCCTCGCTGGCGGCCTCCGACAGTTTCGACCTGATCGTGCAGGGCAAGTCCGGCCATGCCGCGCACCCCTACGCGGCGATCGATCCCATCGTCGCGGCGGCCGCCTTCGTGGGCCAGGTGCAGACCGTGGTGAGCCGGGAGGTGAAGCCGCTGCACCCGGCCGTCATCACCATCGGCCAGTTCACAGCGGGGACCACCTACAACATCATCCCCGAGCGGGTGCACCTGAAGGGCACCGTGCGCACGCTGCACGCGGCGGCGCGCGACACGGCCGAGGCCGCCATCCGGCGCTTGGCGGATGGCATCGCGCTCGGCATGCGCGTGGGCTGCACGCTTGACTACGTGCGCAAGGTGCCGCCGCTGGTGAATGACGACCGCGTGCTGACCCCCGCCATCGCCGCGGTGCGCGCGCAATTCGGCGATGTGGTGCATGAGGGCGAAGCCTCGATGGGCGCGGAGGATTTCTCCCAATTCGCCGCACTCGCACCCGCCTTCCAGCTGCGCATCGGCGCCGGCGCGCCAGGGCGCGACGACCGGCTGCACAATGCCCACTACCAGCCCGACGAAGCCTGCATCGGGTACGGCGTGCAGGCGCTGTCGCGCGCGGCGCTGGAGTTGCTCGCTTGAGCAGTCACCGCATTGCGCGCCTCACCGCGCCGGTCGTCTCCGACAGGCTCGCCGCCGGGGCAGCGGTCCTCATGCCGATGGGCAGCACCGAGACGCACGGCCCCGCCCTGCCGATGGGCGACTATCTGATCGCCGAGCTGATCGCCGACCGCATCGCGGAGGCGGCGATGGAGGCCAGCGACGACGCGCTGATCGCGCCGCCGATCCCTTTTGGCGGCGAGGATTTTTTCGCCGGCGTGCGCGGTGGCGTCTCGCTGACGAATGACGTGCTGCAGGCCGTCGTGGTGCAGATGGCGGAGGCGTTCCTACGCAGCGGAACGCGCCGCATCATGATCGTGAATGGCCATGGCGGCTCGATCGCCGCGGTCGATGCCGCCGCGCGTGTCATGCGCGCGCGGCACGGCGCCATCATCGCGACCTTGCATCTGTGGAAGGTCGCCGGTCCCTGGCAGCGGGAGCTGGGAGGTGCCGCGGAAGCGCTCGGTCATGGTGGCGATCCAATCGCATCGGTGGCGATGCACCTGCTGCCTGCGCTGTGCGCCCCGGCGAAGGCGCGTGCGCGGTCGCCGGCGATCCCGTTCCTCGGCCTGCCGGTGACCGGTTTCGGCACCGTCGCCTGCGAAGGCGTGGAATTCGCGGTGCCGATCACGGTGGCCGAGATCGCCGATGGCGGCGTGCAGGCCGCCGATGCGCGCTCCGCCAACCCCGCCCATGGCGCTCGTATCGTGGACCGCTTCGCCGCCGCCGGTGCCGCAATGCTGGCGGCGCTGGGCCGGACACCCTAGGCTTCGCCCATGATCCGCGCCCCGCTGCTGGTCCTGGCCTTTGCCGTCGTCCTGTTCGAGGAGACGATCTGGCGTTGGGCGCGCGCGCTCGGAGGGGTTCTCGCGCGCATTCCGATCCTGGCGGCGTTCGAGCGCCTGGTGCCACGGCTGGATGCGCGGTCGGTGCTGGCCCTGTTCCTGATCCCAATCGGGCTGCTCATCCCGGTAAAGCTCACCGCGCTTTGGCTGATCGGCACGGGCCATCCCATCACCGGTGTCGCAGTGATCATCGCGGCCAAGATGGTGGGCAGTGCGTTTTCAGCCCGGCTCTACACCATCGCCGAGCCGCGCCTGCTGGAGCTTCCCCTGTTCGTGCGCCTGCATGGTGTGGTGACGCGCCTGCTGGCCCGCGCGCACGCGTACCTCGACGCGTCGCCCATCTGGCAGGCGGCGCGCCGCACCATCGCGCGGGCCAAGCAATCCGTGCGTGATTTCCGCACTCGCTATTTTGCCGGCGGCGGCCTGTCCGTGGCTCTCGCCAACATGCGCCGCCGCTTTCGCGGCTGACATCGACGGTCATGGACAGTGGCCGGTCCTATCGGCATCGCGCGCCCTCGGCAGCGCCTTCCACGGATACGCAGGAGTGAAGCACTCATGCCCCAGTCGAACCCCGGTTGCGCCTACAGCACCAATAGTCAAAAATAAAAAAAGGGGTCCGGGGGAATTTTTTCCCCCGCGCTTCCTTCTCCAAAGGGCACCATATGAAAATCTGCATCTTCGGCGCCGGCGCCATCGGCGGTCACCTCGCCGCGCGTTTCGCGAAGGGCGGTGCCGAGGTTTCGGTGATCGGCCGCGGCACGCACCTCGAGGCGATCAAGGCCAACGGCCTTACCGTCCATGCCTTCGATGGCATCCTCCATTCGCGCCCGCATGCGGCCACTTCGGCCGAGGAGCTCGGCCCGCAGGATGCGGTCATCGTGACGACCAAGGCGCCGGCCTTGCCGAGCGTGGCGGCCGGCATCGGCCCCCTGCTCGGCCCCGACACCTCCGTCGCCTTTATCATGAACGGCATTCCCTGGTGGTATTTCGACAAGCATGGCGGCCCGATGGATGGCCGCCGGCTGCCTGAAGTCGATCCCCACGATGCGATCCGCAACGCCATCGGGGTCGAGCGCGCGATCGGTGGCGTCGTCTATTCCGCCTGTCACGTCGCCTCGCCTGGGGTGGTGATTTCCGAGCACGCCGATATACGCGTCTACCTGGGCGAACCGGATGGCACGATCTCCGCCCGCGCCAAGGCGATCGCCGAACCGATGGAGGCGGGCGGCATGCCCTGCCCCGTGGTCGACGATATCCGGCATCGGATCTGGGGGAAGCTGATGGGCAACCTCACCTCCGGCCCGCTGTGCCTGCTGTCGCGCAAGGACATGGCGACGACGCTCAAGGACCCGGTGCTGTATGCCGTGGCGCTTCGGCTGGCTGAGGAAGGTGCGGCGATCGCCAAGGCGCTCGGCCATGACCTCGCGACGCCGGCGGAGGCGCGGATCAAGCGCAGCGCCGGCATCGCGCATAAGCCCTCGATTTTGCAGGATCTGGAGCTCGGGCGGCCGATGGAGGTCGAGGCACTGCTGCGACTTCCGCTGCGCCTGGGGCGTGAGGCGGGGGTGCCGACGCCGACGATGGAAATGCTCGTCGCGCTCGCCACCCAGGCCGCTGAAGCCGCGGGTTGCTACACGCCAGCCTGACGGGCCGGAGTTGGGTCTTCCGGGTGGTCGCCCGCCCCGTTGTTGCTTTGGCGCTGACGGTCGATCTCGGCGGCCTCGGCCGGCTGCGCGGGAACCGGATGGTTCTGGCGCGAACCGTGTTGACTTGCCCAAGCGCGGGTCAGCTCGGCGCCGGCCAGGAAGATGACCGAAGAATAATACAGCCACACCAACACCACCACGAGCGTGCCGGCTGCGCCAAAACCCCTGGCGACGGCGCTGCCGCCGACATAGGCCGCGATCAGCGTCTTGCCGGCGATGAACAGAAGTGCTGTCACCACCGCGCCGAGCGTCACGTCGCGCCACGCCAGACGGCGGTCCGGCAACACCTTGTAGATGGCCGCGAAAAGCAGGCTCAGCACGATGAGCGAGACGCCGATGTCAAGCGTGACGGCGAGGATCGCTCCGCCCGGCATTGCCCGCTTGAGCCAATCCCCCAATGACGCAATCACCGCGCTGATCGCCAACGAGGTGATCAGGATGAAGCCCGTGGTGGCGACCAGCCCCAGGGCCGCCGCCTTCGCGCGCACGAAGCGGGTTATGGTCTCGCGCACGGTCGCGGCCGCCGGAGCCTCGGTCTTCCACACGGCGTTAAGTGCGGATTGCAACGCGCCAAAGGCCCCCGAGGCGGTGAGCAAAAGCGTGCCCGCGCCGATCGCCAGCGCCAAGCCACCGCGCGCCTCGCCGAGGGCGCCCTCCGCCATGCCGCGCACCTCGACGGCGGCCTGATCGCCGACCATCCCGCGCAGCTGCTCCAGCAGTGCTGCGTCCACTTGGGCATGGCCGAAGATCACGCCTGCCAGGCCGGTCGTGATGAACACGATTGGACCAATGGAGAACAGCGTGAAGTAGGCGATGGATGCCGCGCGCGTGAGGACCTCGTCGGCGATGAAGCCATCGCCTGCATCCTGCAAGAGAGCCCACAAGTTGCGCATCCGGCGATCTCCCGCGATGCGCATGCAACGTTAACCGGGAGAGCTGGTTGCGCTATTCATGTGCCCTCAGTCGCCCGGCGCTGCCTGGGGCGCCCGTTCGTGCACCTCGGCTCGCTAGGCGGGCCGCGAGCCCGAATGGGCGAACGCCGGTCGTCCGACGAGGCAAGCCGCCGTAGGCGGCGCCCGCCACCTGAGGGAACAGAAATAGAAGCGGTCATTCTGCGTGACCGCGACCCTCAGGCCGCGGCCTCGAAGGTGCGCTGATACGCGAACAACCCTGCCTGGCCGCCGGTGTGCAGGAAGACGATGTTCTCGCCCTTCTTCCAGATGCCGCGGCGGCAGTAGTCGATCAGCCCGGCCATGCCCTTGCCCGAATAGACCGGGTCCAGCAGCACCGCTTCCGTTTCCGCCACCAGGCGCACGGCCTCGATCATGCCGGGCGTCGCGATGCCGTAGCCGGCGCCGACGTAGTTGCAGTCGGCCACCACATCGGAGCGTTGCACCGCGCCGGGGATGCCCAGCAGGTCGCACACCTTCTCGGCCAGCTTGAACACGTTGGCCTCCTGCGTCTCCTTCGGCGCCCGCACGCCGAAGCCGTGCACGGGAATGCCCGAGCGGAAGCCCGCGAAGCCCGCGACCAGACCCGCCTGCGTCCCCGCCGAGCCCGTCGCGTGCACCACGCGGTCCACGCGGAGCCCCATCTCATTAGCCTGCTGCGCGATCTCGGTCGCGCAGAGCACGTAGCCGAGCGCGCCCACCGGGTTCGATCCGCCGCCGGGGATGACGTAGACCTTCTTGCCCGCCTGGGTGAGCTCCTCGGCCACCTGGGCCAGGGCCGCGTTCATGTCGGTGCCGCCCGGGTAATTCCGGGTCTTGGCGCGATACAGCGAGTCGAGGAAAACGTTGCCGCCGGTGAGGTAATTAGCATCCGCGTCCTGGACGCGGTTCTCGAACAGCAGCTCGCAGCCCATGCCGAGCTTGGCCGCCGCCGCCGCCGTCTGTCGCGCGTGGTTCGACTGCACCGCGCCCTGGGTCAGCACCGTGTCCGCACCTTGCGCCACGGCCTCGGCCATCAGGAATTCGAGCTTCCGCGTCTTGTTGCCGCCGGTCGCGAGGCCCGTGCAGTCGTCGCGCTTGATCCAGAGGTCCGGGCCGCCCAACGCCGCAGTCAGGCGCGGCATGAACTCCAGCGGCGTGTTGGAATGGCCAAGGCGGATGCGGGGAAAGCGGCCGATGTGCATGGGGGCGGTTCCAGGGTTTGTTTTGCCGCACTCTGCCCCTTAACCCGCCCGCGGCAAAGCCACCGCCTCCGATGTGCGCGGCAGGGCAGACTGGCCGAGCACCCAGCCCTCGACACTGCGGATAGCGGGATCATCGGGCACGAAATCGGGGCGCAGGCCGTCGAGCACGCCGATCAGGCCGAGCAGGCCGATCAGCGAATCGAAGCGATCCTCGCCCCTGGCGTCGCGCCCGAAGCCGTCGCGCACGGCAGCAACCAGCGCTCGATCAGGTGCGACCCGGCGCGCCACCATCACCGCGAGGAGCGGTTCCGCCAAGGCGGCGCGGTCGAGCTGGGAGCGTTTGCTGCCGCCCATCCGCAGCCCGCAATGGCGCAGCGCTTCCGCCGGATAGACCTCGGCCAGCACCGCGACACCTGGTGCGAGCAGCCCGTGCAGCGCGCCCTCGAAGGGCCACAGCCTGATCGGCACGCCAGACACGAGCGCCGGCGCGAGCCAATCCCGCCAGGCCGCGATGGCCGCCTTGCCGGACTGGTTGGCACCCAGCGTCCAGAACACCGGCGCGCCGGCCGGACGCTCCGCCGTAGCACGGTCGCACCAGCGGCTGAGGGCGGCTGGACTGTCCAGGCCCAACGCCTCCGCATGCGAAGCCCGCGTCATGCCGCGCGCCCCGCGCGCCGGATAGAACGGGCACCCGAGGCCCACGGTGCCGAGTGCCGCGCTCACCGCGAAGAAGCCCGGGCGATCGACCAGGCCGCGCAGGAATGTGGGGAACTCCGCGATGCCGGCGAGTGCCGCGTAGTCACGGGGAATGCCGAGCGGCACGTCCAGGCCGAGCGCGACCGGCGCACCGTCGGCGAGCAGGTCGGCCAGCATGACATGCGGGTCACCAACCGGGCGAGGTGCCTCCGCGCGCCAGCCGCCGGCGCCGAGCCGCGCGACCGTCATCCACCGCTTGCGCGGATCAGTGCTCCAATCCGCATGCGCCGCGATCATTGCAAAAGCCTATGCCATACGCGTTACATGGTCGCCCAGTGAAGGAGAGCGCGCATGGACACGAGCATGGTGACGCCGGTGCGCGGGACGGATGCGACGCACCCCGATGGCCAGTACGGCACCATCGCGAAGCTGTTTCACTGGGTCACGGTGCTGCTCATGCTCATCGCGCTGCCGGCCGGCTTCCTGCTGAAATACATCACCGAGCGGGACGAGAACGCCATCAAATACACGGCCTACGCGATCCATGAATCGGCCGGCCTCACCATCCTGTTCGTCGCGATCCTGCGGCTGCTGTGGCGCCGGCTCAACCCGCCGCCGACACCGGCCGCGCACCTGCCGGTGCTCATGCGCCGGGCCTCCGGTTTTGTGCACCACGCGCTGTACGCGATGCTCATCATCCAGCCGATCATGGGCTTCATCGCCACCAATGCCTGGGGCTTTCCCCTGCAGGGTGCGACGGCCTATCTCGGCATCTTCGACCTGCCAAAATTCATGGACACGCACGAGACCATCGCGAAGGTGTTCACCACGATCCACATGATCGGCGGCTACCTGACCGCCTTCCTGCTCGCGACCCATATCGGAGCCGCGGTGTTCCACCACACGATCCGCCGCGACGGTACACTGCTAAGGATGTTGTGAGCCGCAGCACTCAGAGGGGTTTGGTCACCTTTTCCATCAGCCGGGAGAAGAAGCCGGTCTTCTTGGGCTGCACCTCCTCCGTCGCGGAGCGGGCGGCCTTGGTTGCGGCCTCCGCCTCGGCGCGCTCGCGCTTCTCCTTGCCGGCCAGCCACTTCTCCAGGCTCATGCCCGCCCTCGCGGCGCGCTTCGCCTCATAGGCGCGCTGGCCGTCCGTGAGCTTCTTTTCCGCCATCGCCCAACCCTCGATCCTGTCCCGGCTATCTCGCGCGGCGTGGCGCCGGGGGCAAGAGGGGCGACCGGGCTGTCCTGCGAGAGGGCTTGCGCCGTTCGGCCCTGGCGCGCATTTCCCCGGCATGGAAGCGCGTGTGAAGGCTGGCCTCTGGGTCTCGATGGCGACGCGCATGTCGGATATCGCTGGCCGTCCCGCGACCGTCATCCGCAAGGGCGACGCGGATGCGGGCGGCGTGCTCTGCGCGCTGCTGGGGCGCCAGGGCGTCGTAGTGCTCGCCCAGGCGCGCGATGGCGAGGGCCGCCTGATCTGGATGCGCGGCACCGGTCCGGCCCCGGTGCCGGAGCGTGACGCCGACGCCTATATCGCGCGCCAGGTCCACCGGGACCCGGACCTATGGGTCATCGAATTCGAGGCGCCGGACTACGTGCCGCCGTTCGAGGCGAAGCTGGTGTGAAGGCAAGGCTGGGGAAAGGAATTTCCCCAAGGCCCCATTCTTTTATTTGTCTATTGGATGCGGCGGCGGGGTCGGCCTATCCCCTCGCACCATCTTGCGCCCGATCCAAACCCCGTCCAAACCCTGCACCACACGTATATCTCCGGGAGTTACCCGCCCTTGCCGGCTCTGATCGAGATCGAGCGCCTGACCCGCCGCTTCGGCGCCTTCACCGCGGTGGATGATGTTTCCTTCAACGTCGCGAAGGGCGAGGTCCTGGGCTTCCTCGGCCCCAATGGCGCCGGCAAATCCACCACCATGAAAATGCTGGCGGGCTTCGTCACCCCAACCTTCGGCACCGCCCGGATCGCGGGGTTCGACATCGCCACCCACCCGGTCGAGGCCAAGCGCGCGATGGGCTTTTTGCCCGAGGGCGCGCCCACCTACCCAGAGATGACGGTCACCGATTTCCTCGCCTTCTGCGGCCGCATCCGTGGCTTCTCCGGCCGCCTGCTGGACGAGAAGCTCGCCATCGCGATGGGCCAGACGCAGCTCGAGGGCGTGCGGCTGCAACCGATCGAGACGCTGTCCAAGGGCTTCAAGCGCCGCGTCGGCCTCGCCCAGGCGCTGCTGCATGATCCGCCGGTCCTGGTGCTCGACGAGCCGACCGACGGCCTCGACCCCAACCAGAAGCATGAGGTGCGCGACCTCATCCAGCGCATGGCGCCCGACAAGGCCATCATCATCTCGACCCACATCCTCGAGGAGGTGGCCGCGGTCTGCACGCGCGCCATCATCATCGCGCGCGGAAAGATCCTGGCGGATAGCCCGCCCGCGGCGCTCATCAGGCCCGGGCAGACGCTGGACCAGGTGTTCCGCGAGCTTACCCTCGCACCGCGAGAGGCTGCCTGACATGAGCCCCACGCTGATCGTCGCGCGGCGCGAGCTCGCCGGCTATTTCGCCACCCCGGTGGCCTATGTGTTCATCGTCATCTTCCTGGTGCTGTCGGGCGCGCTGACCTTCACCCTCGGCGGATTCTTCGCGCGCGGGCAGGCGGACCTCTCGCCCTTCTTCAACTTCATCCCCTGGCTGTTCCTGTTCCTGGTGCCCGCGCTGACCATGCGGCTTTGGGCGGAGGAGCGCCGGCTCGGCACAATCGAGTTGCTGCTGACCTTGCCGATCACCCAGTGGCAGGCGGTGGTGGGCAAGTTCCTCGCGGCGTGGGCGTTCTGCGCGGTCGCACTCGCGCTGACCTTTCCCCTTTGGGTGACGATCAACCTGCTCGGCAATCCGGATAATGGTGTGGTCCTGGCGGGCTATGCGGGCTGCCTGATGATCGCGGGGTCCTACCTCGCGATCGGCGCGGCGCTCTCGGCGGCGACCAAGAACCAGGTCATCGCCTTCGTCCTCGCCGTCGCGGTGTGCTTCGTCTTCGCCGCCGCCGGTAGCCCGATCGTGACGGACTTTCTCAGCCAGCGCGTGCCGCTGATGGCCGAGATCGCCCGCGGCCTGTCGCTCACGGAGCGCTTCAACGGCTTCGCGCGGGGCATCATCGCGCTGCGCGACATCGTCTACTTCGCGAGCTTCATCCTGTTCTTCCTGTTCCTCAACGCCGTCGTGCTCGACCATCGCAAGGCCGACTGACCCCATGAGCACCACCATCGCCACACCCGCGCGCAGGCGCCTTGCGTATTCCACCCTCGGCGTCATTGCGGCACTCGTGCTCGCCGTCGGGGTCAACATCCTTGCCGACCGGCTGCTGCCGCGCGCACGGATCGACCTCACCGAACAGCGTCTCTACACGCTCGCGAGCGGCACGCGGTCCATCCTTGCGGGGCTGTCCGAGCCGATCACGCTGCGCCTCTATTACGCGCGCCGTCTGGGCGCGACGGTCCCGGTCTATGGCGCCTATGCCGAGCGCGTGCGTGCCATGCTGGAGGAATACGCCTCCCTCTCGAACGGCCGCATCCGCCTGGAATTCCACGACCCGGAACCTTTCTCCGAGACGGAGGATCGCGCACTCGCCTACGGCCTGCAGGGCGTGCCGATCGACCAGTCCGGCGAGCAGGTCTACTTCGGCCTGGCCGGGACCAACCTGCTCGATGATGAGCGCACCATCCCGTTCTTCCAGCCGGAGCGCGAGCGCTTCCTGGAATACGATCTCACCCGCCTCGTCTATGAGCTGTCGAATCCCCGCCGCCCCACGATCGGCGTGATGACCTCGCTGCCGCTGAACGGCGACCCGCGGATGGCGATGATGCGCCAGATGCAGGGGATGCCGCCGGGCCAGGGCGGCCAGCCCTTCGCCATCATGACCCAGCTGCGGCAGTTCTTTACGCTGCGCGACATCCCCGTCGATGCCCGGCACATCGACGAGGACGTCCAGATCCTGCTGCTGGCGCATCCGCAGAACCTTTCGACCCTGACGCAGTACGCCGTCGACCAGTTCGTCATGCGCGGCGGCAAGCTGATCCTGCTCCTCGACCCGCATTCCGAAGGCCAGGCTGGCCGACCCAGCGCCGGTGGCGCGCCGCCCGCCTCCACCGCCTCCTCGCTCGACCGGCTGATCAATGCCTGGGGTGTGGATGCGCCGGCGGATCGCGTCGTGCTCGACCTTCGCGGCGCCTGGCGCGTCCGTGCCGGGCAGAACGACCGCATCCAGGCGGTCGACTACACGGCGTGGTTCAACCTCCAGGGCGACAGCATCAATAAGGCCGAGGTCGCGACCGCCGAGCTCAACCAGGTGACCGTCGCCTCCGCCGGCGGGCTGCGCCGGCGCGAGGGTTCGACCATCGAGTTCATCCCGCTGCTCTCCTCCTCCGAGCGCGCCATGATGATCGATGCCGCCTCCATCCGCCGCGAACCGAACCCGGCCGCGCTGCTGGCTGGCTTCCGGCCCGACGGCGAACGCCACGTGATCGCGGCCCGCATCCGCGGCACCCTGCCCTCCGCTTTCGGCGCCACCGCGCCCGAGGATCCCGAGCGCCCTGCCGGCACGCCCCCCCACCGCGCGACCAGCGACGGGCCCGCTAACATGGTCATCATCCACGACACCGACCTGCTGGAGGACCGCTTCTGGGTCCGCATGCAGGATTTCTTCGGCCAGCAGGTGATGACCCCGATCAGCGACAACGGCGCCTTCGTCGCGAATGTCGCGGACACGCTGGCCGGTGGTGATGCGCTGGTGTCCCTGCGCTCGCGGGGCGAGAGCCTGCGGCCCTTCGCCATGGTCGACGACCTCCGCCGCGAGGCGGAGACGCGCTTCCGCCAGACCGAACGCACGCTGCAGACCCGCCTTGAGGAGACCGAGCGGCGCCTGCGCGAATTGCGCCAGGGCCAGGCCGGCGCCGAGCGCGGTGCGAGCGCGGTCATCACCACCGAACAGCGCGCCGAGATCGACCGCGCCCGCGCCGACATCGTGGCGACGCGGCGCGAACTGCGCGGCGTGCAGCTCGAACTGCGGCGCGACATCGAGTCGCTCGAGAGCATGCTGCGGGCCATGAACATCGCGCTGGTGCCGTTGCTGCTCACCTTCTTCGCTATTGCCCTTGGCGTGCTGCGCTCCAGGCGGCGTGCGGCGGCGCGGGCCTAAGCAGACATGAGGGGGCGTCGCCCCCTCAAACTCCCCCACCAGGAGCCTGCAGGCCCCTGTACCCGGTGTACGAAGGGCTTTTAGCCAATGAACCAACGCAGCCTTCTGATGCTTGCTGGCGCGGCCATTGTCGTGGTTGGAGCGGCGCTTGTGCTGAAGCCGAGCTCGGGCCCGGCACCCACGCCCGGCAGCGCGGAACTCGCCTTCCCCAATCTCGCGGCGCGGCTGCAAGGTGCGGCGCGCATCGAGGTGACACGCAATGCGGATGGCCTCGTGCTCCAGCGCGTCGGCGAGACCTGGGTACTTCCGGAGCGCAGCAACTACCCCGCGCGGCCCGACCGCATCCGTGAACTGCTCACCGGCCTGACCGAACTCCGCCTCACCGAACCGCGCACGGCGAACCCGGAACTGCTGGAGCGGCTTGGCGTGAATGATCCTGCGCAGCCCGGTTCCACCGCCGCCACCCTGCGCATCCTGAACGCGCAAGGCGCGCCGATCGCGGAGCTGATCGTGGGGCGGCGCCGCGTGCGCACGCAAGGCAATGTGCCGGAAGCGGCCTTCATCCGTCGCCGCGGCGAGAACCAAGCCTGGCTCGCCGAGGGTCGCCTGCCGATCGATGGCGATGCGTCGCTCTGGCTCGACCGCGGCATCGCGGCAATCCCCCGCGACCGGGTGTTGCGCGTCGCCATCCGCCGGGCCGACGCGCCGGCGCTGGACCTCGCGCGTGCAGGAGAAGTCGATTCCCCCCTTCGCGTCACCGAGCCCGCCGAGACTCCGCCGCTGGACGAGACCAGCATCGATGAGATCGGGCGTGCCTTCGAGAGCCTGACCTTCCTCGATGTCACCGCCGACACGGTGGCCCACGGTACCGATCTCGGCGAGTCGCGCTTTACCCTCACCGACAATCTGATCCTGGTCGCGCGCGTTTCCCGCGACGGCGATGCGGTCTGGGCGCGCTTTGCGGCGGAAGGCGATGACGAGGCGACCCGGCTGAACGCGCGCTGGCGCGGCTGGGCGTTCCAGATCGGGCAGTGGAAAGAGAAGGCCTTCGTGCCACAGCTGGCCGACCTGCGCCGCGCGGAGGAACCGCCGACCGAGGCGCCGCCCGCGGAAGAAGGTCCGGCAGCGCCGGGGGCTCCTGCCGCGCCCGCTCCAGCAGCGCCGCCGGGATGAGCGATGAGCCACGCGACCACCCGACCCGTCCATGGGTCGGCATTGGCTGCGTGATCTTCGATGCGGACCGCGTCCTGCTCGTCCGCCGCGGCAAGCCACCGCGGGCGGGGCGCTGGTCACTCCCCGGAGGCGCCCAGCACCTGGGCGAGACGGTCGAAGCCGCCGCGCGACGCGAGTTGCTGGAGGAGACTGGGATCGAGGCCGGCCCCCTGATCCTGGCCGCTGTGATCGACGCCATCACGCTCGACGCGGCGGGGCGTGCGCAGTTCCACTACACGATCATCGACTACACCGGCCTCTGGCGCTCCGGCACGGCGGCGGCGGCGGATGACGTGCTGGATGTCGCCTGGGCGACGCCGATCGCGCTACCCGAATACGACCTGACGGCCGAGGCGCTCGCCGTCATTGCCAAGTCGCGCGCCCTGCTGGCGCGCAAATAGGCTTGGTTCAGCTTGCCGGCACGGCCAGCGCGGGCGGAACTTATCGCGCGCGGCGCAGTCGCGACAGGCCAAAGGCAAGCACCACGCCGCCCACAAGCACGATCGCGGCGGTGAGTGGCCGATGCACGAACCAAGCGACGGCGATGACGAGCGGCGCGACGATCAGCGTCAGCACTCCCGCCAACAGCCCGGTGCCGAAGCCCACAATGCTGCCGAAGATCGGCACCACATCGGCCAGCACGCGCAGCGGCGCGAAGATCAGCGAGAAGCCGACGAAGACCAGCACCACGCCGACCGCGCGCAGGATCCAGGCGAGCAAGTTGTTCTCTGCCTCGGCCGCCTGGCTCATCTCCGGCGCGGTCTTCGTCCCGGCGCTGACCAACTTTAGCGTCTCACCATTGCTGGTCGTGCAGGGCGCGAAGCCATCGCCGACCTGCCGCGCGATGACGCTAACCGTCGCCTGCCGCGCCACCTGGTAGGTGATGCGCAGATCGCCCACCGAGGGGTTCGCGGGATCGCCGCCGACATAGATCCCCTGCCCCGACGCGTGGGCGCGGCGCCCCGCCACTGGGCGGCTCGTGGCGGCGTCGACCGGTAGCGCTTCGGTCACGGGCAGCAGCCGCAGCTGCGGCTCGGCCAGGCGGAAGCCACCCAGCCTCGCTTCAGGCGCGATCATGCTGCGCGAGGACAGCGGCATCGCCGGGTTGCCATGGCCGCCCGACTGGCGGAACCGGCCGCTGTCGATCTCGCTGTCGGACCATACCCGGTTGTAGTCGTAGGTCGTCTGTGTGGTCTGGCTGCCGCCGAGGTTGGAGGTGCTCCTGCTGCTGCTCGTCTCGCGCCACTGCTACATCTCGACCTGGCGATGCAGCGCGACGGCGCCCTTCACGGTGACGCCGGTGTCGCTATCGGTCAGCGTCGCGCTGCTGTCGAGCGGCCCGGTCACATGCACCAGCGGCCCCTCCCGAGCGGCAGCGGGACGATCAGCGGCCACGGTCACGACGCTGCCCGCGCCTTCGGTCAGGGCGCGCGCGGTATCGACGGCGCGGCCCTCGTTCCAGAAGATCAGCCAGCACGCGAGAGGGATGAGGTTCAGTCCAACAAGCGCGCCAGTGAAGGCGCCGCCGATCCGGCTGAACCAGGATCGCGTCGAGGTCTCCGTGACGGTGTCCGAGAACCCCCTGCCAACGCCGGAATCACCGACCATGTCCTTGGCGCCGCCGTCGCCATCGCCGACGGATTTCGACCAACCCTGGTCGACCGGGGCGCCTTTGGACGAACCCCAATCACCCGATGACTGACCCGAGCTGAACCCATCCCGGTTGTCGCCCGACAGGCATTCGCTCTCTCATAACGACGACGCAACTAAAGCTGTTGGGCATTCCGTGCGCAAGTCCCTGCGTTCCGCGCAATGGGCCTGGATCCCGCGTGGCATGGGGGCGGCACGCTTCGTCGTTTAGGGTCGGTGCTTTGGGCGGGAAGCTTCGGCATCGCGGTTCGCGGGCGTTCAGCGCAGTACGCCGCGGTGCAATTCCTCAGCGGGCCTTAGCGCCCAGCGTCGCCGGCACGCAGTTCCGCGTGGGCGTCACCGATGCGCGCCGCTCGTCGTCAGCGCGCTCGCGCGATGCAAAAATCGACGATGCCGAGCAACGCGCGCCGAGCCGGGCTGTCAGGAAAGATGTCCAGCGCCGCGCGCGCGCGATCACCGTAGGTCCGCGCGCGATCCACGGTCTCGGCGAGCGCGCCACGCCGGACCATCAACGCCTGCGCCTCGGCGAGGTCCGCGTCTTCCTGCTTTCGCGCTTCGATCGCGCGGCGCCAGAAGACCTGCTCCGCCGCATCCCCGCGGGCGAAGGCGAGCATCACCGGCAGGGTGATCTTGCCCTCGCGGAAATCATCGCCAACCATTTTGCCGAGTGCCTGCTCATCGGCCGCATAGTCGAGCGCGTCGTCGATCAGCTGGAAGGCGATGCCGAGCGCGCCGCCATAGGTGCGCAACGCCGCGCACTCCTCCGCCGGGCGCTTGCCCACCACGCCGCCGAGCTCGGTGGCAGCCGCGAACAGCGCCGCCGTCTTGCCCTCGATCATGTTGAAATACTGCGCCTCGGTCGCGGTAAGGTCGTTCTGGATCATCAGCTGCAGCACCTCTCCTTCCGCGATGGTGGCGGAGGCCTCGGAGAGGATGCGCATGGCCTCGACGTCGCCATCCTCGATCATCAGCTGGAAGGCGCGCGCGAACAGAAAGTCGCCGACGAGGACCGAGGGCTTGTTGCCGAACAGCGCATTCGCACTCGCCTGGCCCCGGCGGAGCGCGCTTTCGTCGACTACGTCGTCGTGCAGCAGCGTCGCCGTGTGGATGAACTCAACGCAGGAGGCGAGCAGGATGTGGCGCTCCCCGTCATGCCCGCACAGGCGCGCGGCCGCCAGGGTCAGCAATGGCCGCAGCCGCTTGCCGCCCGCCGCAATGATATGCGCAGCAAGCTGCGGGATCAGCGCGACAGGGCTGTCCATGCGCTTAAGGATCAGCTGGTTGCAGGCCTCGATATCGGCGCCGACTAAGGTGATGAGCGCTTCGAGTGCGTCCTCCCCGCCGGCGTTCCTGGTATGCGCGTTCAAGCGGCTTGACCTCTCAACAGGGGGCGCACCATACCGGCGGAGACGTGCACGCAGCAAGGCACCGGGCCGGCGACGATGGTGCGCCTGGCTCAGGGCGACACGGCCGCGCCATGGTGGGGCGCACATCGCCAAGGTGGTCCTGTCGGGCATTGCGGCAAGGGCATAAGCGTCGGAGTGGTTGCTTGACGGACATCGGACAGCGACATCGGCCGAGGCTGCGCCGGTGGCAGTGTGGGCCGTCGGCCCAGCCACTGAAATACGGACAGGCGTGGCTTTGTGGGGGCGGGCTTTGGACATTCTCGTCGTGACGAGCAACGTGGTGCGGCTGGGCTTCCTGCAGGCCCTGCTGGCCGATGCCGGTATCGAAAGCGTTGTGCTCGACCAGCACATTAGCGCCGTCGAGGGCGGGATCGGCGCGTTCCCCCGGCGGCTCGCGGTGCGGGGCGAGGATTTGGTCCGCGCCCGCGGCATCCTGCGCGAGGCGGGTGAGGATCATTGATCGAGACCACGCGCGATGCCCTGCTCGGTGGCCGCGTGATGCTGGACCAACCGCGTGCCCGCGGACTGCGTGCGGGGCTCGATGCCGTGCTGCTCGCGGCCGCGATTCCGGCGCGGCCCGGGGATCGCGTGATCGAGGCGGGTTGCGGCAGCGGCGCTGCGTTCCTCTGCCTCTCAGCCCGCATCCCCGGAGTCGATATCCTGGCGCTGGAGCGTGAGCCTGAGATGGCGGCGCTCGCCACGGCGAATGCACAGGCCAATGGTTGCGTGGCCACGATAGTTGAAGGCGACGTCGCGGACCGGGCGCTCGGTGGGCGACTCGGAGCGTTCAGGCATGGCTTTGCGAACCCGCCCTACTGGCCCGGCGGCACGGTGCCTCCCGAGGCGCTTCGCGCAAGTGCCACCCATGAGCACGGTGCCGCGCTGGCCGACTGGGCCCGCTTCCTCGCCGCAGCAATCTGCATAGGCGGTACCGCCACGTTGATCCTTCCCACGGCTCGGTTCGATGCGGGAATTGCCGCGCTCCGTGGAGCCGGATTCGGCAGCCTGTGCCTGCTGCCGCTCGCACCGCGCGAGAGAGTCGCCGCGAAGCGGGTATTGTTACAGGGGCGGCGCGGCGGGCGCGGGCCGGCGCGCGTACTTCCGCCGTTCACGCTGCACGGCGCGGACCACGCCTTTACCGCCGCGGCCGAAGCCATCCTGCGCGAGGCCGGACCACTTCCGATGTAGGCGTAGGGCGTAACGCCTGCCGCGCCCTAACCGTCAGCTGTGGTTGATCTCTGGGTGCTTCAGCATCCACAAGCGCTCGTGCGCCGCGACCAGGCTCTCGATGTTGCGGCGGCGATTGCCGTCCGGCGTGGTCGGGCGCCGGGTCAACATCGTCTCCAGGATGCGCAACAGATCTTCAGCGACCTCGTAATCCGCCTGGTCGCAGGCGTGATGGAAGGCGATCAGGATCTTGTCTGAAAGGCGTCGCGTGTGGCGCGGAGCAAGACCAGCGCTCCGCTCTTCAGGGACAGCCACATCCGCATTGGTCTCATCACTCATCTGTCACCTTCAGGTGTCAAAGACCGCTGACACATCATCACATGAGCACGTATTCAATAACCATAGTGCGTCATGCCGCCGGGGATCATCAATTCTCTATTTTTGCCCCTTGCGCGCGAAAGGGTCAGGGCGAGCCAACACCACCTTTTCGCACTGAAAGTGCTGGTCCGCGAAGCCCCGTGTATCAAAGCCCTGGCACACAATCAACGCATGGTTACGCCCAATTCGAAACGCGGATCGAGCTATTAGCGACATCTCGCATCGCCATACGGAGACGTGATCCACGGCCGATTACCCTTGGTGCGGCGCCTAGGACTGTCGGGGCCGCAACTGTCCGCGAATGGACGCGGCCATGGCCTCGGGGCCCGTCTCGGCGCGGAAGATCTGGCGCACCCGCCCGTCCGGGCCGGTCAGGTACACGAGGGAGGAATGGTCCATCAGGTACTGCGATGAATTCGGCGGCGTTACCTTCGCGAAATACACACGGAAAGCACGCGCCGCCTGACGGATCTGCTCAGGCGTGCCAGTCAACCCAACCAGGCGCTCATCGAAGCGCGACACGTAGTCGGCGAGCGCCGCCGGGGTATCGCGCTCCGGATCGATGGTGATGAAGATGGGCGTCACCCGCGCCGCGTCGGCGCCGAGCAGCTCCATCGCCGAGGCCATCACGCCGAGCTCGGTCGGACAGACATCGGGGCAGAAGGTGAAGCCGAAATAGATGAGGCTGAAGCCCTGCGCGTAGGTCTGCTCGGTAACGGCGCGCCCGGTCTGGTCGGTCAGCGAATAGGGGCCGCCGAGTGGTACCTGCGCCAGCTGCACGCCGCCCGCGGACGGGGCCGGCATGTCGGTGCCCGAGAAGCTCGCGAGGCGCCGGATGAATGCTTCCGTTACCCCCTCTCCGGGCGCGCGGCCGAACCAGGCGAGCGCCCAGAATCCCGCCAGGACGAGAACAAGGGTGAGGGTGATGAGGCGGATGAAACGGAGCATGGAGGGCAGATAGGCCGGTCCGATCAATGAAGGAAGGCCGGGAGAAGGAATTCTCCCGGACCCTCTTCTTTTATTTTTGGCTACTGGCCCGCCGTCAGTGGTGGGCGGGGAGGATGTCGCCGGTGGGTTGGGGGGAAGTGAAGACGGCATCGCCGAATGCTTCCTCCCAGGTGCCGGCCGTGCTGGCCTTCGAGTATTCCGTCGCGCGATTCTCGAAGAAATTCGTGTGCTCCACGGCGTTCAGCATCTCGTCCAGCCACGGGAGCGGGTTCTTCTCGATATGGTACAGCGGCTGCAGGCCAAGCTGCTGCAAGCGCCGATCCGCGATGAAGCGGATGTACTCCTTGGTCTGCGCGGCATCGAGGCCCTCGACACCGCCGAGCTCGAAAGCGAGGTCGATGAAGGCGTCCTCATGGTCCACGATGGTGGCGCAGATCAGATAGAGGTCGCGCTTGAAGTCCTCGGTCCAGATCTCCGGATTCTCCTGCACGAAGGTGCGGAACAGCCGGATGACGGACAGGCAGTGCAGCGTCTCGTCCCGCACCGACCATGTGACGATCTGCCCCATGCCCTTCATCTTGTTGAAGCGCGGGAAGTTCAGCAGGATCGCGAAGGACGCGAATAATTGCAGGCCCTCGGTAAAGGCACCAAAAGCCGCCAGGGTCTTGGCGATCTCGTGCTTGCTCTCCATGCTGAAGGACTGCATGTAGTCGAACTTGTCCTTCATCTCCTTGTATTTGTGGAAGGCGGTGTATTCCACTTCCGGCATG
>JAQGHV010000008.1 GCA_028288785.1 Rhodospirillales bacterium | reverse complement strand
CCCAGCACGGCGGCCAGGAACTCTTGGCTCGGGGCGTGGGCGTTTTCCGGCAGGCCGGCCGCGGCCATCACGGCGAGGCCGAAGCGCTCCATGAACGCGTTGAAGATAAGGGGCTGCGGCAGCGCCGCGCTGGCTAGCCCATCCCAGGCCAGCAGCAGGTCCAGCGCCGCGCCGGCCCCGCCCTCGGGACGCGGGATCGTGGCGAGGGCGGGCAGGATGGCGCGGGCGAATAGCGACAGCGTGTCCACCTGCATCGCTGCGAAATCGGTCGGGCTGTGGCGCGGCCGCTCCTGCAGCAACGCCATGGCGCGGAGGAAGCGCCAGCTGCCGGGGAAGCTCGCGCCGAGGAACACCGGATGGTCCGGTGGCGAGGGCCGGTTATTCGCGTTCGCGAGGATGCCCGAGGCGGGGTTCTCGACATGCGGCATGGCGTCGAACGGCACGAAGCCGGACCAGCCATGCGCGGGGTTCCAGCCCTCGAAGGGCGTGGTGCCGTCGCCCGAGCGGCGCACCGGCGTGCGCCCCGTCAGGTACATCGCGATGTCGCCGGAGCGTGCGGCGACCATCAAATTCTGCGGGAGCGAGGTGATCAGTGCCGCCGCCGCGCGCGCATCCACGAGCGTCGCGCCGCGATTGAGGGCGTGCAGCCCGGCGGCCGCGGTGTCATCCGGTGCGAGGTTGGCGAAGGCCAAGGCCAGCAGCAGCCCATCCGCGCGTGGGGCAGGGTCGAGATCGCTCAGCACGGGGCCGTGGTGGGTTTCGCGCACCGTCAGCGTCTCGCTGGCAGCGCCGCGGATGGCGATCGTCTCGGTTCGTGTCGTGAAGGCGCGCGGCCCCTGCGGCGTGGCGTAGCCGGTGCCGGCGGTGCGCTCGAAGACCAGATCCTGGGTGTCGGAATGGGTCGTGGTGAAGCCCCAGGCGAGATCGCGGTTGCGGCCGATCACGATGAAGGGGGCGCCGGGGGCGGTGGCGCCGGCCATGAAACGCCCATCGGTCAGCTCGATCCGCGCCAAATACCACAGGATCGGCGCGCCGAAGGCGAGGTGGGGGTCGGATGCCAGCATCGGCGCGCCACCGGCGGCGCGGGCGCCGGAGACGATCCATGCATTCGAGGCCGAGGCTGGCACCGGCGCATCGACACCGAAGACCGGAATCTGCGCGGCGAGGCGTTCCAGCCCCGGCAGGTCCACGCGTTGCTGAACCTCGTCCGGCCTGCCCGGCGTCGTGTCGCGCGGCCACAGCTCGGCGAGGCGGTCGGCGGGCAGGCGCCCGGAGAGGCGCAGCCGGTCCAGCTCCTCCCGCCAATTGCCGGACAGCCACAGCCCCATGACCTTGGCCCAGAGAAGGCTGTCGGCGGGACGCCAAGGTTCCGGCGCGCCGAGGACCAGGAACTCGGGCGCGGAGAAGCGGCCATGCGCATCGATCCAGGAGTTCACGCCCTCGGCGTATTGCGTGAGCGCGGCGCGGGTTGCTTCCGGCAGGACGGCGAAGTCGGCGTCGGCACGCTGGGCGAGGCCCAACAGCCTGGTGAAGCGGTCGCTGCGGAGCGTCGCGGGGCCGGCGATCTCGGACAGGCGGCCGGTCGCGCCGCGCCGCATCATTTCCATCTGAAACAGCCGGTCGCGCGCGTGGAGCCAGCCCAGCGCGCGATTGCCATCGGCCTCGGTCGTCGCGCGAATGAGCGGAATGCCATGCATGTCGAGCGTGATCGCGACGGGCGCGTCCAAGGTCGGAATGCGTGCCTCGCCATGCTCGGGCGGCAAGGTCCACCAAACCAGCGCGAACGCCGCGGCGACCACGAGCGAGATCAGCAGCGCGAGTGCCAGGACGCCGCGGCCCAGCCAAGTGAACAGATGGCGCATCGGCCTAGCATGGGGGCGCGTAGGGGAAGGCGCAAAGGCCGTGTTCGATGAAATGCGGCGCGCGCGAGGCGCCGCGCCCTCAATCCGCGAAGGCGCCGGCGGCTTCGATGATCGGGCGCCAGCGGGTGACCTCCTCGGCCAGGAAGCGGCGATGGAAGGCGATGGAGGCGCGTTCCTCGGTCGCGACATCGGTCAGCAGGTCGGCGAAGCGGCGGCGCAGGGCAGGGTCCGCGAGGGCCGCTCGCAGCGCGGCCGATAGCCGTTCCTGGATCGCCTCCGGTGTGCCGGCAGGGGCGTAGAGCGCGTGCCAGGTGGACATCGAGATGCTGGGGAAGCCCGCTTCGGCGGCGGTCGGCACGTTCGGCAGGCCCTCGAGGCGGGTCGCGCTGCTGATGGCGACGGCGCGCACCCGGCCATCGCGGATGAAGGGCGCCGTGTTCGTCGCCTGGTCGCAGAGCAGGTCCACGCGCCCCGCCATCACCTCGGCGATCGCCGGCGCGGTGCCGCGGAAGCCGACGATGGTCGCCCGTGCGCCCGCAGCACCCTGCACCACGAGGGCGCAGAGGTTGGACGCGGAGCCCAACCCCGCTGTCGCGAAGTTCAGCTCCTCACCGCGCGCGGTGAGCGTGGTCATCACGCTCCGCATGTCCTCGGCCGGGAAATCGGGGCGCGTCACCAGCGTCATCGCGGCATCCGAGATGAGGCCGAGCGGCGCGAAGCTGGTCAGCGGATTATAGGGAAGGCGGCGATACAGCGTGACCGAGGCGGCCATGCCGATGTTGTTGATGAGCAGCGTGTAGCCATCCGGTCGCGCCTGGGAGACGCGAAGCGGTCCGGGCGTGCTGCCGCCGATCGACTCGACCACCACGGGGCTGTTGAAGTGCCGGCCGAGCGCCTCGGCGGTGATGCGCGTGATGGTGTCGGATGGACCGCCCGCCGCCCCCGCCACCACGATGGTGATGGGCCGGCTTGGAAAGGTCTGCGCGTGCAGCGTCATGGCCATCAGGGCGAGCGGGATCGCGGCGATCAGGGCGCGGGGCAGCAGCATGGGCGTGTCCTCCAAGGCGGGCCGGTTGGTCCGGGCATCGAAGGCAGTTTGGGACGAAAACCGCTAAAGGGTGAAGAGGCGTCCGTGCCTGGCCAGGGGCGCAGTGTCCGCGCCCGCCGCGCGGAGGGCGCCCCAGAGCGAGACGGCGATGGAATCGAGCACGGGGATGCCGGTCTCGGCCTCAATGAAGGCGGCGCCCTCGGTGCCACGGAAATTCGTGCAGTTGATGATGATGGCGTCGGGACAGTCGGCCGCGACCTCGCGTACCAGGGCATCGACACGGCTCGCCGGGTGGTCGGCGAAGCTGTAATTACCGGGGTCGTCCAGGTGGCGCTCGACGATGGTGGTGATCCCGGCGGCGGCGAACTCCGCGACGATCGCGTCCTGGATCTCCCGCAGATAAGGTGTGACCAGCGCGATCCGCCGGGCACCAAGACGCGCCAGCGCCTCATGAAGCGCCAGGGTCGCGGTGGTGCAGGGGATGGCGGTGGCCGCGGTCGCCGCCGCGCAAACGGCGCGATCCGCATCAAGCCCGAGCCAGGAGCCGGACGTGCCGTTCCAGCACAGCGCGTGCACCTTAGCATCGGCCAGGAACCCGGCGGCTTCCACCATCGGCGCCGTGTCGAACTGTGCCGCCAGACCCGGGTCGAGACCGATCTGGAGCACGCGCAGCCGCTGAAAATGTGCGGTTATGTGAGGCGCCTCGGCCAGTAGCCGCGCGGTCGCCGGCTCCAGAACGGTGTTGGAGGATGGCGTGAGCATGCCAAGGCGGATCGGCGTCATTGGTGGGGTGCCGCCGTGGTCGCGAACCTCAACAAGCGTATGAATTCCTGTGATGATGGCATTGCTTGAGGTCCAGTTGTTCTCGCGTGGCGGAGCAATCCACGGGCCATGAACCGTTGCGCCCGGAGGTGCAAGAAGCTGAACTGCTTGCCCCGCCCCCGATCAAGCTTCGTGCATGAAGGCGGCACCGACGGAGGCCCGCGCGATCAGGCTGCGCAGCGCCGGGTTTTCGTGCCCGTCCTGCGCGGTGAGAGCCTCCATCGGGCAGAAGAACTCGTGCCCATGGGCTACCTGGTGGCGCGTGAATCCCTCGTAGTTCTTGCCGCGCAGCCCGTAGATCACCCGGAGGTCGCGCACCGGGAGGATCAGCGGCTGCGACGGCTGGCGCTTGTGCAGTCCGATGAGGCGCCAGCGCGGCGTGCCTGGCGGGAATCCCTCTACAACCTGCTCCTCTGTGTCGTTGAGCAGCCAGGGCAGGGGGCAGCACACCTGCAGGGAGCAGGTGCTGGGCGCGAAGCGGGCGCGCTTGTCGAACATGTTCTGCGTCGTCGAGCAGGCCTCGATGCAGAGGATGTCGACGTAGGGATCGTCCGGGTTCGGCCCGAAGCAGAGCCAAAGCCCATCGGGGATCGTGCGCATGTTCCGGCTGCCGGGCAGCTTAAGGTAGGGCTGGGAGGTAACGTCCGCACCCGGCCGACCGCGCAACCAGCGGCCCGGAAAGGGTGCACCTGGTGGGTGTTGCGGCCATGCCTGCAGCCGAATGCGGATCAGGTTGTCGAACGGCTTGGGACCAAATGGCCGTGAGATCGCATTCATCATTGGTTGAGTTCTCACAAGGAATTACAACTTCAGGTTTTATCATTCCTTGTAAATTAAGGTTAAATCAAGAGGCATTCGCCGCATTTTTGAGATTAATTGCACGTTTAAGTTGTATTTGAAACCAAATCGAATTGTTCGAATCTCGCGCGTATCCGGCGAATGCCTGCTTCGTCCAAAATCAAGAACAAAACCCACGAGGCGGCTCCAGCCGGTCATTTCCTCGTTTCTGTTCTGGGGACATTCGTTCCGGTGCAGGTCCGGTCACCCTCAGCGGGGTGAACCTGGCCTCGGGGGCCAGGATTGGGGGGCGAATGGCCCCCCAATTCTTGGTCAGGCGCGCTCGTCGAGCTTTACGTAGTCGCGGGTGGGCGCACCCGTATACACTTGGCGCGGGCGGCCGATGCGCTGGGTGGGGTCTTCCATCATCTCTTTCCATTGGCTGACCCAGCCGACGGTGCGCGCCACCGCGAAGATCACGGTGAACATGCTGGTCGGGATGCCCATCGCCTTCAGGATGATGCCCGAATAGAAATCTACGTTCGGGTAGAGCTTGCGCGAGATGAAATACTCATCCGTGAGCGCGATGCGCTCGAGCTCCATCGCCAGCGGGAGAAGGGGTTCGTCCTTGACGCCGAGCTCCTTCAGGACCTCGTCGCAGCTCTGCTTCAGGATCTGGGCGCGCGGGTCGAAGTTCTTGTACACGCGGTGACCGAAGCCCATCAGCTTCACATCGGAGTTCTTGTCCTTCACCTTCTCGATGAAGGCGGGGATGTTGTCGACGTGGCCGATCTCGGCCAGCATCTTCAGCACCGCTTCGTTGGCCCCACCATGGGCAGGCCCCCACAGGGCGGCAATACCGGCGGCGATGCAGGCGAAGGGATTGGCGCCGGTCGAACCCGCCAGGCGCACCGTGGACGTCGAGGCGTTCTGCTCGTGGTCGGCGTGCAGGACCAGGATGCGGTCCATCGCGCGGGCCAGGACCGGGGAGACCTCGTAGGGCTCGGCCGGGACCGAGTTCAGCATGTGCAGGAAGTTGGCGGCATAGCTGAGGTCGTTGCGCGGATAGATGAAGGGCTGGCCAAGCGCATACTTGTACGCCCAGGCCGCGATTGTCGGCACCTTGGCGATGAGGCGGAAGGCCGAGATGCGCCGCACCTCCGGATCATGGATGTCGAGGCTGTCATGATAGAAGGCGGCGAGCGCGCCGACCACGCCGCACATCACCGCCATCGGGTGCGCATCGCGGCGGAAGCCGTTGAGGAAGTTGCGGATCTGCTCATGCAGCATGGTGTGCCGCGTCACACCTTCCTTGAAGACGGCGAGTTCGCTGGGGGAGGGCAGCTCGCCATGCATCAGCAGGTAGGCGACCTCCACGAAGTCGCTCTGCTCGGCGAGCTGGGCGATCGGGTAGCCGCGATAGAGCAGGATGCCCTCATCGCCGTCGATGTAGGTGATCTTGCTGTCGCAGGCCGCGGTGCCGCCATAGCCGGGGTCGTAGGTGAAGATCCCGAGCTCATTGTACAGCTTGCGGATATCGGCGACCTGCGGGCCGAGTGTGCCGCTGACCAGCGGAACCGTCAGGCTCTTGTTGGTGCCGTCGAGCGTCATGGTCACGGATTTAGAGGCCGGCTGGCTCATGGCTTGTGTCCTTGGCGAGGGCGCGGGGGGAGGCCGCATGTTGCACCGCACGATATCGGTAGCAAGGACGGATTGGCAAACCTGAGCGAGCGCCAACCGAGGCGTTCGCGGCGTGCGACCTCGCCGGGTGTCAGAGCGAAGGCAGCATCATTTTCCGATAAGGCTTGAAGGCACCGTGTCGTGGGCTGCTCTAATGTCGCGTCCAAGCAGGGGTCGTGCCGGCCCAGAGTCCGCGCGAGGCGCGCCGGGCCTCCTGCTCCAGAAGACGTAGGCCGGCACCATCGGCGGCCGCGAAACCGCCTCCGACCAAGGCGGCATTGAGGTCGAGGCCGCCGGCGCTGCAGCTGCCGAGCCCGCGACCAAAGCCATCCCGGCCGGCAACGCGGCAGGTGACGGTGCGTCCCGCAATGTAGCGCGCCAGCGCAGCCGCGGCCGCGTCCCCGCAGTCAATGCGGGCTCCGCCGGCATCGCCGCAGCTCTGCCCACGCGCCGGAGCGTCCAGGCCGGACAACCGCAGAACGCGCTCACCGAGGCGCAAGGTTTCACCATCCACGATGCGGATGTCACCGAACGGTGCCGACCATTCTTGCTCGCGCGGGGCCGAACCGAACAAGTTTGCGGGGAGGCCGAGGCCCAGAAGGAGGGAGGTGAAGGCCGCGAACGCAAACACGGCGAATGCCCCGCCGACACGTCGGGCGGAGGCTGCGGGGCGGAATATCCGGCGTCTCGGCAACATAAAGCAGCTCCGAAGCGATCAGAACGCGCGCATCTAACGGCGACATACATCTAACAAATTCGTGAGTAGCAGCTACCAGAAGGGTCCGGCAGCATCAAGCTCGGTCCACTTATCCTCAGCGTCCTGGCGGTTCCGCGCCGCTTTCGCCTTCGCCCACCCCGTCACCATGCCGATCGCGAATGAACGTTCGGCGCGACTATTCGCCAGCGATTGCGCCAGATTGGACGCTACTGTGGCGTCGTTTGCAACCCCTAGTGTCTCCTGTAGTGCTGCAAGTCGTTTTTGGAAGCGCCGCGTGCGGCGGTGCGTGAACAGCGGCGCGAACAACTCCGCCGCGTAGCGCAGCCGCTTGGCGTCGAGACGCATCTCGTGCAGCCGCTCACCATCCATCGCCGCCATGTCGGCGGCGTCGCGGGCGAGACCCTTCCAGCGGCGGGCCAGAACATGGGCGCCGAAGTCCTCGAGCGGCGAGGCCTGGAGCGCCAGCGCCTCGGCGGAGGCACCGGCACGCCAGGCCTGGGTCGCCGCGAAGTTTGCGAGGTCCCAGGCGATGGCGCGGTAGGCGGGGCTGGCGAGAAAGTCCTCGAGCGCCGCATAGGCTTCCTGCCGGCGCTGCTCGGCGGCCTCGACGAACTGCGTGATAGCGCGGTTGCCGGGCATGGCGGACGCGACCTCGGCGCCGATGCCGCGGGTGAACACATCCCAGTCGCGGGCCGGGCCGAGGTAGCCCAGCAGCGTCTTCAGCCCGGCTTCCAGCGCGCGCGGCGCCGGCCCATCAGCGGCCTTGCGCATGAGCTTCAGCATCGAGCGGAGCCGGCGCAGCCCGACGCGCATCTGGTGCACGCCTTCTGGCCCGGCACCGGCATGGGCGAGCGGCGCCATTGCCAACACGGCATCGGCAAGGTGGCCGCTGGCCTGGGCAAGTGCGTCCTCGACCGTCTCGGCCTTCGCGAGGTCCGGTGCGCCGCGCCGGCGCGGCCGGATGGCGACGCCGTAGGCGAGCGCACGGGCCTCCTCGGCGAGGCTCGCGATCGGGGGCAGGGCGGGCAGCTCGGCCGCGATCGCATGGATCAGCGCGAGGACCGCGTCAGGCGGACCTGTCAGCGTCAGGCGTGCGACCTCGCGCTCCGCGGCAACGGCGCGCAGCTTGCCGGTGCGCAGAGTGCCGGTAAGCGGCGCGGTGGGAACGCCCGGATTATCGAGCGTGAAGGTCAGGCGGCGACCTTCGAAGGCGGCAATGGAGACATAGGGAGCCTCCGGGGCGCATTCCGGTAGCTTCTCGATCGGCAGGGTCTCCAGTGCGGCGCCCGGATGGCTCTCCGTGCCGGGCGCCGGCAGGGCGCGGATCAGGGTGCGCCCGCCGCACGGCGATTGCTCCAGCGCAAGTCCCTCGGCGGCGAGCGTGCCGGTCGGCGTATCGAGCCAGAGGAGGCTCTCGGCCGTGCCGCGGCTGCGCCCGGTGCGGCGCGCCGCGATCAGCGGCAGGCGGGTGAGGCGCGCGGCCTCCCCGGCCGGGATCGCGACTTCAAGCGTGAGGGTTGGGGGCGCGGGGCCATCCACCACCGGCGGAGGGTCGGTGATGTCGGAATCCGGCAAGGCGCGGTCCGGCATGGTTCAGCCCGCCATCTCGGGCAGGTCGGCCGGGGGGAGGAAGCGAACCAGGCGGCCACCGCCGCCATCGAGCTTCTGCCACGGCAAGGCTACCGAGAACTCCGCGAGCCCGCAGGTCGGGTAGGCCGCGGCCAGGCGTTGCCCTGAGGCCGTCGCCATCCCGCCGGGTCCAGCCAGGGCAAGGGCCAGGTCATGCAGGCCGGGATTGTGGGCGATGAGCAGCACGCTCCGCGCGGTCTCGGGCACGCCGCGCACCAGCTCCAGCATGCGTGTCCAGGGCGCGAGGTAGAGGTCGTCCATCGGCAGGATAATCGGGGAATCCGGCAAGGGGCCGAACGCCTCCAGCGTCTGCAGCGTGCGCCGGGCCGAGGAGACCAGCACCACGTCGGGTGCCAGGCCGAGGTCGCGCATGACCCGCGCCATCGCCCCGGCGGCGCGCTTGCCGCGCGCGTTCAGGGGGCGGGCGTGGTCGGGCAGCGCGGGGTCATCCCAGGAGGACTTGGCGTGTCGCAGCAGGAGCAGTTGGCGCATGGGGCCGCATCATGCCACGCGCGCCGCTGACTGTCGCGCCCCGGCGGAGGTGCAATGCTCTGACACGGGGGCCGCGCGCCGGAGCGTAGCTGCAGGAGGCTTGACGGCGCGGCGACGACGCGCAGTTTGCATCCGGTGCGAACGCGGCGGGGTGGCAGACCGTCCTCTTGCCGCGTGGGGTAAGGTCCGGCTGAATCTGGTGGTGGAAGGTCTGAGATGAACGCGGCAGGCGAGACCCGAAGGCAACCAGGCCCGCCAGCCGGCGGCGGCATCGCGCGGCGCGCGTTGCTCGCGTCCCCAGCGCTGTTGCTCGCCCAGGGCGCCCGCGCCGAGGATCGCGATTTCAGCTTCCGCGTCATGCGGCGCGGCGACCAGGTCGGCACCCACAGCGTGCGTTTCGTCCAGCGCGGGCGCGAGCGTGCCGCCACCTCCGAATTCCTGGTCGCACCCCGCGTCATGGGCATCGTCGTCTATCGCTTCGAGCATCGCTACGAGGAGGTGACCGAGGGCGGCCGCTTCCGCCGCGTCACCTCCCGCCTCAACCGAAACGGCCGCATCGTCGAGGTGCGTGGCGAGGCCGTCGCCGGCGCCGTGCTGCTCGATGGCACCGAGGGTCCGCAGCGCCTCGCTGCCGACGCCGCGCCGCTGTCCTGGTGGGAGCGCGAACGCTTTGGGCGGGTGCCTATCTTCGGGACGACCACGGGGCGCCTGCTTGCCATCACCTGGGATCTCGGGCGCGAGGCCTGCGCCTGCCATGGCGAGGTGGAGGCCGTCGCGCGCTACGACGCCGCCGGCTGCTGGTCCGGCTTTTCAGCGCGCGGCGAGGATGGCAACGACATCAGCTACGAACCGGTATGAGCGGCGTCGCGCTCCGTCGTACTGGGTGACAAATGCTCGCATAGCCTTTCCGTGCTCGATGGCTTGGACAAGGCACGCGACACGGTGCTGATGAATGGGGCCGGCGAAGCTGCGCGACATCCGCGCGCAGGCGGCGGCGTTCGTGGTGAGCCATGTGATGAAGGGATACGCCTGATGATCGAGAATGAGTGGATGCGGCTGACCGCGCCCGAGCTCAATGCGCGAGCGAAAGCGGGCGCGCTGGTGATCGTGCCGGTGGCGTCGCTCGAACAGCACGGGTCGCATCTGGCGACCGGCGTCGACATACTTTGCGCGACGGGTGTCGCGTCCCGCGTCGCGGCGCTGCTGGGCGAGGATGCGGTGGTGACGCCCTGCATCTGGACCGGGCTTGCCGAGCACCACATGACGTTCGGCGGAACCGTGACGCTGGACTACGCGGCGTTCTTCGGGGTGATCCGCGGCGTGGTGCGATCAGCGGCGCGGGTTGGATTCACCCGGGTGATGCTGCTCAACGGCCATGGCGGCAATGCCGAGGCGGTTGCGGTCGCGGGTTCGGAGCTGTCGATCGAGCTGGGCATTCCGGTCGCGGCGGGGACGTACTGGCACATCATCGGCGATGCCTTCGCGCCGGTGCTGGAGACGCAGGCGAACGTCATGCACGCCTGCGAAGCGGAGACCTCGATGGTGATGGCGCTGGCGCCGGGGTGTGTGCGGCCTGAAAAGCTCGCGCAGGCGCATGGCCCGATGACCACCCGCGTCGAAGGCCAGCCGGCCAACCTGTTCCGCCGTAAGAGTTTTGCGGAGATCACGCCGGGCGGCGTGGTGGGCGATGCGCGCAGCGCGAGTGCGGAGAAGGGGGAGAAGCTGTTGGCGATCGCGGCGGAGAAGATCGCGGCGATGCTGCGGAACCCGCTGCTCTGGTGAGGCGCACCAGCGGTCATGAAGAAATGATCGTTGATTTTTTTTGTGCCCTCAAGCGCCGGGCTTTTGCTCCGCATGCTTGGCTCGCCGGACAACCGGCGGCGGCCATTCGGCCTTGCGGCGCTGCGCATCGTTTTTGCACTCGCGCGCCCGGCGCACGCTCCGCGCTCTTGGCTTGCGGGCTTGCGGGCTGCGGGCGTTTGGCGCGTTAGAGCGAAGCCCATCTTAGAAGGCCAGGTCCACCCAGCTGAGATGTCCGCCCTTGCCGGCGCCGGTGTCCAGGAACAGGGCATTGCCGTCGCGGTAGGGAAGCCCGTCGCGGCTGCGGACCTCGTGCCCGCAATAGACCGTCAGGCCGTCCGGAATGCGCGCGACCCAGTCATGCAAACGCTCGGGAAAGCCATCCGCGCGGGTTCGGCCGGTGACTTGGCCGAACAGCGCACGGGTCACCACGCCGTCCGGCTTGCGCGCGCCGGCATCCTCGGGGGCGGGGTTATGGAGCATCGCGTCGTGGTAGCCCCCATGGACGAAGAGCGACGGTCCTGCGCGCAGCCAAGCCGGCGCGCGGGCAACTTCCTCGATGGTCCGCGCCATGAGCGCCTCGCGGTCTGGAGCCGCGTCAATATGGGCGAGGGTCAGCGCCAAGCCGTTGCCGGTGCTCACCTTGGCACCAACCAACGCGCGGCGCAGCTTGTGGTCGTGATTGCCGAGCAGGAACAGCCCTGCTTTCGCATCGATCAGCCCAAACATCCGGCGCAGCACCGCCGGACTGTCCGGCCCATGATCCGTTAGGTCGCCAAGCTGCACCACGAACAGGCGCGCCGCCGCGGCACCCTCGCAGGCGGCCTCGAACGCCGCGGCCTCGCCATGCACATCGCCCACCACGCGGAGCCCCTGGTGTCCAAGTGCGCGCAGATGCTCGCGCGTGAAGGGCAGGGCCGGGTGGCTCATTCCTTCAGGGAGGCGAAGGCGGCGAGCGCTCGGTCGCGGCCCTCCTCATGCGAGATGATCGGCGCGGGATAGCGGAGTGCGGCACGCACCTCGGCCGGTGCTTCCCAAGGGCGGTGGATCAGGTTGTCGGGCAGGCTCGCGAGTTCCGGCAGGTAAGCGCGGACGTAGCGGCCGTCGGTGTCGAATTTCTCGCCCTGCAGGATCGGGTTGAAGACCCGGAAATAGGGCGCCGCGTCGGCTCCTGACCCCGCCACCCATTGCCAGGAGGCGCTGTTGGAGGCGAGGTCGGCATCGACCAGCGTGTCCCAGAACCAGGCGGAGCCATCCTGCCAGGGCTGCAGCAGGTGCTTGATGAGGAAGCTCGCCACGATCATGCGGACTCGATTGTGCAACCATCCATGCTTCCACAGCTGGCGCATGCCGGCATCCACGATGGGGAAACCGGTTTCGCCGCGCTGCCAAGCGTGCAGCAGCTTGGCATCGGGCTGCCACGGGAAGCGCGCGAATTCGGCGCGGAGCGGGACCTCGGGCAGCTCTGGGCGGTGCCAGAGCAGGTGGTAGGAGAACTCGCGCCAGATGATTTCCTTGAGGTAGGTGTCCTGGCCCTCGGCGCCGGCGGCGCGGGCCGCGTGCCAGAGCTGGCGCGGCGAAATCTCGCCCCAGCGCAGGTGCGGCGACATGCCGGACGTGGTCTCGCCGCCTGGCGCGTTGCGGTCGGCGCCGTACTGGCTCAGCGCCTTGGTCGTGAAGCGCTCGATGCGCTTGGCCGCACCCGCCTCGCCGGGGGTCCAGAGTTCGGGGAAGGCGTCGGCCCAGTCGCGCTTCGGCAGCAATTCCAACGCCTCGAGCGGCAGGCTGTCGGATGCGGGTGGCACGGCGGGGACGCGGTCTGGCACCGGCAGTGCCGCATCGGGCTCGCCAAGCGCGAAGATCGCGCGGCTGAATGGCGAATAGACGACGAAGGGTGTGCCATGGGCCGACCGGATGCGGTGCGGCTCCGTCAGCAGGGAGGATGTATGGAGCGTGAGCGTCGCGCCGATCGCACCAAGCGCCTCGGCGATGCGGCTGTCGCGCTCGCGGGCGAAGGGCTCCACCAGGCGGCCGGCATGGACCTGCTTTGCGCCGGTCGATTGCGCCAGCGCCGGGATCAGCGTCTCGGCCCGTCCGCGCAGCAGGGTGAGCGAGGCGCCCCTGGCTTCCAGGTCGCGCGTGAGGCTGGCCAGCGAATGGTGCAGCCACCAGCGCCCGGCGCCCCCCGTCGCCCAGCGTCCGGCGGCCTCGTCGTCGAGGATGTACACGGGCAGAACCGGCCCCTCCAGGATGGCCGCGACCAGCGCAGGATTGTCGGCGAGGCGGAGGTCCTGGCGGAACCAGAGGATTACGGGATCGGGCATGGCGGTGATCTGGGGCCGGGGCGCGCTACGTCCAGCGCGGCGCCTCAGACCGTGAACTGCTCCGCGATGATCCGCTCGGACAGTCCGTGGTCGGGGTCGAACAGCAGGGTCAGCGATACGCTACGATCCTCGCGCACCTCAACCCGCCGGACGTCGCGCATTTCCGTGTAGTCAGCGACAGCCGCGACGGGGCGTTTCTCGGCCTCCAAAATTTCAAACACCACCGTCACCTCGGAGGGCAGCAGCGCGCCGCGCCAGCGCCGGGGGCGGAAGGCGGAAATGGGCGTCATTGGCAGCAGGTTGGCGGAAAGCGGCACGATGGGGCCGTGCGCGGAGAGGTTGTAGGCGGTGGACCCCGCAGGCGTGGCGACGATGATGCCGTCGCAGATCAGCTCCTCCAGCCGCTGCTTGCCATCGACGAGGATGCGCAGCTTGGCGGCCTGCCGCGTCTCGCGCAGCAGGGAGACCTCGTTGATCGCGAGCGCCTCGGACCGAATGCCGGAACTGGACTCCGCCGTCATGCGCAGGGGGTGCAGCAGGGCGGCCTGGGCAGCCTGCAGGCGCGCGGGCAGGTCATCCTCCTGGAAGTCGTTCATCAGGAAGCCGACGGACCCGCAATTCATGCCGTAGATCGGCCGGTTCTGGCCGAGGAAGCGGTGCTGCGTCTCCAGCATGAAGCCGTCGCCGCCGAGTGCCACGATGATGTCGGCGCGCTCTGGCGGGGTGTTCCCGTGCAGCGCAATCAGGCGCGCGCGGGCCGCCTGCGCCACCTCGGTCGGCGCGGCGAGGAGTGAAAAACTCACGCCAAGCGCCGGTGTTCGAGCACGGGCATGTTTTGCCGCACGCGGGTGGTCAATGCCTGATCGAGATGCGCGGTGGCGAAGCCCACCCCGTCGGAGCATTTGGCGACCACGTGGCCCCAGGGGTCGGCGATGAGGGAGTGGCCGTAGACGCTGCGCTGGACGCCGCGCTCCTCGTAACTGCCGGTGCTGGCGGCGGCGATGATCCAGCACTGCGTTTCGATCGCGCGGGCGCGCATCAGGACTTCCCAATGATCCTTGCCGGTCATCAGGGTAAAGTTGGAGGGGATGAAGATCGCCTCGGCGCCGGCGCGGCGAAGGGCCAGGTACTGCTCGGGGAAGCGGACATCGTAGCAGATGGTGCAGCCGAAGGTGACGCCGTGGGCGGTGAAGGTGACGATTTCATCGCCCCCGCCATACAGCGCGCTCTCGCGGTAGCCGGTACCGTCAGGGCCGGTGATGTCGAACAGGTGGATCTTGCGGTAGCGCGCGATCTCCATGCCCTCGGGGTCGAAGACGAGGGTGGTGTTGAACAGCTTCTCCAGACCCTTTTCGACGATGCTGCCGCCGTGGACGAAAATCTCATGCCGCCGCGCGATGGCCCGCATCGCCTCGTAGGCAGGACCGCCTTCCTCGCCGGGGGTGGGGAGGATTTCGGCCGCACTTTCGCGGGCCTCGCGGCCACCGCCGAGGTTGGTCCAGGTCTCCGGCAGACTGATGAGATGCGGGCGATCGGACTCGCAGGCGGCGGCGATCAGGCGCTCCGCGTCGGCGATGTTCTTCGCCTTGTCGCTGCCCTGGTTCATCTGGATGACGCTGATGCGCATTCTGGACCTCGGGGAAGGGGAGTTGGGGCTGACCGTTGTTCTCGGCTGCTTCGGGATTTTTGACCAGTGCGACCGATCGGAACGGTTCTTCTCCGCACGACCATTTTGATTTCTAGTCGAATATTCAAGGTGCCACATGCCGCCCCGAGTCCGGGGGAGAACGCCAATGTCCAACACTGTTCCGCCCAAGTTCCGTAACGGGCTGGCGCGGCTGTACCTGTTTCCCAACAGCGTGCGCCATGTCTCCTAGGGCTGGTTCCACGAGAATTTCTGCAGCTATTCCAGCTGGACGCCGTCAGAGGGTGCCGGCTCACGGGCCTGAACCTGCCGCCCAATTTCGCGCGGCGCCATGCCGAGGCGCTGGTCAATCACTGGCGCGGCAACGCCTTCTCGAAAATCATCCAGGCGAGCGACGTGTTTGACCTCGTGAAATCATTCCAAGACGAACGCGGCGCGGGCTAGCGACGCGGCGGCCAGTCCAGCTTGGGTTCCTCGCGGTTGCCGCGCGGTTCGGGCCAGACCGGTGGGGGCGGCACCGGAGGCGAGGTGCGCGGTGCGGGCGCGGTGTTCCGGGCCGGGGTGGGCGGCTCCACCCAATCCTCCTCGGCGGAGCGGGCGCGGCCACGCGGTGCGTCGTTCAGGCGCATCGGAAGGGTACGCACTTCGGCGCGCAACTCATCGAGCTGCATCTCCATGGCCTCGAGCCTGCCCTTAACGCCGAAGACCGAGAACGGCATCAGCAGGAAGGCCAGCGCGGCCAGCGCCACGAGCAGCAGCAGCACCAGCCCAGTCCAGTCTGGCAGGCCCGGGATTGCGAGACGGGCGGCGAGCGCCCCGAGATACTCGGTCATGTCAACCGCCCGTCACGCTCATGTGGCGCGGCGACGAGGCACCATCCTCGCGCCGGCCGATTACGAAATCATGGCCCTTCGGCTTGCGGGCTATCGCGCCGCGGATCGCCGCGTGCAGTCCGGCATCATCGGTGCCCGCATCGCGCAGGGGCTGGCGGAGATCGGCCGCATCCTCCTGCCCGAGGCACATGTACAGCGTGCCCGTGCAGGTTAGGCGGACGCGGTTGCAGCCCTCGCAGAAGTTATGGGTCATTGGCGTGATGAAGCCGATGCGACGGCCGGTCTCGCGTACGGTGAAGTAGCGTGCGGGGCCGCCGGTGCGGTAATCCGTGGGGTCCAGGTTCCAGCGTTCCTGGAGGCGCGCCTGCACCCGCGACAGCGGCAAATACTGGTCGGTGCGGTCGGCGTCGATCTCGCCCATCGGCATTGTCTCGATCAGGCAGAGGTCGAAGCCATGCTCCCCGCACCAGGCGAGCATGCTGTCATATTCGTGCTCGTTAACGCCCTTGAGCGCCACGGCGTTGATCTTGACCGCGATACCAGCGGCCTTGGCGGCGAAGATGCCATCCAGCGTCTTGTCGAGCTTGCCCCAGCGCGTGACGCTCGCGAAGACCGCGGGGTCGAGCGTGTCCATGCTGACATTGACGCGGCGCACGCCGGCGGCGGCGAGTTCATCGGCGTATTTCGTGAGCTGGGTGCCGTTGGTGGTGAGCGTCAGCTCCCTGAGTCCGCCGCCGAGCCGGGCACCAAGCGAGCGCACCAGCTGCATCACGCCCTTGCGCACCAGCGGCTCACCACCGGTGAGGCGAATGCGCTCCACGCCGAGGTCGATGAAGGCGCCGCAGAGGCGGTCCAGCTCCTCCAGCGTCAGGATCTCGGCCTTGGGGAGGAAGGTCATGTCCTCGGCCATGCAGTAGACGCAGCGAAGGTCGCAGCGGTCTGTCACCGAGACGCGCAGGTAGCTGATCGCACGGGCAAAGGGATCAATAAGAGGCATAGGGGTGATTTGGTCCGTCGGTACCGGGTTTGGCAAGGGCAACGACGTGGAATGTCAGCGTGCATGCGCCGGAAGATGCGCAAGCCCTCGGTGCCAGGGCGCACGCAGCATCATTGATGATCCCGGCAGCGTCAGGCGACCGCATGGCTGCCCTACGCACACCATTGCGCATACGTACCTTTTCGGGCATGGATCGGGCTGCCTGCCGCTGCATGATTTCAACGGATTGGAACCAGATTGATGCGCAAAAGGTCTGCCGCGGTGAGCATGATGCTCCCGGATGAACTCCGGGCGCGGGCTGCGCGCCTCGATGGCGCGATGCCCGGCGGCCCTGTGCGGCTGCACCTCTCGGCGCTGCCGGGCCGTATCGGCGCCCGCGCCTTTGCCGCGGACGGCCAGGTCTGGATGGCGCCGGACGCCTTCCAGCCCCGGACCCATGCGGGACTCGCCCTGATCGGGCATGAGTTGGCCCACCTGGCGCAGCAGGCCCGCATGGCCGGCATGCCCGCCGGCGTGCTCGACGATGCCGCGCTGGAAGCAGCGGCCGATGCGTTCGGCGAAGCCTTCGCCGCACTTGGCGACGATGCAAGTCCCTGGTGCGTCGTTGCCGAGGGTGATCCGGCGGCACCGCGGGGCGTTAGGCAGTGCTCCTACGGCCGCGCACAGAACATGAAGCCGCTGCCGCAGCGCATCCGCGACGACGAGATCGAGGATGACGACGAGGATGATGACGACGATGACGACGCGCCCGCGGGCCCGCCCATCGCCTCGGGCGCGGCCGGCGTCTCCAGCAGCGAACGCAACGGCGTGGCGAAGAGCGTTGGCAACATCTCCCGCGTCATCGCCAGCGGCGGCGTGAGCGCCGTCAACACGACCTTCTCCGTCATGGGCGGAACCGGCATCGCCGGCAGCGTTACGGGCGCGGTTGCCTCCGGAGCGGCGGCGGCGATGGCGCCGGCGGCGCTGATCCTGGGGCCGGTCGGCATTGCCTTCATGATCGCCGACCTGACGCTGACCTTCGTCTCGGCGGCCAAGACCTACGCCCATATCAAGGAGCTGGAGTCGATCCTCGCCTATGCCGAAGCGGGAAGCGGCAAGCTGGCCGCGCTGCCCGGCACGGTGAACGCGATTGCCTTCACGCTCAACAAGAAGAACAAGAAGCTGAAGCGGAAGGGGATCGGCTGCATCCCCGTGCTCGGCAGTATCTGCAACACGGTCTATACAGCCGGCCGGTCCATCCAGAAGCGCAACAATGGCACCCGCGGTGTCGAACGCCGCTCCCATGCGGCGACGCTGTGGCAGAACATGCTCAAGAAGGACCGCTACGCGATCGCGGCGTGCAGCAGCCTGCTCGGCGAGAAGATGTTCACCAAGCTCCGCGTCTATGCCGATGGCGATCGGGTGCTGAAGAAGAAGATGCGCTCGCTGTAAGTCTGCCATGCCGGGCGCAAGGGGAGGTCTACCTCCCCTTGCCGCCGCGGGTAGAACGCCAGGTCACGCCAGCAGCGCGATGGTGCCCACCACGACCAGGATGGTGAAGGCGAAGCGCCGGTACCAGCGCTCCGGCACGACATGGAACAGCCGCGCCCCCAGCGGCACCGCGACCAGCATCACCGGCAGGAGTGCGAGTGTGCGGAGGACAACGTTTGCATCGATCAGCCCGGCGATGAGGGGCGGCAGCACCGAGACGACGGCGATGGAGGCGAAGAACAGAATGAGGTTCGCGCGGTGCTCGCGCGCCGCCTCCATCCCTGAGAGCAGGTACAGGATCACCGGCGGCCCGCTCATGCCTGTCGCACCCTTCATCAGGCCGGAGGTCACGCCGACCGCGACGTTGAGCGCCAGTGGCCGGGTGCCGTGGTAGCGCCAGGGCGACATGATGAGGAAGCCGAACACCAGCACCAGCGCGCCGATCGCGCGCTTCAACACCACGGCGTCGGCGGTGAGCAGCACATAGGCGCCGAAGGGCGTGGCCAGGCACGCGGCGAGGCCGATCGGCACGATCACGCGCTTGTTCGCCTGCCGCCAGGTTTTGGGCACCAGCTGGACCGAGACCAGCATCTCGATGATGAGAAGGATGGGGATGCCGGCGCGCGGGCCCCAGAGCACCGAGAAGATCGGCGCCAGCAGGATCGCGGTGCCGAAGCCGGCATAGCCGCGCATCAGGCCGGCGATGATGACGGCGAAGACGGCCGCGGCCATCTGCCAGGAGACGAGGCCCTGGATCAGCTCGGGTGTCATCGCGGTCAGTCGTCCTCGACATCGAGGCTGACGACGGCGGTGTTGATCAGGAGCTTGCCGGCATTCTCGAAATTCACCGTCACCCGTTCGCCGACCACGGACTGGACCTGGCCGATGCCCCAATCCGGACGGCCGGGGTGGCGGACGCGCATGCCGGGCTGGATCTCGCTCGAGTGAGAAGAACTGGTCATACGGGTTGCATTCTCGGCTTCGCTCCACGCGGCGAGGGGTGGTATCAGAACTGTGTTCATGAACGGAATGATTTGTTAGCGGTTTCAGTCCAGGCTGGCCGGTATAGTGATTCTGCGCCGGCTGCATAGCCGCATCACATGAGGCCTGCTCCATGGCACCTGATACCCGGCTGGCCCAGCTTCTATGCGCGCGGCTCTGTCATGACCTGAGTGGGTCGCTCGGCACGCTGGTCGGCGCCCTGGACCTGGTCGCGATGCCCGAGGCCGCCGATGCGGAGGCGCTGTCCCTGGCCCGCGAGGCGGCGGGCGTGCTGCGCGGCCGGCTGATGGTGATGCGGGCGCTAGCCGGCAGTGGGCCCGCGGAGGGGGCCGGGCTCGTGGCGCTGCTGACGCCGTCGCTCGCCGAACGGCGGACTCTGCTGGTGGCGGCGCTCGACAAGGGATTGCGGCTGGAGCCCACGGTCTCGGCGATGCTGGTGGCGGCGGTGCTGCTGGCAGGCGAAGCGCTGCCGCGTGGCGGCGCCGTGCATCTGGAAGGCGGTGCGGCGGGCTTCCGGCTGCGGGTGGAAGGGCGCAATGCGGGCTGGCCCATGACGCTTCCGGCTGCGTTGGATGGTGCACCGCTGAGCGACGCGGTGACGGCGCGCTATGTGCTCGCGCCGTGGATGGTAGCGCTGGCCGAGGGGGCGGGGTGGCAGGTTCGGCTGGGGTTCGCGGAAGGCGACGCCGCGCTGGAGCCGTTGGTATTGGTGCCGGGACAGGGTGCGGCGGATCTCCCAGCCTTGCGCGTGGGATGCTATAG
>JAQGHV010000359.1 GCA_028288785.1 Rhodospirillales bacterium | reverse complement strand
CCTCAACCAGACCGTCGCCGGCCTGAGCAATGCCGGCCTCGTTACGCTGCGCGGCCCGGCCGTCGGCTCGACGCTCACGGTCGCCGGCAATTACGTCGGCACCGGTGGTGTCGTCGCTCTCAACACGATGCTCGCCTCCGATGGCGCGCCGTCCGATCGCCTGGTGATCCGAGGCGGCACCGCCTCGGGCGACACACGCCTGCGCATCGTCAATGCCGGTGGCTCCGGCGCGCTGACCGTCGCCGACGGCATTCGCGTCGTGCAAACCACGCAGGGTGGCACCACGCAGGTCGGCGCCTTCCGCCTGGATACCCGCGTGACCGCCGGCGCCTTCGAATACCAGCTGTTCCGCGGCGGCAGCACCTCCACCGACGATTTGTTCCTCCGCTCCTTCGCGGAGGGTGCCACCGGCGCCCCCGGCGGTCCGGCCTCGATCCCGCTCTATCGACCGGAGGCGGCACTTTACGCGCCGGTCCCCGCCATCGCCCGGCACATGGGCCTCGTCACCCTGGGCACCCTGCATGAGCGCCTCGGCGAGGAGGAGAACATCCGCGGCCTTACGGGCTCGCGGCCCTACGTCAATGGCGGCTGGGCGCGTGCCTTCGGCGAGCGCAGCACGACCCGCTGGGACGGCACCGTCGATGCCCGCTCCACCGGCAACACCATCGGCTTCCAGGCCGGTTTCGACCTGCTGCGGAGCCAGAACAGCGCCGGCCATCGCGACCACGCCGGCGTCTATGTCGCCTATACCGACTACAGCGGCGCCGTCAGCGGCTTCGCACTGGGACAGCAGGGCCTGCGGGTCGGACGCCTCGACCTCAGCGGTCCTGCTGTTGGCGCCTACTGGACCCATTTCGGCCCGAGCGGGTGGTATGTGGATGCCGTGGTCCAGGCCAACTGGTTCGACGTCACCGCGCGCTCCGACTTCGGCGCGCCGATGACCACCAGCGGCACCGGCCTGACCGCCTCGCTCGAGGCCGGCTACCCGATCCGGTTGGCGACGAACTGGCAGGTCGAGCCGCAGGCCCAAATCATCTGGCAGAGCGTCTCGGTCGATCGCGCGCGCGACGCCTTCTCCACGGTGGATTGGAACGACCGCAGCGTGGCGACGGGCCGGGTCGGCACCCGCCTGCAATATACCGGCAATGACGGGATGACGCTCTGGCAGCCCTACGCCAAGGTCAATCTCTGGCAAGGCTTCGCCGGCACCGACCGTGCGACGTTGGGCAACTCCGCCCCGATTGAAAACCGCTTCGGCGACACGGCGCTGGAAGTGGGCGCCGGCGTCACCGCGCGGATTAGTCAGAACACCAGCCTCTACGCTCATGGCGACTACCGCTGGAGCGTCGCCGGCGACCGCAGCCGCCAGACCGCCGCGCAGGGCAGCTTCGGCGTCAGGATGAATTTTTAAAACCTTGGGACAACCCGGCGGCAGGCCCTTACGGCCCGCCGCCGGTTCGGTCGACTAGTAAAAGGGAGGCGCCGTCTTGACCCTCGTGAGTGTCATTATCCCGGCCTTCAATGGCGCGGCCACCCTCCGGATGCCGATGGAGTCCATCAGGCGCCAGACCTACCGCGACATCGAATTCATCATCATCGACGACGGCTCGACCGATGATACGCCCCGCGTGGCGGAGGAACTCCTGCGCGACCTGCCCTTCCCCGGCCGTGTCGTCAGCCATCAAAGGAATTTAGGCCTCAGCTTCGCGCGCAATACCGGCTTGAACGAGGCGCGCGGCGAGTGGATCCAGTTCCTGGATGCGGACGACTACATTGCTCCCACGAAGATCAGCAACCAGATGGCCGCCGCGACCATGGCGGAACCATCGGTCGCGTCCGTCTACTCACCCTTCCAAACCTTTGCGCTGGACGGGGAGGTGCGCGAAACCCTCGATGCCTACCGCTTCCCCGATGTCGAGCAGGCGCTGCCCGTCGCTTTCATGCTGCCGCGCGGCTTCGTGCACCTTTCCGCGACGCTCACGCGGCGGTCCGCCATGCTGCGCGTCGGCGGGTTCAAGCAGGAAGCCGTGCCGTGGGAGGACGACGAGATCAAGGTCCGGATGGTGCTGGCGGGCTACCGCTTCGTCAGGGTTCCCGCCCCCGATCCCGCGTTCTTCTGGCGCTTGTATCCGGAGCAGCAGCGCTGGGGTGGTACGAGCGCCCGCTACCGAATGGAGCGGGTAGCGAATCGCTTCCTTTCAGCGGTGACGCTGGCGCTGAAGGGAGCGCCGCCCGACGAGGCAGCCTTGCCGCTCGACCTGCTGGGTGAACTGGACGAGCAACTCACCTCGCAGGTGCGCCTGATGTTCCGGCACGACCGGCAGATGGGCGATGAATTCCTTGCCAAGGTCCTGGCGTACTACCCCCGTTTCAGGCCGACCGGCCCGAGCTTTTCGCGCCGAATTTCGACCGTGGTCGGCGTCCGGCGTTTCGAGCACGCGGTCGCGAATGTCCGCTCCATTCAGCGGGCCATTCGCGCCGGCGGTACCGGGTAGGCTCGCTCGCGGCCTACTCCTGGAAATTCAGCCGCAATCCCGGCTTGGGCCACGGCATCGCGACCAGGTCTCCCTTGCGGGACAGGGTGATGTACGCGGTTCGCATATCCGGACCGCCGAAGCAGATATTGGTCGGGTGCGTATCCGGCATCGCCACCGACCGCACGATGCGCCCATCCGGCGCGATGACGGTGATGGCGCCGTTCAGCATGGTCGCGACGGCGATGTTGCCGGAGGCCTCCACCGCCAGGCTGTCGAAGCGGCACAACTCGCTCATCGTCGCGAGGCAGCGGCCGCCATGCGGGGAGGGGAAACCGGCCTTGCGGATCACCCCCGGCGCGTCGATGTCGAAGGCCCAGAGCCGCGCCGTCTCGGTGTCCGCGACATAAAGGGTCTTCTCGTCGGGCGAGAGGCCGATCCCATTTGGTGACAGCATCGGGTAGGCCAGCTCCTTGATCGAAGAGCCGTCCGGCAAGGCGTAGTAGAGCCCGCCATGGTCGCGGTCCCGCTTCCGGCGCTTGCCGAGATCGGTAAAGTAGAAGCCGCCCTCCCGGTCAAAGACGATGTCGTTGGGTGCGGCGAGCTTGTGGCCGTCGCAGGCGGAATAGAGCGTGGCGCGCGCGCCGCTGACGGGATCGACGCGCTCGATGGAGCCGCCGGCGTAATCGCGTGACGGCCCCTGCCCCGCGAAGTGGCCGGGCTCGTAGTGGCTGCCGCCATTGTTGCAGACGTAGAGCATGCCGTCCGGCCCGCGCGCGATGCCGTTGGGCCCGCCTCCGGTTGGACCGAGCACGCTGTAGGCGCCGCTGCCATCGACGCGGGAAATCTTCCCGCCATTGAGCTCCACGAAGATGACCGAGCCATCCTTCATGGCGATCGGCCCTTCGGGAAAGCCCAGCCCACTCGCCAGGATCCGGATGTCGCTCATCGCACTGCTTTCCTGTTCTATTGGGATCACATCCGCAGCCCAAGGTCGCGGACGATGGTGCGCTGCTCCTCGACCGCTGCCGGGATGCTGGCGGCGTAGTCTGCGCTGTTGAGGTAGGCGAGCGGCATGTCCATCCGCGCAATCAGCGCCGCGTGCTCGGGGTCGATCAGGGCGCGGTGCAGCGCATCGTGCAGCACGCGGGTGACACCGGGATCCATCCGCTTCGGCCCAACCAGCCCGTAGGGGGAGACATGCGCGATGTTGATGCCGCATTCGCGCAGCGTCGGCACGTCCGGGAACCGCCCGATGCGCTCCTCGCCGAAGGAGACCAGCAGGCGCAACTGCCCCGCCTGCACCATCTCCGCCCACAGGCTGGAGGACGCCACGGCATCGAGGTTGCCGCCGAGAAGGGCCTGCACGTCGTCCCCGCCACCACGGAACGGCACATGCACCCAGTCGAGCCCCGCGATCCGCGCCGTCTGCTCCATCGTGATGTGCTGTGTGGTGCCGACGCCGGCGGTGCCGTAGCTGACCTTGCCGGGATTCGCCTTCGCGTAGTCGGCGAACTGCTGCCAGGTTTGCCAGGGCGAGTCGGGACGAACGACGACGCCGTAGGAATAGCCGACCAGGCGGATCACGAAGGTGAAGTCGCGCAGCAGATCATAGGGCGCACGCTGCATCATGAACGGCACGCGCATTGCCGAGTTGTGCATCTGCGTCAGCACATAGCCGTCGCCCTGGTTCTCGTTCGCGAGCAGCTGCGCGCCGAGGATGCCGCTCGCCCCTGCCCGGTTCTCAATGATCACGGGCTGGCCGAGATGCCGCGTGGCGATCTGCGCCAGGCCGCGCAGCTGGATGTCGGCCGCCGCACTCGCGAGCCAGGGCACGATCAGGCGGATTGGACGGGACGGGAACTCGCGCTGGGCAAGCGCGGGTGCGGCCAGCATCGCACCGGCGGCACCGGCGAGCAGGCTTCGGCGGGGGATGAGAGTAGTCATGAATAAGGTTCCTGTTCTGCCGACTAATCTAGGCTGATGTTCAGGGGCTCGATCACCGAGCGCCACTCGACAGTCTCTGTCGCGATGAGGGAGGCGAATTCCGCCGGCGTGTTGTGGACGACCTGCTGGCCGGTCCCCGCGATCGCCTCGCGGTAGCCGGGATCGGTGCTGATCTTCGCGATGGCCTGAGACAGGCGCTCGACGATCGCCGCCGGCGTGCCCGCGGGTGCGACCATGCCGAACCAGCCGTGGAAAGCCATCGAGTTGTAGCCCAGCTCGCGGAAGGTCGGCACGTCGGGCAGGGATTCCCAGCGTTCCGGGCTGCTGACGGCGACGATGCGGACACGGCCGTCGCGGTGGAACGGCATCACTGCGGGGACGGATTCGAAGGTCATGGGAATGCGCCCTGCGAGCATGTCCACCAGCGTCGGCGCAAAGCCGCGATACGGCACCGAGGTGAGCCGCAGCCCGTGCGTCATGAACAGCCGCTCACCCATCAGGTGGCCCGAACTGCCGATGCCGGTATGGGCGTACAGGAACTCGTTCGGCGCACGCTGGATCCGCGCCACGATCTCCGGAAAGCCGCCCTCCACCGAGGGGTTCACCACGCAGGCCATGGGAAACCGCGTGAGCTGCGAAACCGGGGCGAAGTCGCTCGTCTGGAACGGTAGCCGACGGGTCAGCAAGGGCAGCAGCACGAAGGTGGTCGAGCCCGAGACGAACAGCGTGTAGCCGTCCGGCCTGGCGCGCGCGACGTACTCGGCGCCGATTGCGGTGTTGGCACCAGTGCGGTTGTCCACGGGCATCTGCTGCCCGAGTTCGGCGGTGAGCCGCAGCGTCGCTGCGCGGGCGGTGACGTCGGTGCCGCCGCCGGCGGCATAGGGCACGACGACCCGGATCGACCGATCAGGATAGGCTTGCTGCGCCCGCGCCGCGGCGATGGGGAGCGCGGTTACGCCCAGTGCTTGCAGCAGGGTCCTGCGCAGGATGGCGTCGTTCATTGTGCTGCTCATGGCATCTGCAACCCGCCATTCACCTCGATGACTTGGCCCGTGATGAAGCCGGCCATCTCGCTCGACGCGAGGAACAGGTAGGCGCCGACGCACTCATCCACGGTGCCGATCCGGCGCATGGGCGTGAGCTTGATGGCGCCCTCGAGCTGGTGCGAGGGCATGGTCTTCAGCCGGTCCGGCTTGCCGATCACACCAGGTGCTACCGCGTTCACCCGGATCCCGTGCCGCGCGACCTCCTTCGCCAGGCCGCGCGTGAAGTTGGAGACGAAAGCCTTGGACGCCGCGTAGAGCGTGGACTGGCTGCCGCCACCATTGCGCGCCGCGAGCGAGGTAGTGGAGATGATGACCCCGCCGCCGCCCGCATCCATCAGCGGAATTGCCGCGCGCGAGCACGCGAAGACCGAGCGCGCGTTGAGCTGCACGATGTCATCATAGAGCGCGTCGTCGATGTCGCGTAGCGGATGGCGCTTCACCACGCCGCCGGCATTGTTCACCAGCACGTCCAGCCCGCCGAGCGCCACATGCGCCTCCTGTACCAGCCGCGTGCAGGCTTCCACCGACCTCACATCGGCCTGGAGCACTATGGCGGAACCGCCGGCGGCGGTGATCTCGGCCACCACGGCTTCTGCCGCCGCGCGGCTCGCATTGCAGTGGACCGCAACGCGGGCCCCCTGCACGGCGAACCCCTTTGCCACCGCCGCGCCGATGCCGGTGGAAGCCCCGGTGACGAGGACGGCTTTGCCCTCCAGATCCGTAATGCGCATCGTGCTTTTTCCTTCTTGGACTCAGGTCAGTTGCCAGCCCGGCGGCGGAGCCCCGAGCCAGCGGTCCGCTTCGCCTTGCCATAGCGCCGTGCCGTCTAGGCCGACCGCCCAGCCGGCGCCGACGCCTTGCACTTCCAGGCCATCCTCGGCGCGGGCGCGGTAGCAGACGTGGTGGTGGCCATGGATGATCAGCGGCGCACCCATGGCGCGCGCGAGTTCGTCCAGCATCGCAAAACCCTGCGGATGGCTGGAGGGCGCCTCATGCGTCACCAGGATGTCGGCCCGCAGCGCCAAGAGGGTGTCGAAATCCTCCGGCCAGATGGCCATCGCCGCGAGGGCATGCGCCATCGCATCGCGCTGCTTATCCGTCCAATCGGCACCCAGCGTGGCGACGTCCTCAGCGAGTTCGGCGCGGCCTTGCAGGCGTCGCTCGAAGGGCGGCTCCCACACGCGGCGGCGAAAGGTGCCGCTCAGGCCGGCGATGCGCATGCCGCCGATTTCGATCACGCGCGCATTCAGCCCGCCATCCCGCGTGCGCGGATTACGCGCTGGAGCGGTGAGGTTGGCCCACATCTCCGGCCCGCCATCGTAGTCATGGTTGCCCCAAATCCAGTGCACGACGATGCCGGCATCGAGCAGCGGCGCCGCGACCTCATCGAGCGGTTCATGGCACTCCATGTCGCCCAGCAGCACGGCGACGGCGGGCGGCCGCGGCAGCCGCGCCAATCCCCTGACGACATGGTGCCACTGGCGATGGATGTCGCCGATGAACACGATATCGCCAGGCGCCGAGGCTTGCGTGGCGGGCATCTCAGATCACGCCTTCCTCCGCGAGGGCCGCGACATCTGCCGCCGAGTAGCCCAGCAGCTCACCCAACAGCCGCGCATTGTCCTCGCCATAGCCAGGCGCGCCGCGAGCGATGATGCCGCCGCTGTACGGTGGCGTGGCGGCCATCTTCATCGGCAATTCCGTCACCGGCCAGCGGCCGATCTTGGTGCCCGTCACTTCCGTGAACCAGTTGAGCGCGGCCAGCTGCGGATCGTGCTCGCAGCGATCCTCCGCGTTCTGGCACACACCGGCGGCGACACCGGCGGATTGCAGCGCCTGCATGCAGGCATAGGCGTCCTGCCCGCAGGTCCATTCGGAGATGGCCGCGTCCAGCGCATCCTGATGCGCCAACCGGCTCTCGAGTGTCCGGAACCGCGGATCGCTGCACCAGTCGGGACGCCCGGCCACGCGCGCGAGCGCCTGCCACTCGGCCTCGTCGAACACCGCGATGGCGATCCAGCGATCCGTGCCCGCGCAGCGATAGGCGCCGTGCGGTGCGGCCGGCTTGTAGGGGGAACGGTTGCCGATGCGTGACCAAACACGGCCATTGGCGGACCAGTCCAGCACCGGCACGCCGCCGAGGAAGATGCCGGACTCGCACTGCGAGCTGTCGATCCACTGGCCCTGCCCGGTGCGGTCGCGATGGTACAGCGCGCCCATGATGGCGGTGGCGAAGCTATACGCGCCGATCCAGTCAAGAAAGGAATAGCCCCACCCCGCCGGCATTGCCGGCTCCGGCATGCCCGACATTTCCGACGTGCCCGCGAAGGCCGCCGCGACTGGCCCGATCGTTCGGAAGCGTCCGTAGGTGCCGATGCCGCCCATGCCGGATTGCTGCACGTAGATGATGTCCGGCCGCAGCGCCTGCAGCGCCTCGTAGCCCAGCCCGAGCCGCTGCAGCACGCCGGGCGAGAAGCCTTCGGCCACCACATCCGACATCCCGATCAGGCGCTGCGCGATCTCGAATCCCTTGGGATGGCGGATGTTCAGCGACAGCCCACTTTTCCCGGAATTCTTGTTGTTGAACTGACCGCCCATGTCGGAATCGGTCACGCCCTTGAGCGGCCCGGTCGCGGCACGGCGCGCCTCACGCCCACCCACCGGCGACATCGCGGCCAAGCGCGTGTCGGGGTTGTTCTTCCACTCCACCTTGATGACATCGGCACCGAGTGCGGCCGCAAAGCGCGTGCCGCCGGCCGAGGCCAGGAACCATGAGAAATCGAAGATGCGCACGCCCTGCAGCGGGAACGGCTTGTTCCACGGGGAGACCCTGGGCGTCCCCCCCGCGCGCGGACGGGCCGGCTGCGTCAGGGCCGCGCGGGGCTTCAGCGTCGTCATGACGGCCGCCGTGTCCTCGCCCAGCTGCGGCGCGCGGCGGCCGGTCTGCCAGCTCGTGGAGGTCGAGAGCCAGCGGCTCACCGGGTAGTGGAAGCTGCGGCCGTGCTCGGGGTGCTCGACCTCGGCGAAGGTGCCGCGCACCTGCCAATGCTCATCGGCAACATTCTCGTGCGGCTTGCGCAGCG
>JAQGHV010000347.1 GCA_028288785.1 Rhodospirillales bacterium | reverse complement strand
TGCCGAGGCCGGCACCGCCAAACCGCTCGGGCATGCAGATGCCGAGCCAGCCATCGGTGGCGAGCGCCTGGTGCAGCTCGGTCGGGAAGCGGCCATCATGGTCGCGCGCGTGCCAGAAGGCGTCGTCGAAGCGCGAACAGATGCGCGCGACAGCCTCGCGCACGGCGTCCTGTTCTGGGGTCGGGGCGAAGTCCATGGGGTGCTCCTCCGGCGTTAGATGGCGGCGCCGGCGACGTAGCCGCTCGACCATGCCCATTGGAAATTATACCCACCGAGCCAGCCCGTCACATCGACTGCTTCGCCGATCACGAAAAGACCGGGCACCGCCTTGGCCTGCATGTCGCGGTGCGAGAGTGCCGCCGTGTCTATGCCGCCCAGGGTCACCTCCGCCTTGGCGTAGCCCTCGGTGCCCGAGGGCATCAGGCGCCAGTTGCCGAGCAGCTGCGCCAGCGACCGCAACGCCTTATCCGGTTGCTCCGCCATGACGCGCTTCGGCAAATGCGCCTCGGCCAGGGCGGCGGCGAGGCGGGCGGGCAGCAGCTCGGACAGGGCATTGTGCGGCGCTGCCTTCGGGCGACCCTGCTTCAGGGCCAGCACGCTGGCGGTCGCATCGCGTTCGGGCAGCAGGTTGAGCGTGATGGGCTCGCCCGTACGCCAGTAGGAACTGGCCTGCAGGATCGCGGGACCGGAGAGGCCGCGGTGGGTGAACAGCATCGCCTCGCGGAAGGCCGCCTTGCCGGTGCTTGCGACACAATCGAGTGCCACGCCCGCAAGCGGCCGCATGAGTGCCAGCGCATCCTCCGCGAAGGTGAGCGGCACCAGGGCGGCACGCGGGGCCACGATGGGCAGCCCGAATTGCGCCGCGATACGGTGGGCGAAATCGGTCGCACCCATCTTCGGGATGGACAGCCCGCCGGTCGCGAGTATCAGCGCCGGCGCCGTGAAACTCGTATGCGCGGTCGCGACGCGGAACCGGCCGTCATGCGTGACGCCCGTCACCCGATGGCCGAGGCGGAGGTCGACGCCCGCCGCCGCGCATTCCTCCAGCAGCATCGCCAGAATGGCGCGCGCCGAGCCATCGCAGAACAGCTGGCCGAGCGTCTTCTCGTGGAAAGGAATGCGGTGCTTCTGCACGAGCCCCACGAAATCCTGCTGCGTGTAGGCAGTGAGCGCGGAGCGGCAGAAGGCCGGGTTCTTCGAGAGGAAGCGGTCCGGCGCGATGTTCAGGTTGGTGAAATTGCACCGCCCGCCACCGGAGATCAGGATCTTCTTGCCGGCCTCATCGGCGTGGTCGAGCAGCAGCACGCGCCGGCCCCGTGCCCCCGCCGTCATCGCCGCCATCAGGCCGGCGGCGCCGGCACCGAGAATGATCGCATCGTATTCTTGCACGCCCGGCTTGTGCCACGCGCCCACCCTGGCGCGAAGGGCCCGGCTGCGCTCTAGTGCGGTACCCGCGAACGCCGTTGCATTTTGCAGCGGACGAGGCGGTCAAGCAGGCCAAGGCATGCCATCGCGCAGTGGCTGGGAATGCCGATCCACCGCACCGGCGAGGGACTCCATTCTCGGATCACTACGCAGGCATCAAGCATCCGAGGGAAGAAAACGCATGATCGTCGAAGAACGCATCTACACGTTGGCGCCGGGCACCACGCCCGCCTATGTGAAGGCCTACGCCGAGGAAGGCCTGGCAATCCAGAAGCCGATCCTGGGCCGTCTCGTCGGCTACTACACGACGGAATTCGGGCCGCTCAACCAAGTTATCCACATGTGGGCCTATGAGAGCCTCGCCGAGCGTGCCGAGCGCCGCGCGCAGCTTGGCGCCAGCGAAGCGTGGAAAGCTTATCTCAACAAGGTCCGGCCGTTTATCGTCACGCAGGAGAACAAGCTGCTGATGCCGGCGCCGTTCCTGCAGGTGAAGTGGCAGGATTGATGCTGGCAGGGGGCTCGGACCGCGTCGCGGTCTGAGCCTCATTCGGGCCGCAGCAGCGCGCCGCTGAAGGCGCGCTGCTGCGGCCACGCCACGACCGGCGCCACGATGGCGCTCGCCGCGAGCAGAATTGCCCATGCCACCGGCTTCCAACCCGGCGCATGGGCAGCCACCATCTCCATGGTCGCAATCGACAAGTTCTGGTTGAGACCGCGACCCCGCGCACGGGCTTGACCAGGCGTGACCAGCGGGAGTTGCATGTGGGTGATGCAGCTGCTGGCTATCCCGCGCGGGGACGACGATACGCTCTGGGCCGTCATTGCGACGACGGGCAAGGCCGATCGCGTCGCCGAGGTCTTCCGCTCCCGCGACGCTGCGCTGGCGGATCGGGCCTGGCGGGCGCAGGAGGTGCGCGCCTACGCGGACTTCCTCCGCCGAGCGAAGCAGCCCGTGCCGCATTACTCCGTCGCACCTATCAAGCGAGCCGATCTGCCGCGGAGCTGGCGCCCCTTGCCGGCGCTGGGCTTTCTGCGCGGTGAGTTCGTCTAAGCGGCAGCGCCGTCAGCGGTGAGCTCGTTCAAGGCCTTAGGACACGGGCCCGTACCCGCTCTTCAGACACGCACCGCGCGGCCCCTCGCCAGCACGATCAATCCCAAGGCCCCGACGCCCACGCCAAGGCCGGCCAGGATCCAGGGCAGCACACCCGCGCCCCGGCCATCGCCGAGGCGAGATGCACCCGCTCTGGAGCATCCGGATCATAGCGCAGCGCGACCACCCGACGGCGCTGGATTTCGGCCATGTCCACCGAATGCTCCAAGCCGCCCACGATCACCCGCCCCTCCGTGGTGCGGTAGCTGACCGTCGGATAAAGGCTAGGCGCGCCGCGTGCCCTGACTTCGCGATAGGCGCCTGTCATCCGCCCCTCGACCGCGACCCCGGCCCGCGCCATGCGATGATGGGTCGCACCAATCTTCCAGGCCGCGAAGCCCAGGCCGATGGCGATCGTGATGGCGATGGCTCCTGCCACCCGCACCGGCCAGACACTCGCCCCGATCTTCGCAACCGTCATTTCCGTATCCTCCGCCCCACCCGCAGGAACCCTGTCCACACTCTGAGCGGCTGGTAATGGAGCTTGCAACAATTGCCCGCCCCGGCTTGGATCGACCGATGCCAGATCGTTCCCATGACATCATCATCGTCGGCGCCGGCATCATCGGTCTCGCCCATGCCTATCTGGCCGCCCGTGCAGGCCTTCGCGTCGCGGTTATCGAGCGAGATGCGAAGGCGAACGGCGCGAGCGTCCGCAATTTCGGGTTCGTCACCGTCACTGGCCAGGGGGCGGGTGCAACCTGGCAACGCGCCCGCCGGGCCCGCGCAATCTGGGCGGACCTTGCCGAGTCGGCTCGTATACCGGTTCACCACCACGGCACCCTGGTGGCCGCACGGCGCCCCGAGGCGCTCGCCTGCCTCGAGGAATTCCTCGGCACGCCGATGGGCGAGGGCTGCACCATCCTCTCCGCCGCCGACATTCCCGCGCCGTTCCGCCCCGGCCTCGCCGGCGCGCTGCACTCGCCGCACGAACTGCGCGTCGAGAGCCGGGAGGCTATCCCAGCCCTGATCGCCTACCTGGCACGACAGCACGCCGTCGCGTTCCATTTCCGCACTGCCGTCACCGGCATCAGCGAAGGCCGCGTGGCCACGACCGCTGGCGAGTTCCGCGCTGTTCATATCGTGGTCTGCCCGGGCACCGACATCACCACCCTGTTCGGCCCGAGCTTCGCCGCGCGCGGCGTCACGCTGTGCAAGCTGCACATGCTGCGGCTCGAAAATCCAGGCTGGCGCTTGCCGGCGGCCGTCATGAGCGACCTCGGGCTACACCGCTACCGCGGCTATCACGGCAGCCCCTCCCTGCCCGCGTTGCGCGCGCGGCTGGCCGCCGAGCAGCCGGAGGCGCTGGAACACGGCGTCCACCTCATCGTGGTGCAGGGGGCAGACGGGTCGCTGGTGGTAGGCGATTCGCACCATTATTCCCCGACGCCCGATCCGTTTCAGCCAGGTTTCGTCGACGACATCATTCTCGATGAACTTAAGCGTGTCCTTGTCATCGAACCGCGCGTGATCGAGCGCTGGATCGGCGTCTATCCCTCGGGCGAGGCGGATGCGTTCTTCGAGACGCCTCTGCCGGGGGTCAGGCTGGTTTCCGTCACCTCCGGCACCGGGGCCAGCACCGGTTTCGGGCTGGCGCAGGAGGTCCTGCAGGACCTCGTCGGTCTGGAATACACGGCATGATCAAGGCGGCGATCTTCGACTGGGCCGGCACCGTGCTCGACCACGGCAGCCGGGCGCCGATGGGCGCCTTCGTGGAGGCCTTCGCGCAGTTCGGCGTCGCCATCGCGATCAGCGATGCACGTGGCCCGATGGGTATGGCCAAGCGCGACCACATCCGGTTGGTGGGGACCGCGCCCGCGGTGGCGGCGTCCTGGCGGGCGAAACACGGCCGTGATTTCTCCGAAACCGACATCGACGCCATCTTCGCCGTGTTCGAGCCATTGAACATCGCTGCCGTCGAGGCGCATTCCGCGCTGATCCCCGGGGCGCGCGAAGCGCTCGAATGGTGCACCACGCGCGGCATCCGCATCGGCTCCACCACCGGCTACACCCGCCCGATCATGGAACGCTTGGCCCCCTTCCGCAGCCCAGGGCTTCGTGCCGGAGGTGATGGTCTGCGCCGGTGACCTGCCGGAGGGGCGCCCGGCGCCGCTGCTGATGTGGTTCGCCATGGCGAAGATGGGCAGCTGGCCGGCCGAGACAGTGGTGAAGTTCGACGACACCCCGCCCGGCTTGGGTGAGGCGCGCAATGCGGGCTGCTGGGCGGTGGGCCTCGCCCTTTCCGGCAACATCGCCGGCCTTTCGCCGGAAGACCTCGCGGCACTGCCTGAGCCGGAACTGGTTGACCTTCGTGCCGAAGCCACGCGTCAGCTAATCGCGGGCGGCGCCAACCTCGTGGTCGACTCAATCGCCGACCTGCCGGCCGTCATGGCGACGATTGAAGAGAGGTTGGCGAAAGGACAACTTCCTAACTGAAGGAGGCCTGGGGGAATTAATTTCCCCCAAATGGGCGTATTTTAGTTTGTGTATGATGTTTGGGGATGTAGGGTCGCTTCTCCGCCGCCGGAGGAACGCACCACATGTTCGACCTTGATCGCTTTATCGATGAGCTGCGCGGCACCCTCGCCGAACGCTCGCGCCAGGCCATGAAGCAGGTCGTCGCCCGCGCCGTCAGTGACCCCGCCGCCATCTACAAGGTGCTCGGCGAGCCCTCGAAGCCGTGCATTCAGATCCTGCACCGCAGTGCCGAGATCACCGTGATGAACATCGCCTGGGCGCCGCAGCAGCTCACCCTGCCGCACAACCATCAGCTCGGCGCCATCATCGGCATGTACACAGGGCGTGAGGACAATGTGTTCTGGCGCCGTGTGCCGAACCCCGAAAAGTACCAGATCGAGCCCGCCGGTGGCGCCGCGCTCGGGCCGGGAGACGTCGCGATCCTGGGGCGCGACATCATCCATTCCGTAGCGAACCCGCTCGCGCGGATCAGCGCCGCGATCCATGTCTATGACGGCGATTTCTTCGCCGCCGAGCGCTCCATGTGGGACCCCGAGCACCTGGCCGAGGCGCCCTATGACCCGGCTGCCGTCCTGAAGGGCATGGCCGTCCACTAACGCGCAAGCTTGGGCGTTTCCAGGCTGGGTGGCGCTGCAATGAAGCGCCACGCCATTGTCACACGCACGCGAGCGCAAGCACTCTATCCCGCTTTGAACATCGAGGGGGATCACCATGCTCAAGCGCGCGCTTCTCGCACTCGCCCTGACGGCCAGCTGCGCCACCGCCGAGGCGCAGACCCGCACGCGCCTGACCGTGTATACCGCGCTTGAGACGGAGCAGCTCGCGCCTCTCAAGGCCGCCGCCGAGGCCGCGGTCCCCACCATCGAGATCGCCTGGGTGCGCGACAGCACCGGTGTAATCACCGCGCGTCTGATCGCGGAGCGGGCCAACCCGCGGGCCGACGTCATCTGGGGCGTCTCGGCCTTCTCGCTGCTGCAGATGGAAGCGCAGGAGATGCTGGAGCCCTACACGCCGCGCGGCGCCGAGGCACTGCGCCCAGCCATGCGATCCGACCGCAGCCCGATGACCTGGACCGGGATGGACGCCTTCGTCTCGGCAATCTGCTTCAACACCGCGGTCGCCGCGCAGCGCAACCTGCCGCGCCCCTCGACCTGGGCGGACCTGCTGAACCCGGCGTATCGCGGCCAGATCGTGATGCCGAACCCGAACTCCTCCGGCACTGGCTTCCTCACCATCGCCGGCTGGGTCGGCGCAATGGGCGAGGCGCGGGCCTGGCAGTTCATGACCAGCCTGCACGAGAACATCCAGGTCTATACGCACTCAGGCAGCGCACCCTGCAACAACGCGGCGCGCGGCGAGTACGCGATGGGCCTCAGCTTCGATATGCGGGCGCTGACCTTGCGGAACCAGGGCGCGCCGCTCGAGATCATCATCCCCGCCGACGGCGTCGGCTACGACCTGGAAGCGACCGCGATCCTGCGTGGCACCCGCAACCTGCCGGCGGCGCAGCTCCTCGCTGACTTCGCGGTCTCGCGCCCGGCGATGCAATTGTATGGCCGCTGGTACGCGCTGCTCGCGCTGCCCGGTGTCGAGGCCTCCGTGCCTGGCTACCCCGCCGAGTTCGAGCAGCGGCTGGTGACCCAGGACATCCGCGCCATGGCGATCGAGCGCGACCGCATCCTGCGCGAATGGGCGGTCCGCTTCGACGGTAAGTCGGCGCCGCGCTGATGGCCTCGGGCGTCGTCCGCGTTGAGGCGGCGGCGCCCACCGCCTCCGCCTACTGCCTACCTGGTGGTCCAGCAGGTCGCGAAGAGCTTCGGCACCTTCGCCGCCCTGCACCGCGTCACGCTCTCCATCGCGCAGGGCGAGTTCGTGGCCTTTCTCGGCCCCTCCGGCTGCGGCAAGACCACGCTGCTCCGCGCCATCGCCGGGCTCGATCCGCCGACCACGGGAGCGTCACCCAGGCTGGCCGCGACATCACCTCGCTGCCGCCCGAGCAGCGCAATTTCGGTATCGTCTTCCAATCCTACGCGCTGTTCCCGAACCTGAGCGTCGCCGAGAATGTCGGCTACGGGCTGCGTGGCGCCGGCTGGACGCGGGCCCGCATCGCCGAGCGCGTGGCCGAGCTGCTCACCACCGTAGGCCTGCCCGAGCAGGCCCAAAAATATCCGGCGCAGCTTTCCGGCGGGCAGCAGCGCGTGGCACTGGCGAGGGCGCTCGCGAACGAGCCGGAGCTGCTGCCGCTCGATGAACCCCTTTCGGCGCTGGACGCCATTGTCCGCATCAACCTGCGGCAGGAGTTGCACAGCCTTCAGCGCCGCCTGGGCGTCACCACCATCCTGGTCACGCACGATCAGGAGGAGGTGATGAGCGTCTCCAACCGCATCGTCGTCATGTCGCAGGGGCGCATCGAGCAGGTCGGCACCCCCGAGGATATCTACCGCCGCCCGCCACGCCCTTCGTTGCCGGCTTCGTCGTCCGCTCGGCGCCTGTCAACGCCAAGATCGACACGCCCGCGAACATGCTGATCACGCCCGACGGGCTGCGCCTGGAAGCGCGCGGCTGGGGCGTGGTGTGGAATTCGGTGAAGCTCGCAACGCTGGTCGCGGTGATCGGGGCGCCCGCGATCTTTACCATTGCCTGGTTGCTGGAGCGCGGGCCGCAGAGCGGACCGGTGCCGGGACTGCTGCGCCTGACGGCCACACTGCCCCTCGCGATCCCCGGGCTGGTGCTCGGCCTCGCCTACATCCTGTTCTTCAACCACCCGGCCAACCCGCTCGGCTATTTCTACGGCGGGCTGGTGATCCTGGTAGTGAACTCGCTGGTGCATTTCTACACCGTCGGGCACCTCACGGCCCTGACCGCGATCCGCCAGCTGGACCCTGAATTCGAATCGGTGGGAGCAAGCCTGCGGGTGCCGGTTTTCGTGACCTTCCGTCGGGTCACGGCGCCGATCTGCCTGCCGGCCATCCTGGATATCGCCGTCTATCTGTTCGTCAACGCCATGACGACGGTGAGCGCGATGATCTCTATGGGCCGGACACCAAGCTCGCGCCCATCGCCGTCGTGCACATGGATGAGGCGGGCCAGAACTCGGCGGCGGCCGCGATGGCATGCGCCATCTTGGCGATTACTGCCGCGGTGAAGCTGTTCCACGTCGCGATAGGCGGGTGGTCAACCGGGCGACGCAGGGGGGGCGGCAACGGTGAACGCGGCCGCAAAGGGAGGCGGCTAGGCTGCCCTCTCCATATTGTGCAGTGCGGCGCGTATTAGCGGGTGCCGGCCTCGGCAAACGCCTTCACATGCGATAGAGGATGCATTCTGGCTTGGACCTGAACATCGCCTGTCAGGGCAAAGTCGCCTAATCGTCACACGTTTGTCAGCAAAGCGGCGCTAGCCGGTCCATGTTCAGGCGTGCTGCAACGCCAACGCCAAGCAAAGGTCAGGTCTTCGCCCCATGACGCCTCCCAACGGGACTTCCTCCCTCGCCGTCGACGAGAAGAGTGCAGCCACGCCGCCTCGCAAGTCTGGCCGTGGTGCCCTGCTGTTCTTTCGGCGATGGTTGGCGCACCCGCTGCGCATGGGGTCGATCATCCCCTCCTCGGCAGCACTTTGCGCCCGCGTCGTGCGCCAGGCTTGGCCGAAGGATGGGGAAGTCGTGCTGGAACTCGGCTCCGGCACCGGCGTGGTCGCGCGCGCCCTGCTCGCGGCCGGGCTTCCGCCCGACCGGCTCGTCGTGGTGGAGATCGAGCCCGACATGGTGGAGATGCTGCGCGAGACGCTGCCGGGCGTGACGGTCATCCAGGGCGATGCGCGTGAAGCCGCCCGGCTGCTGCCGGCTCGTTTCCAGGGTCGGATCGGGAGCGTCATCTGCGGGATCCCGCTGGTGCTGCTGCCGGTGCCGGAGCAGCGCCGCTTCATCGACGCGATGAACGCCGTGGCGCCGGGCCGCGGCTTCATCCACTTCTCCTACTGCGTGACCTCGCCGCTGCCGTACAAGAAGCACCAGCTGGTCGCAAAGCGGGAAGAATGGACGCCGCTGAACTTCCCGCCCGCGAGCGTCTGGCGCTACACGCCGAGCGCATAGCGCTCGGTGCTTTATGTGCCCTCAAGCGCCGGGCGCCCGCTCCGCGCGCTTGGCTCGCCGCGCTACCGGCGGCGCCCGTTCGGGCTTGCGACGCTGCGCGTCGTCTTCGTGCCCCCAGGCGCCGGGCGCACGCTCCGCGCTTGGCTCGCCGCACTTCCGTTGACGCCCGGCCGGACTGCGGCCCGAAGTTGCCCGGCGGCGTGCGAGCATGCTGGCTTTGCTCAGGCGCGCCGCCAGAGCGGTCCTTCACGTAGCGCGGCCCCCTCCACTTCCAACTTGATCAGGTGGGCCAGCAGGCTTCGTGCCGCCGCGCCGACCAGCTTGGCGTCCAGCTTCGGGCCATAGACCGGCATCACCAGCGCCTCCGCCGTGGCGGGGCCATGCGTCCGCAGTGCATCCACCACCCTCCCTTCCCGCTCCCGCCGATGCGCGCCGAGTGCGGCCACATAGGCCGCGGGCTCCGGTATCGCGGGGCCGTGGCCGGGAAGATAGGGGCCGTCTCCCTCCCGCGCCGCCAGCTTCGCGAGGCTCGTCATGTAGTCGGCCATATTGCCGTCCGGAGGGCTCACCACCGTAGTGCTCCAGCCCATCACGTGGTCCGCGCTGAGCAGGGCGCCGCCATCCATCGCGAAGCACAGATGGTTCGCGCAGTGGCCTGGCGTGTGGATGGCGGTCAGGCGGTATTCGTCGCCCTCAACCACTGCGCCATCGACCAGGATCTCATCCGGGGTGAAGTCGTGGTCGCCGCCCTCCGCACCTTCCGCGTGGCGGCCGAAGCCGAAGGTCGATGCCCCGGTCAGTGCCTGCAGGGCGGCCGCACCCGGCGAATGGTCGCGATGGGTGTGGGAGATCAGGATGCGCTCGACCACCTCGCCCTCGATCGCGCGGCGGATGGCGGCCAGGTGCTCCGCATCCTCAGGCCCGGGATCCAGCACTGCGATCCGCCCGCGGCCGATGATGTAGGTGTTCGTCCCGCGATAAGTGAACGGCCCCGGATTGCCGCAGATGATCCGCCGGATGCCGGGCGCGCTTTCCTCGACCTCGCCGTGAGGCAGGCTGTCCGCGCGCAGTTGCACGATGCTCATCGAATTCTCCGCTGCCATTCACGATGCAGGATATAAAGGCCCGCCAACACGATCAGCCCCGCGCCCGCCAAAGTCGAGACGCCCGGCACATCGCCCCACACCATCCAGCCCAG
>JAQGHV010000311.1 GCA_028288785.1 Rhodospirillales bacterium | reverse complement strand
TGCCGCCGTCGCTGGCCGAACTGGAACGCCGTCTGGCGGAGCGTGGCCAGGACAGTGCCGAGGAGGTCGCGCGACGGATGGCCGGCGCTCGGGAGGAAATCAGCCATTGGTCGGAGTTCGACCACGTCCTGGTCAACGCCGATTTCATGACCACCAGAGACGCCGCCCGCGCGGTGCTGCACGCCGCGCGCAGCGTGCCGGGGCGGTGCCCGGGGATCGCCGTTCTTGCCGATACCCTCATACGCTGACGGCCGCATGCACTGGCCGTGGCAGTCATTTGGTTCAGGTTGGATGTGACGGCTTCGGGCACTTGATCCCGGAGCTACCTCAACAAAAATTCTAACCACGCGAGTACATCGCGATGGGCGACGTCGAATGCCGGATAGCTCGCGATTGAAGTTGTGGCGCCTGTTCACTCGCACATCCTCGACTTGCCCAGACGTCTGCAAGTGCAGCCGCTACGTAGGACCGTGCGAGGTCATCGCGATCACGGAACGCCAAGCCCGAATGCAGGCTCGCGGCGCATTCTGCCTCCCCGTGGCCCCCGGTTGCTGGCGAGGCGTCTGTCCCTGGCTCGAAGACGAGCATGTCGGCTCCGAACTGATCGACCGGACGGTGCGCTTGGTACCCGGATCGTCCGCCCACCCCTCGGCCAGGAAACGCAATCGCCGCGGCACCTCCATTATAGTGAGCGCGAGCAGCAACCGTGCGATCCGGGCAGACATTGCGACGTTGCGTCTGGTCAAGGATTATGCCGGCAGTGCACGAGAGCATTGCCGGCGCGGCCATGCTACGGCTCGTTAAGGGACATGAGCGCCACAAGGCATCGAAGTCCTTGGCCTTCCGCATCCCAGCGAGGGGAATTATAGAACGGGTTCGCCACCACAAACGCGCGCTCCACACCGACGGCGCGCCCAGGTTGCATCTATCGATATCGAAGGCTTGATTTCGCGATCGGATTCGTGGACCTTCCTCCGGCGCGAATGCCTCGCGACAGGCTATCTGAATGCCAAGCAGCTCAAAGCTGAAATTGTGGCGCCTGATACCGCGCACCCTCGCGACTCACCCGGACATCTGGGCTTGCAGTCGCACGGACGGGCCTTGCGAGGTTGTTGCCGACACCGAACGACGAGCGCGCTTCCAGGCGGCTGGCGCGTTCTGCCTTCCATTGGCGCCTGGCGGCGGCTCGGGCGTCTGCCCTTGGCTTGAGGAGGCGCATGTCGGGGTCGAGCTGATCGAGCAGTCGGTGCGCTCGGCACCAGGCATTGTCAGTTCATCCTCGGGCCATATCACCGCTCTGGCGGCGGCACCTGAATCACAGTGAGCGGGCGAGCACCCTGCGCGCGAGGCGGTCGAATTCAGCGACGCTGAGCGTTTCGGCGCGGCGATCGCCGGCGATTTCGCAATCCTCCAGCAGGCGGTCCGCATCGCCCAGGCTTTTTAGTGAGCCCCGAAGCATCTTGCGGCGCTGCCCGAAGGCGGCGGCCGTGACCTTCTCCAGCGCCGCAAACAGGGCGGGCGCGGGCGCCTCGGCATGCGGCGTCAGGCCCACGACCGCGCTGTGAACCTTGGGTGGCGGCGTGAAAGCGCCGGGCGGCAGCCGCATCAGCATGGCGCACTTGCATCGCCACTGCGCAAGCACCGACAGCCGCCCATACCCGTCGCTGTCAGGTGCGGCCGTGATCCGCTCCGCGACTTCCTGCTGGAACATCAGCACCAGCGCCTCGAAGCTCGCGGCCTCCTGCATCCAGCGCACCAGCAGGGGCGAGCCGATATTGTAGGGCAGGTTCGCGACCACGATGCGCGGCGCCGGCAGCAGGGTCGCGGTGTCGAGCTTCAGCGCATCGGCCTGGATGACGCGCAGCCGCTCCGGATACGCGGCCTGCAATTCCCCAAGCGCCGCGATCGCGCGGCGATCGATCTCGACAGCCGTCACGCTCGCTGCACCGGTATCGAGCAGCGCCCGGGTCAGGCCGCCGGGGCCGGGCCCGATCTCAAGCACGTGCTTGCCGGTGAGGTCACCCGGCTGTGCCGCGATACGCGCGCAGATTGCGGGGTCGAGCAGGAAGTGCTGGCCAAGGGATTTACGCGGATCCAGTCCGTGCCGGGCCATCGTGTCGGCGAGCGAAAGCAGGGTCACCGGGCAGGCGCGCCGATGGCCGTCACAACGCTCGCTTCGCTGCATCGATCAAGGCTTCCGATAACCACTTCGCCGGCGATCCGCATCAACCCCGCGGATGCGCGGGCGTGCTCGCCCGCATGTCGATCTGCGCGCGGCGGCGCAGGTCGCGCTGCACCTGGCGGGAAAGCAGCTCGGCGCGATCGCGCACCAGCTGGGCGCGGATCTGCTCGGGCGTGATCTCGGCGAGGTTGCGCGTCTCGCGGCCGCAGACCATCAGCACGATGATGCCTTCCGGCGCGATGATCGGCTCCGAAGCGCGGCCGGGCGTGAGCCCCGCAAGCAGCTCGCGGAACTGGGGCGGGTTGACCTGCTCCAGGCGGATCGGGCCGGGATCGGACGGGCGCGGGCTGCCGCGGGCTGCGGCCTCCATCGCATCGCAGTTCCGCGCACTCGCCTGCAGTGCACGCGCGCGCTCAACCACCTCGATCTGCTGCGCCGTCGGCGCCTGTGGGTTCAGCGGCGAGGTGAAGGGCAGGTAGACCTGCCGGACATTCAGCAAAGTCGCGTTGTCGCGCCCGCTTTCGCGCTTCTGGCGAAGTGCCACGATCTGCCAGCCACCGGGCACGCGGATCGCGCTGCTGACCGCGCCGGGCGGCATCTGCGTGACGATGCGCGCCACCGCCGGGTCCAGCTGGTCGGCCTTGACCCAGCCGAGGTCGCCGCCCTGCAACGCCGTCTGCGCCTGGCTGAACTGGGTCGCCGCGACCGGGAAGGCGAGGCCGCGCCGCAACCGCCCGACCACGTCGTCGACAAAGGCCTGCGCCTCCGCGATCTGAGCGGGGTTGTCGACCGGGATGAAGATTTCGGAGACCTGGAACTCGGCCTCGCCGATGCGCGCGCGTGCCGCGGTCAGTGCCTCGGTCACCTCGGTGGGGGAGGGTTCGCCCTGCGGGCCGAGCAGCGCACGCAGCAGCCGGCCCCAGCCGATCTGGACGCGCAGCTGGTCGTACATGACCCGCGGCTCGACGCCTGCGCGGCGCAGATCCTCGAGCAGCCGGCCGCGCGTCATCCCATTGCGCTCCTCGATGGAGGAGATCGCCTCGGCAATCTCCTGGTCCGAGGTCGCGATGCGGCGGCGGTTCACTTCCTGCAGGCGCAGGCGCTCATCGATCAGCAGGCGCAGGATCTGCGCGTCGAGCCCGGCAGCGGCGGAATCCTCCGTCCGAAGGCCGGCGCTCAGCGCGAACAGGCGGCGGCGGCTCTGCACGTCGGAACGCGTGATGACGTCGCCATTGACCACCGCGAGGATGCGGTTGGTGTTGCCAGGCGCGGGTGCCGGGGCAGCGCGGCCGGGCTGTGCATGCGCCCCGGCAAGCGGCGCGACCAGCGCGAGAATGAGGGCGAGCGGGCGAAGGATCTGGACCATGCGGGCGTTCTTAGCGCCTCTGGCGGCCCCAGGACCAGCCCACAGCCGTGCCCTCGTGAATGGCAGTGTGCCGGGCCGCGCCCTCAGATGGCCCGGAAGCCGAAATCGCCCACTGTCTTGAGGGTCAACCGGATCAGAAACAGTGTATTGCCGGGGTAGAGCGTGCGGGTCCCGGGGTCCTCGGCGAAGCGCCGGATGAAGCGGCCCTCCAGGATGAAGCACTCATCCTCGTAGGCTGCGGATGCGGTTGCGAGCACGGCGCGGTTGATGCCGAGATCATAGCGGCCACCGACCGTGGCGCGGTAATTCGCGCCAAAACGCTGCGACACGCTGAGCGACACCTCCTCCCGCTCACGCACCGGCGTTAGGTACGGGACCGCGGTACTGTAGAGGTAGCCGCCGGTCACCGAACCCGTGCCGTAGCTTACCGCGGCTGATACATCGACCAGCCGGCGCTCCCCGGTCTCGCCATCCGCCCTGCCGCGGCCGAGCACGGTGAGCCAGGGCACCGGCGACAGGCGAAGCCGCCCGACCCAGTCGCTCTCGCGGTTTTCGAGTCCGGAATTGGCGTAGAACGGTCCGCCCTCCTGGTTGAGGCGATAGGAGCGGCCAGCCAACGCCTCCATCTGCCCGCCATTGGGGAAGAACCAGGCGGCGCGCAGGGCGGCATCGACGCGGGTGCCGCCTTCCTGGCGGTCCCGCCCGCCGAAGCGGTTCAGTTCGAACAGCGTGGCATCGGTGAATTCGTAGTCGATGCTGTCCTCATTCGGCACGCGCGCTTGTGAACCGGTAACCGGCCCGGTCACGAATTGGACGCGCGGCTCGATCAGCTGCGAGCCGTAGGCGCCGGCACTGCGCGCCAGCGGGAGCCGCCAGTCGAGGCCGATGCGGATGTTCTGCTGCGTGGAGGTGCCGGTCGAACTCCCGGTGGTGACGAAGTTCGGTGCCTCGTCCAGCTTGTCGAAGGAATAGGCGGCGAGGTCGCCCTGGGCACGCAGGGCGAACAGCGAGCCGGTATTGGTCTCGGTATAAGGGAGCACGTAGCGCAGCCGCGTCGAGGCGCGCCGCGAATCGGTGCCGGTCCCGCGGAGAACGACATAGTTGGAAGTGTCGATGGTCCAGGTGCCGCCGATGCCGTCCCGCGCGACGTAATCCGCATAGGCGTTCGGCAGCACGAACGGGATCGAGGACACGTCATCGGTGGTGCGCAGCCCCTGGTAGGCGCGGCCATCGATGCGTGCGAAGCCTTCCTGCCCCCAGAAACCCTCGACAAAGGCGGAGCTGGTGAGCACACGGCGCGGCTCATAGCGCCAGGTGCGCAGGTAGGTCTCGGAGGTCGCGCGATTGAGGTCAAAGCCGGTGCGCCATGTCTCGTCGAGCGAGAAGCGGCCGCGCGCGAAGATGTGACCGGCAAAGCCGGTTTCGGCGCCGTCCTCCTCGCGCACCTGGTAGCCTAGCGAGGCATTGACGGCGACCTGCCCCGAATTGAACCGGCGACGGTATTCGCCGCCGAGGTTTGGTGCCTGGCGCGAGGAGATGATCGGCGCAATTTTCGCATCCTCGCTGTCGTTGATCGCCCAGTAGTAAGGGAGCTCAGCAAAGGCACCGAGGTAGCGACTCACGCCTAAGGTCGGGCTGAGGAAGCCCGATTGCCGCGGGGCGGAGCCGTCCGGATGCTGAAAATAGGGCGAATAGATTAGCGGCACGCCGGCGAATTCAAGTCGCGCGTCGCGGTAGCGGATTTGCCGCCCTGCCTGGTCCCAGGTGGCGACGCGGGCGCGTAGCTGCCAGAGCGGCGGCGCCAGCGGGTCCTGCTCGCACGTGTTGCAGGAAGAATAGCTGACGCGGGCGAGGTCGATGATCTCGCCATTGGTGCGCCGCGCGCCTGACGCGGCCATGCGTCCGTTCTGGGCCAGAAGCGCCCGCAGCCCGTCGATGACGCCATCGCGCATGCGGTTGGACAGCACGGCACTTTCGGCGAAGACCGTCTGGCCGTCGGCTTCCAGCAGCTGAACATTGCCGCGCGCGGTGGCGACGCCGCTGTTGCGGTCATAGGTGAACTCATCGGCGCGCAGGATGCGCTCGCCCTGAAACGCCTCGACCCGTCCGCGCGCGGTCACGAGCGACCGGTCGCGGTCGTATTCGACCTCATTGGCGGTGAAGGTGACCGGCGCGTTGCTCGGCGTTCCCGCCGCACCGCCGCGCGACAGCCCGGGCATGCCAGCCGCACGCGGCGAGGGGGGAGCGGACGGCGCTGACGCGGGCCCGGCGTTGGGATCGGTGGGCCGGAGGTCCACCGGGCCACTGATCTCAGGCACCAGCCCTTGCGCGCGACTTTGCCCCGCGCCCAGGAATGCCGCACCCAGCAGTGTCGCGCCCGTGAGCGCCGCCGCCATCGCCGTCCGGTTACGCAGCATCATCCTGGCTCCCTCAAGCGTCTCAGCCATTACCGCGATCAACCATCTTCGAGGTGCACGAGCAAGGCCAACGCGAGCAGCAGCCCCGCCGCCGCCGGTGCCCAGGCCGCGAGTGCCACCGGCAAGGTCCCGGCCTGGCCGAATTCACCGGTGATCCGGTCGAGCACGAACAGCGCGAAACCGGCGCTGACGCCGCTCGCGATCATCCCCCCCACGCCACCGCGTCGCGTGTGCCGCATCGAAAATCCGGCCGCCAGCAGGGCCATGGCCGCGGCGAGCAGCGGCAAGGCCAGCAGGCTCTGCAGGCGCAAGCGATGGCGGACGGCAGAGAACCCGGCTTCCTCGAGCAGGCCGATGAAGGCGGGCAGGCTCCAGAAGCCGAGCGTGTCCGGGCTGGCGAAGCTGTCCTCGATACGGGACGCGGTCAGCTCGGTCGGCAATTCGATCGAGCGCGCCGGCAGTGCGGCCCGGTCAGCCGGGAACACGATGGCGTCATCGAGCGCCCAGTGCCCCACCATGAGTCGCGCGCGCGGCGCCTCGATGCGCTCCAGCGGTCGGTCGGCGGCCGAGATACGCCAGATGCTCACGGTGTTCAGCTCGAAACCACCCGCGGTCGCGAGCTGACCGGGGCGGCGCGGCGCGGGCAGGCCCGAGATGATCGCGACCCCGCCCTCACCAGCCCCATGGTCCGCCTGGCGCAGCCAGAGCCTGCCGCCGGCGATCGCGGTGATGCCTGCGGTGTTGCGCAGATAGGCCGCATCCAGCCGTTCCGCCCGCGCCAGCAGGATCGAGGACAAGGGCGACAGCGCGGCGGTAGCGAAGACGCCCATCCCCAAGGCCACCAGCACCGGCCCGGCCAGGAATCCCCAGGCGGAGATGCCAGCCGCACGGGCCACGATCAGCTCCGAGGAGCGGGTCAGGCGCCAGAACGCGATGATGCCGCCGATCAGGATCGCGAAGGGGAGGATCTGCAAGGCGACGAACGGGATCCGCAGCCCCGCGATCTGCGCGACCAGGCCGAAACTCACATCCGGACGGGTGGCGGCGCGACGCAGCAGCTCGATGAGGTCGAACAGCGCGATCAGGCCGGCAAGCGCCGCGAGCATGATTGCGACCATCCCCGCGAACCGACGCGCGACATAGAGCGAGAGGGTGGCGGCGAACATCGGTCGATCAGGCCTGCGCCGGCGGGGCGGAGCGTCGCCGCGTCATGGCCTGGACCTGGTCGCTGATCCAGAAGGCGGCGAACACGCCTGGCAGTGTGGCATGAATCCAGATCAGAGGCACCCAGTCATTGTCGCGCGAGGCGAGCGTGCCCGTGGTCAAACCAGTGGCCAGCAGCGCCACCGCGATGCCCACGCCCATGGCGAGCCGGACGCTGCCGCCGTGGCGGCGGAATTCCCCCGTCAGCGCCACCGCGAGGGCCACGAACGCGAAGGACAGCACCGTGAGTGGGGCCGAAAGCCGCTGGTGCGCCTCCGCCCGGAAGCGGCGGATGTCGCGGTCTCGCAGGCGTTCGGCGGGGTCGGGGTCGAGCAGTTCGCCGATGCTCCGCTCGCGGCTGTCGCGTGACCGGACCTCGTCGCTGCGCGTGGCGCGGGCGAGGTCCACGCTGTTCTCGGCAAAGCTGAGGACGGAAAGCCGGGCAACCGGCGGGTTGCCCAGGCGCTCGATCTGCTGGCGCTGGCCATTCATCAGCGTGACGCGCGGTCCGGTCGGCGTCTGGATGATGCGCCCGCTTTCGGCCAGGATGGTGATGGGGGCGCCGGCCTCGCGCCCGTCCTGGACCAGGATGCCGCGCAGGGTGCCGTCCCGCTCCCGTTCGCGCGCATAGACGGTCATGTCGTTGCCAACCGAGCTGAACACGCCCTCCTGCAGCAGCAGCCCCGCCATCTGGTTGCGGATCTCGAACTGCCAGGCCCGGAAGGCGGCGTGGCTGACCGGCACCAGATACAGTTGCAGCCACAGCACCAACACCGCGGTCAGGAAGGCGAGCACCACCGCCGGCCGCGCCAGCATCCATTGCGACAGGCCGGCCGCGCGCATCACCACCAGTTCGCGGTCCGAGGCCAGCCTTACGTAGACGAACAGCGTCACCACGAAGGTCGTGATCGGCAGGATGACCGCGAAGAAGCTCGGCAGCATCAGGCCGGTGAGTTCGAGGAACACCACCAGCGACAGGCCGCGATCCAGCACCAGCTCGATGAAGCGGAGGGACTGCGTCAGCCATACCAGGGCAGCCAGGCCAATGGTCACGGCCACGAGCGCCAGCAGCAGTTGGCGGAAAATGTAGGAGTCGGTCCTGGTCACGGCTCGCCCTTTATCACTCTTTATCGTGGCTGCGCGAGAAAGCCTCGAAGCGCAGCTGCCGGCACGGCGAAGCTGATGCGCCCGCCCGGGATGTCCTGCCGCGCGCTGACGATGCCGGCCAGGCAGTCCCCCGCTCCGATCACCGCGCCACCGGATTCACCGGCATTGAGCACGACCTCCAGGATCATGAGCGTGCCGTCGATCCTGGCCGGGCCGAGCATGCCGGTGCGCTCATGCCCCACGACCCTGGCGTCGGCCCGGCGCATCAGGCTCTCGACCCGCAGCCGGTCCCCGGTGGCGGCATCGCCGGTGCAGGGCCGCACACCCGGCAGCGCCGGCGGTACCGCAACCCGGAGCAGCGCCAAGTCAGCCCAGCCAGGGTAGGCCCAGCCCGGTGCGGCGTCGCCTGTGGCGACGCCCGCGACGCGCCGCAGGACAGCGGCCGGCGTCTGGCGGCCATCGATGATGAGCGTCGGCGGGCGCTCCGCTTCCAGCGCGGCGCCGGGACAGCCCTCGCGGCGCGCGAGCCCCGGGTCGAGCAGGTGGCCCGCGGTGAGGAAGATGCCCCCGCCGAGGTGGACCGCGACGCCGACGCCATTGCAGGCTGGCCCGAACGCCACGCGCAGCTCGACCAGAGGCGCGGCATGGGCAGGGAGGGCCAGCAGGACGAGCGCGACGGCCAGGACAAGCCTCATGAAGTGGGGCCTGGCAGCACCTTTCCGGGGTTCATCAACCCGCCAGGGTCGAGCGCGGCCTTGATCGCCCGCATGGACGCGAGCTCGGCGCCGCCGCGCCATTCCTCCATCATGTCGGTCTTGAGGCGGCCGATGCCGTGCTCGGCCGAAAAGCTGCCCTCGAGGTCGCGAACGATCGCGTTCACACAATCCATGATGTCGTGGCCGCGCGCGAGGAAGGCGGCGGGGTCCATGCCCTCGGGCTGCTCCAGGTTCATGTGGATATTGCCGTCGCCCATATGGCCGAAGGGCACCGGGCGGCTGCCGGGGATCAGCGCCACCAGGGCCTCGGATGACCGCCGGATCAGCTCCGGCACGCGGCTGACGGGGACGGAGACGTCGCTTTTCACCGATGCGCCCTCGCGCTTCTGCGCCTCGGGGTGTTCCTCGCGGATGCGCCACAGCGCGCCGCGCTGGGCGTCGCTCTCGGCAATCACGGCGTCGAGCACCTCGCCGGCTTCCAGCGCATCCTCCAGCACGGCCTCGGCCAGAGCGCGGAGGCGGGCTTCGGGGCGGGAGGAAGCCAGGTCCACAAGCACGCAGTGCTCCGCCCGTGCGGCGAGCGGCCAGGAGATGCCGTCGATGTGGCGCACCGCGAGGTCGACACCGGTGCCGGACATGTATTCGAAGGCGCGCACCGCGCCCTCGTCGCGATCGCGGAAGCGGCGGAACAGGGACAGCGCGGCATCCACGGAGGCGACCGAGCAGAATGCCACCTCCTGCTCCCGCGCGCGCGGGAACAGCCGCAGCACGGCGGCGGTGATGAAGCCGAGCGAGCCCTCGGCACCTACGAACAAGTGCCGCAGCGCGTAGCCGGTATTATCCTTGCGGAGCCGGCGCAGGCCATTGATCACGCCGCCATCGGGCAACACGACCTCGAGGCCCAGCATCAGCTCGCGGGCATTGCCGTAGCGGACGGTGGTGTTGCCGCCGGCATTGGTGGAGAGCACGCCGCCGATGGTGGCCGTGCCCTCGGCACCGAGGCTGAGCGGGAACAGGCATCCGGCCTCCGCGGCGGCGTCCTGCGCGGTCTTCAGCACCACGCCGGCCTCGGCCACCATGGTCATGTCGAGCGGGTCGAGCGTGCGGATGCGGTTGAGGCGCGCGAGCGACACGATCACTTGGCGCCCACTCTCATCCGGCGTCGCGCCCCCCACCATCGACGTATTGCCGCCCTGCGGGACCATCGCCACGCCGGCGCCGGCACAAAGCCGCACCGCCTGCGCGAGCTCCTCGGTCGAGCCGGGCCTGACGATCGCGGGCGACGCGCCCTGGTACAGGCCGCGCCAATCCGCCAGCGCGGGCGCGATATCCTCCGGCGCGGTGAGCAGGCCGCGTGGGCCGAGCAGCGCATGCAGCGCATCGAGTAACGGGGGCGGAAGGATGCTGTCGGGCATGATGTCCGCAGGCTTGGCGCCATGCGCACGGGGGGTCAAGATGGGGGCGGCAACTCATACCAACGGCCATGAAGGATAGCCGCTGGTATGGGTTTTTTTGTGCCTCGGGTGCCGCTCGTCTTAGACCGCTTTGCGCTCCAGCAATTCCACGCGAACACCGTCCGGTGCGTCGACGAAGGCGATGGTCGTGCCAGGCCGTGGCGAGCGGGGCTCGGTCGAGAAATGGCACCCCTTGGCCTTGAGGTCCGCAACCACGGCATGCAGGTCCTGCACGACGAGGCCGAAATGCTCCACGCCGACATAAGGCATCGCGGGGGCGGAGTGGGTGCCGGGCGGCACCTGCTCGATGAAGGTCGTGATGCCACCGAGCTTCAGCAGCATGCGCGTGCCGTTCGGGGTCTCCGCACGCCCGGTCAGCTCGGCGCCGAGCATGTCGATGTAGAAGCGCGCAGCGGCCTCAGGGTCGGGGCTGCGCAAATGGAGGTGGTCGAAGGTAACACTCGTCATGGCAAGGCTCCTGGCAAAATGCGCGATTGAGGGCGGGAAGCGATCCAGCGTCGCGCCTTTCGGCGCGGGCCGGGTCGCGGATCACATGGACCAGGGGACCAGCTTCTGGGTCTGCTCGCCGAGGCCCGCGATGCCGAGCTTCATCGTCTGACCCGCGCGCAAAAACACCGGCGTCGGCTTCACGCCGAGGCCCACGCCAGGCGGCGTGCCCGTGCTGATCACATCGCCCGGGTGCAGCGTGATGCACTGGCTGACATAGGCGATGAGCGTCTTCACGCCGAAGATCATCGTCTTGGTGCTGCCGTTCTGCATGCGCTTGCCGTCGATGTCGGTGTACATCGCGAGGTCCTGCGGATCGGCGATCTCATCCTTTGTCACCAGCCAGGGACCGAGCGGGCCGAAGGTGTCGAAACCCTTGCCCTTGTCCCAGGCGCCGCCGCGCTCGGCCTGCCACTCGCGCTCGCTCACATCATTGGCGATGGCGAAGCCGGCCACGTAGTCGAGCGCGTTCTCCTCGCTGACATGGCGCGCGGTGGTTCCGATGATGATCGCGAGCTCGCACTCGTAATCGGTCTTGACGCTGTTGCGCGGGATGATGACGTCATCATTCGGGCCAGTGACCGCGCCGAGCGATTTCAGGAACACGATCGGCTCCTTCGGAATGGCAGCACCCGTCTCCGCGGCGTGATCGGCGTAGTTCAGCCCGATGCAGACGAAGTTCGTCAGGCCCGTCACGCACTGTCCAAGGCGCGGATTGCCCTCGACCTTGGGCAGCGTCATCGGGTCCAGCGCCGCGATCTTGGCCAGCACGCCAGGCGAGAGCGACTCGCCCGCCAGGTCAGGGATGATGCCGACGAGGCTGCGAATGGCGCCCGTCGCGTCCAGGATGCCCGGCTTTTCCTGACCCTTGGGGCCGTAGCGGAGGAGTTTCATCTCTCATATTCCCTTGCTCAATTGGTCCAGCCGCCATCGATCACGACAGCCTGGGCGGTGACGAAACTGCTTTCCTCGCTCGCGAGATAAACGGCAAGCGCCGCCATCTCCTCCGCCGTGGCAAGCCGACCCATCGCCTGACGCGCGACGAAGGCCGCACGCGCCGCCTCGAGCCCGCCGGCCGCCGCAGCATTGGCCGCGATGCGATCGCCCAGGCTCGGCGTGTCCACGGTGCCAGGGCAGATGCAGTTGCAGCGAATGCCGCGCGTCACGTAGTCGGCCGCGACCGACTTCGTCATCCCGATGATCGCCGCCTTGGTCGCGCCATAGACGAAGCGGTTCGGCACGCCTTTGATGCTGCTCGCCGCACTCGCCATGTTGACGATGGATCCACCATCCTTGCCGAGCATGATCGGCAACACCGCCTGCATCGCCTTCCACTGGCTCCGCACATTCAGCGCATAGGCGAAATCCCACTCCTCATCCGTGCAGCTCTCGGCAGTGTTCTGATGCACGAACCCCGCACAGTTGAACAACACATCCGGGCCAGCCGCGACGATGGCAGCCCCCAGCGCCGCATCGTCCAACACATCCAGCGGGTGCGTCGTAAGACCCTCCGCCACCAGCGTCGCCAACAACGGTGCATTCCTGTCCGTCGCCACCACCCGAGCCCCCTCCCGCGCAAAAGCCAGCGCAGTGGCACGCCCAATCCCCTGCGCCGCCGCAGTCACAAAGCAGGTCTTCCCCGCAAGACGTCCGGTCATGGCTGGCATCCTAACGTTGGGAGGGAGCAAGGCCGGGGCTCTGCCCCTGGACCCCGCGAGGATCGTGTCGATCCTCGACCTCCATTTGTTGGTTCTTGGATTGGAAAGGGTGTTGAGTTTCGCCGGAGGCGAGCCGGGCTGGGAGGGGGCGCATGGAGCTACCTCGATCGAGGGGAACGCGCGTGAGGCGCCCCCTCCCCAGCCCGGCCCATTCAAGCAAGCCCAGCCCTCCCAAATTCAGGACCAACACATGCCGGGGTCCGGGGATCGGCGCGATCCCCGGCGTGGGTCCAGGGAGCTGGTACTTCCTTTACCGTCACAGCGCCGACCTTGGGTAGACCACTGAACCTCCGCCACAGATCGCCAAAGCTGACACTCGAATTGGAAGGTGGCCAGAGTGATTCAAGCTGGTTGTGGGACAGGGTTCGGCTCATTGCGAACGACTATCGCCAGCTCTAATCGCAACTGCGTCTGAAAATTGCGGTGTCGGTGGTTCGATTCCACTTCTGGGCACCATACTTATCAGGAGCTTAG
>JAQGHV010000283.1 GCA_028288785.1 Rhodospirillales bacterium | reverse complement strand
ATGCCGGGCGGCGAGCTGCCGGAGGCCGAGTATGGCCCGCCGACGCCAACCCGCATCGGACTGCCGCGGCCCGAACACAACCAGCATCGCGGCCCCCGCCGGGATGCGCGCGCCCAAGGGGAACGTGCCGGTGATCGGCCCGAGGGCGAGCGTCCCGCAGGTGAGCGCCCGCCGCGCGGAGATCGTCCCCGTCGGAACCGCGACCAGGCTTCGCGTGGCCCACGCCCCGATCAAGCAGTGCCCGTCGATGGTGCTGCCCCGGTCGAAGGCGCTGCCCCTGCCCCGCCCCCCGCGCGTCCTCGTCCCGAGCCTCGGGTCTGGCAGATCCCGCCGCTCGGCGAACGCGTGCCTCGCCCCGAGGGCGAGCAGCGCCGCGACGACCGTGCCCCGCGTCCGGCCGGTGCCGATCGTGGCCCCCGCCCCGCCGGCAGTGATCGCGGCCCCCGTCCGCCGCGCGACGACCGTGGCCCGCCACGCCGCCCTGGTGCCGATCGCGGCCCGCGACCGGAACAGACCTTCGTGCTCAGCGCCGGTGCCAAGGAGGAGAGCCCCTTCGCGGTCCTCGCGCGGCTGAAGCTTCAGAAGGAGTAGGGCTTTCGCCTGGCGATGGATGCCCAGCGCCTCGATCTCTGGCTCTGGTGCGCGCGGCTGTACCGCAGCCGCGCGGATTGCGCCCGCTTCGTCGAGGCGGGGTCGGTCCGCATCAACCGCCAGCCCACCGACAAGGCCCATGCCCGGGTCCGCGCCGGCGACGTGCTGACCCTGGCGGTCGGCGATGGCGAGCGTGGCCGCATCCGCATCTGGCGCATCCTCGCGATGGCCGCGCGACGCGGCCCCCCGGCAGAGGCACAGACGCTGTACGAGGAGCTTGGCGCCGAGCAGCCATGACGAGCGCGGCCTTGCTTCGGGCGGCGCCGCGGACCATCTATCAGCCTTCCATCACCACCCCTTTCGCCGCGGCGAGGAGCATGCGTTCGTGACCTACGTCGTCACCGAAAACTGCATCAAGTGCAAGTTCATGGACTGCGTGGAAGTGTGTCCCGTGGACTGCTTCTATGTCGGCGAGAACATGCTCGTGATCCACCCGGACGAGTGCATCGACTGTGGCGTCTGCGAACCCGAATGCCCGGCCGAGGCGATCCTTCCGGACAGCGACGACAAGGCGACGCCGTGGGTCGAGCTCAACCGCGATCTGGCCGCGGCCTGGCCGAACATCACCCGCAAGGGCGAGGCGCCGGCCGATGCCGACGAGTGGAAGGACAAGCCGGACAAGAGGGCGCTCCTCAGCTTGAAGCCCGGCGTGCCCTGACTGCGCGGGCGCGCGCTACGACGCTCGCGGTCCCGCCGAGAACGCGCGCACCCCACGGCGGGTGACGCGGGGCGGATTTCGTGCTATATTTCAATTATATGGAGTTGATCACGGCATTTCGGGGCCACGCCGCTGGGCATCGGCTCCTGGCAGCGGGAGAGTACGCGCAATGAAGGCTGGCAGCGCCGCGAAGGCCGCCAAACCCACCGCGAAGCGGTCGGATCCGCCCAAGCCTGCCCGAGGCAAGGGGGCCGAGGCTGAGCTCCGGGTCAAGGCCCGGGCGAAGGACGTGGTTTCTCCACGCAAATCGGCAGCCCAGCCTTCCCCTGCCAGGGCAATGTCTGCAAAGGCAAAAGCGGCTGCAAAGCCGGTGGCGAAGAAGTCGGCGTCCGCTCCCAAGAACGAAAGCGTGAAGGCAGCAGCTAAGCCGGCCAGCAAGCCGGCCCCCAAGGCAAAACCCGCTACGGCCAAGCAGGCGCAGCCCGCCGTCACCAAATCAAAGCCTGCCCTGTCCAAGCCTGTTGCGGCGGAGCCGGCCGCCAAGGGGAAGCCCGCACCGATGCCACCTGCCAAAGCGGCGCTGACCCCTGCCCCCGCACCGCGTGCGCAAGGGTTGAAGACTGCGGCCACTCCAGCCAAGGCAAGCCCACCAACCACCGGATCTGAACCCGAGGCGCCGGCATCCGCCGCAGAAGCAGATGCCGCCGCGCCGGCCCCTATCACTTCACCCGCTATTCCGGCGGTCCTGCCAGCGCCCAATTCCGCGCCGCGGACTGCTACGCCGCCTAAGGAGACCATGAACGCCAGCAGCCCCCCTGACCGTCCGCCCCCGGCGAGTGTTCCGAACCAGCGCTCCGGCGGCATGCCGGGACGTCCGAACAATATCGGCGGCCCTCCCGGCCATATCACCGCAACCCGGATTCCCTCGCGCCCGTCGGAAACCTTCAAGGCCGGCGACCATGTCGTCTATCCCACCCATGGCGTGGGCCAAGTCCAGGGCATCGAATCCGTCGAAGTGGCGGGCTTCACCCTCAAGGTCATCGTCGTGACCTTCGAGGAGAACCGCATGACCCTGCGCGTGCCGGAGAACAAGGCTTCCTCCTCCGGGCTGCGCAAGCTCGCGACGCCGGACAACCTCAAGGAAGCGCTGGATACCTTGAAGGGCCGCGCGCGGATCAAGCGCACGATGTGGTCCCGCCGGGCGCAGGAGTACGAGGCCAAGATCAACTCGGGCGACCTGGTGCAGGTGGCAGAAGTGGTGCGCGACCTCTATCGCAACGCTGGCCAGCCGGACCAGTCCTTTTCCGAACGCCAGATCTACGAGCAGGCGCTGGACCGCCTCGCTTCCGAGGTCGGAGCTATCGAAAAGACCGACAAGATCGCCACCCTTGAGCGGTTGCAGGTACACCTCAAAAATTGAATTCGGACGGTTGCGTTGCAACCCTGGGAGGGTTGTAACGTTTTCATGAAGGTTTTCAGGGAGAAGCCAACCATGCGACTCGTACTTGCCACCGCCTTGGCTGCGCTCGTCGCAGCTCCGGCTATGGCGCAGCCACAACAGCGCGGTCAGGCGGAAGGTACCGATCTGATCGACCACGTGCGCACGGTCTCCGACCTTGCACGCGTGTGCAATCCGCCCTGGGGCGGCGTGCCGCGCCTTGAAGCCATCGCCTATTGCCAGGGCTTCCTGACCGGCGCGGGCCAGTACCACGCGCTGCTCTACCCGGCTGGCACGCGCGCCCGTCCGCTATACTGTGTTCCTTCACCGGGGCCGACCATCGCCGAGAGCGGCGTTGCTTTCGCCGCCTGGTCGCGCGCCAATCCGGATCGCGCCAATGAGCCGGCGCTCGACGGTGTCCTGCGCTGGGCCCAGGCGACCTTTCCCTGCGGCGCGCCCGCGCGAACCCCGGCTCGTGGAGGCCGCTCATGAAGACCCGTGTGATGCGGCTTGCCCTGCCGCTGGTTGCGGCCCTCGGTCTCTCGGCTTGCGCCGGCATGAATGACACCCAGCAGCGCACTGCGACAGGCGCCCTTGGCGGCGGAGCCGTGGGCGGCATAATTGGTTCGTTCAGCGGCAATGCCGGCCTTGGCGCACTGCTCGGCGCCGGCGTCGGTGGCGCCGGCGGCTACCTGTACGACCAGTCGCAGCAATCGCGCGGCTATGGCGGTGGCGGCTATAATCGCGGCTACGATCGCCGGCGCTACTGACCGCTGAAGCGTGGCCGGTTCGCCGGCCATGCGGCCGCAAGCAAAAACCCCCGGAGAGCAATCTCCGGGGGTTTTTCACATTCTGTCGCAGAAGCATTACCGGAACCAAAGTGCGGCGAGCCGAGGCTCGCCGCACCCGGCGCTGACGGCGGATCAGTTGCTGCTGCGCTGACCCATGATCGAGAGCAGGAACTGGAAGATGTTGATGAAGTTCAGGTACAGGCCCAGCGCGTCCAGCACGCTGCGCTTGCCGGCTTCATCGGTGCCTTCCGCGTAGGAATACTCCACGTAGTCGCTCTTGATCCGCTGCAGGTCGTAGGCGGTAAGCGCGGTGAACACGACCACGCCGATGACGCTGATGGCGAACTGAAGCGCCGGCGACTGCAGGAAGATGTTGACCAGGCCGGCAATCAGGATGCCGATCATGCCCATCATCATGATCGAGCCCATCTTCGAAAGGTCGGCTTTGGTCGTGTAGCCATAGAGACTGGCTGACGCGAACATGCTGGCGCTGATGAAGAATGTGCTGGCGACCGAGGTGCCGGTGTAGCGCAGGAAGATGTTGCTCAGGCTGGCGCCCATCGCGGCGGCGAAGGCCCAGAACACCATCTGCGTGGTCGTCTTGGACATCTTGTTGATGCCGAAGCTCAGCACCAGCACGAAGGCGAGCGGGGACAGCATCGCGGCCCAGCCGAGGATGGTGGGCGACACGGTGCGCATCCCGGAGGCGGTGCGGCCAACCTGCCAGAACAGCGCCTGGATCTCAGGAACGCTCGCGACGCCATACGCCACAATGCCGGTCAGCAGGAGGCCGGAGGCCATCCAGTTGAAGACGCGCAGCATGTAGGCGCGCAGGCCGGCATCGATGGCAACCGTGTCGGTGGTGGCAGTACGGCCCCAGGCTGAGCCGCCCGCCTGGTAGCGATTGTCGGGTTGAAAAGCCATGGAACGAAGGACTCCTCCCAAAGAGGGAAAACGGGGAAAGAACCCCGGACCACGCGAATATGGAGATAAGGTAATACGGGATCAACCCGTTTCCTTATTCTGGACACGATTTGTATTGCCCTGCTGACGCCCCCGCCGCGGCTCACGTCATTCGTTCCTGAGATGCTGCGCGGGACGCACCCGCAGCGCCAATGCGGTACCTGCATATCCGAACGCCAGCGTGAGCAGCGTGCAAAGCAGAATGGTCAGCGCCAGCGTCCCCGGCAGGAACGCCCAGTCGCCGCCCATGACGAAGCGCACCACGCCCCAGGCCGCCGCGGTGCCCGCCGCCGCCGCGACCAGCCCGGCCGTAGCACCTAGCAGGCCGAACTCGACCAGGAA
>JAQGHV010000162.1 GCA_028288785.1 Rhodospirillales bacterium | reverse complement strand
GGGCAGGGCACGATCACCGGCCTGTTCACCGTGCTGGTCGAGGGCGACGATCATGATGAGCCGGTGGCCGACGCCGTGCGCGGCATCCTCGATGGCCACGTCGTGTTGGACCGCCGCATCGGCGAGGGCGGGCGCTACCCAGCCATCGATGTGCTGCGCAGCCTGTCGCGCACGGTTCCGGGCTGCCTGAGCCATCGCGAGGCGGCGCTGATGCAGCGCGCGCGGCGTGCACTCGCGCTGCATGCGGAGGTCGCGGATCTCGTGCGGCTCGGTGCCTATCGCACTGGCGCGGATGCCGCCGTCGATGCCGCAGTGGCGCAGCAGCCACGGATCGAGGCCTTCCTCGCGCAGCCGAAGGGCGAAGTGAGCAACGTGGCCCTTGCCTTCGCGGCACTCGCGGAGGTGATGGATGAGGCGTGACCCGGTGCTGGCGCTGCTGCGGCTGCGTGGCTTCGCGACGCGTGAGGCCAGGCGCGTGCTGGGCGTGCGTGTCCATCTGGAGATTTCACAACTGGCCGAGGCGACGATCTCAGCTGGCGCGCCGCTTCGCGAACAGGCGGCCGGCGGCGCTCCTCTGCTGATCGCCGCCTGGATGCCGCGCGCCCTGAATGAAGTGGCGCGCGCCCGCGCGAAGGCTGCGCAGGCCTCCGCCGCGCGCGATGCGGCGCAAGCCTCGCTTACGCAGGCGCGGCGGCAGGAGCGGATACTGGAAAACTTGGCCGGAGCGCGCGCGGCTGAGCGGGCCATGCTCGCCGCGCGCCGCGACCAGGCGCGCATGGATGACCGCGCGCAGGCGAGGCATGGCGCTTTCGTGCCGGCATGGCTTGGCGATGCGACCGAAGGTCGGCATCGTTGCTCCGCCCCGACGCATCACGGCGCCGCTACGCGGCCCCACCACACACAGGTGCTCCACGGCGGAACCGCGCAGGCGGTGCACGGCGAAACCGCACCGGCGCGGTATGGCGACGTTGCCGAGGCACCGTGTGGCGACCCCGGCCACGCGGCCGGCGAACTCCAACGCCTTCCCCACCAGGTTGGACCCGCCCCGCGAAGCCACGTTCACCCTGCGGAGCAAAGGATAACGACCCCATGACCAACCCACTGATGCTGGCCGGCGAGGCGCTGGCCGCCGCACTGATCGCGGAGACCGCATGCCTCGACGAGCCGGAGCACCCCGAAATGGGCAGGCTCGGCGCCGCGAAGATTGCAGCACTCGGGGAATTCGCGGCCATCCTCGCCACCGCCCCGCCGCCGCAGCGCCAGATGCGCGCGATGATGCTGCTCGCGCGCCTTCGCCATCTGGCGGCAGCCAACCAGGCCGCGCTCGAACGCGCGCTTCGCGTGCAGGCGGCCGTGCTCGAAGTACTCCGCGACGCTATGCAGCGCGGCGAGGCGTCGGGCGGGCAGACGGCGGTGTCCTTCCGCGTCTGACGCCGCGCCGGTTCCCAAGCCGCGCGGCGAGTGGCACCCTTCCACGAAAGGGGCGCGCAACGCCGCCCCGCCATGAGGGAGATGACGTGCGATGGCCTGGACAAAGCGAGCTTTGCTCGCCGCGCCGATGCTCCTTCCGGGCCTCGCCCGAGCCCAATCCTGGCCGAGCCGCGCCATCACCATCATCGTGCCGAACCCTCCGGGCGGCGGCAGCGACTTCGCTGCGCGGCTGTTCATCGAAGGGCTTTCGCAGGCGCTCGGCCAGCCGGTTGTGATCGACAACCGGCCTGGCGCGAACGGCAATATCGGCATCATGGCGGCGGTCCGCGCTGCGCCCGACGGTCACACCCTGCTCATGCAGTATTCCGGCTACCACGCCGGCAACCCCGCGATGATGCGCAACCTCACCTGGAACCCGGTGCGCGACCTGGCGCCGGTCGCGATGGCGACGATGGCGCCACACGTGATCCTCGGAGCCCCGAACCTGCCGGCGAATACGCTCGCCGAGTTCATCACCTATGCGCGCGCCAATCCGGGCCGGGTGAACTTCGCCTCCTCCGGCAATGGCTCCATCCAGCACATCGCCGGCGAGGTGCTCTCGCGCGCGATCGGAGCACCGATGGTGCATGTGCCCTATCGCGGCGCCGCGCCCGCCTTGCAGGACGTCGCCGGCGGTCGCGTCGAGATCTTCATCACCACGCCCTCCTCGGCGATCGCTCTGGTGCAGTCGGGACACGTCAAGGCACTCGCGATGGCGAGTGCGGAGCGCAGCAGCGGCCTGCCGGACGTCCCCACCACGGCGGAGGCCGGGCTGCCCGGCTTCACCATGGATGCCTGGTTCGCCTTCTTCGCGCCCGCCGGCGTGCCGGAGCCGGTGCTCGATCGGCTGAACGCGGTGCTGCGGCGCCTAGCGGTGGACCCGGTGATCCGCCGCCGCGCGGAGGAGGGAGGCACCCGGCTCGCGGCCATGACGCGCGCCGAACTGGACACGCTGGCGCGGGCGGAGATCGAGAGCCTCGGCGCAGTGATCCGTGGCGCCGGCATCACGCTGGAGTAGGCCCGCCGCGACGTCTTAATGATGCTGAAATAACGGCTGTTTCCTAGAGCTAGGGTCTAGCTTCCCTCCTGAGTATTGGTTCGGAGGCGCTCCATGGCTCAGGACATCGTCGCTCGCAATCCTGCCCCCGCCTATAGCGCGGAGGGGCTCGCCCATCTCGCGCAGGAGATTGATGCGCTGCTCGGCCATCTGGCGCGCGCCGAACCGGGCGCGCTCGAGGCCTGTTTCATGGACAGCCGCGGCGTGGCGGCGGCACCCCCCAAGGTACCGCCACCGCGTGCGATGGATACCGCGCCGGAAACGCTGCGCGGCTTCATCGAGCGCGTTGCCAGGATCACCAGCGAATTCTCCGGCCGCACCGCAGGCCGCACGATGTCCGGCTCCGAGTTGATGGCGCCGGACGACTACTCGTTCCTGCTCGAAGTGCGGAGCTTCCTGGCGCAGCTCGTGCTGCCGGCGACGGTGGACACCATCCTGGTGACCCAAGGCTACCATGATGGCCTCGCCTGCCTGGCGCGGGCGCCGGGACGGCTCTCCAGGATCGCGGCCGCGGTGGCCGAAATGATGCCGCAGCTGCGCCGCGACCGGCGCGGCGGGCCGGTCCTGTCGCCGTGCCAGCCGGCACCCGCCGTCGCCATCGCGGCGCTGGAGCCGATCCACGTGCATCAGGCGACGGAGTCGGGTTGGCGTTTCGCGGGATTGGCGCGCCGCCTCCGGCAATCGGCGGTGGTCATGGTTTTCGTGACGCTGACCTTCGCTCTCTATGTGTTCTCTGGGAAGACCTTGCAGGAGGAAGCGCAGCGCCTGCAGACCGCGCTCGGTGGCATCCAGCAGCAGATCGACACCGATTTCGACCGAAGTGCCCCGCGTGCGAACGCCGTGGCGGAGCGCCTGGCGGGGAGCAGCGATCGGCTCGGACAGCTGCGCGAGGCCGGCTTTGTGTTCGATCCAACCCTGTCCTACTGCAACCAGCCTTTCCTGGATGACACCGGCATCATCCGCTACGCGCGGCCGTCGCAGGAACTGAACTGCAACCGGCTCTGGGGCGTGAACCGGGCCGTCAATCAGAACAACCGCCAGATGCAGGCCTGGATCAAGCCCGCACTCTGGTGGCCCTTCAACTGGCTGTTTGGCCTGTTCGACGTGCCCGTCGATCTCAAGCGTCCGGCACTGGAGATCGCGCGCGTGACGAGCGTCGCGGAGCTGCAGCTGCGCAACACTAACCGGATCGGACTGCTGCGGGTCTTCCCGGAGAATGCCCGCCCGATCAGCCTGAACGAGGCCGAGGCGCTGGCCCTGCGCCGCGCCTGCGAGACCTCCGAGCGGACCAAGTCCGAGGTGCAGTCCGTGCGCGGCAGGGGATCCGATCCGGTGACGCCGGCCGAGGCTGATGCCGCGCAGCCGCTGGCGGACCCGGCACCATCGGCGCCTAGTGCGACACCGACCGTAATCTCTGGGCAGACGCGCCCTTGCAGGCGCCGATCACGTCGCGCGCCGTGGGCTGCGGCCCCGGCATCCGGCCGGTCATGTTGGGCGAGCTCGTGGGCGAGCGCAGCCGCATCATCAACGGTGCCATCTCGCAGTTCATGACGCTGCGGTTGGCCCTGCCAATCAACGCGCAGACGGAGCAGGCAAGCCCGATCCGGGTACGCGTCGTCATCGAAGGGCTCACCCTCTATGTGCTGCCGGTGCTGTTCGCGGTGCTCGGCTCGTTCGTGTCGGTGTTGCGGGAGATCAGGCGGCGTGCCGACGTGGCGCTGCTGACCCTGACCGAGCAATCGCGGATGCTGACCACGCTGGTGCTCGGCGCCTCCTTCGGTGCGGTGGTCTCGCTGCTGGCCGAGATCCTGCGCAGCGGCAGCACGGTCTCGCCGACCGCGGCCGCCATCTCGCTCGGGCTCTGGCCGCTGGCCTTTCTCGCAGGCTACGCCGTCAGCCATGTGTTCCGCATGCTGGACGCGGCGGTGGACCGGATCTTCGGCCAGCGCAGGCCGGCCGACCGTCCGGTGGCCCGGGAGGCGTAGGCACGCGCCATCCGCGCTGCCAGCGCGCATCGCGCTGGCAGCCTACCCCGCTGCGATGAGCTTGATCCGCTTGCCGTCGACACCCAACGCCAGCTTTCCGGCCTTCAGGTTCAGCGCCGCTTCGCCAAACACCGTCCGCCGCCAGCCATGCAGCGCCGGGACGTCGCCATCGCCCGTCGCCAGGCGATCCAGCTCCTCGCTGTTCGCCAGCAGCTTCGGCGCCACGTCATGCTCCTCGCTCTTGGCCGCAAGCAGCACCTTGAGCAGCTGGATCAAGGCCGGGGAGGGTGCCGGCCCCGTGCGTTCGCGGGCGGCCTCGGGCAGGGCGTGATCGGGCAGCTTGGTACCGGCCTCGATCGCAGCCAGCAGCGTGATGCCGGATTTTCCACGCGCGAACCCCTCGCTTATGCCCCGCGCCCGCGAGAGGGCGTTGGCATCGGCCGGCGCGGTCGCGGCGATCTCCAGCAGCGTCTCGTCCTTCACCAAGCGTTGGCGTGGAATGTTGATCCGCTGCGCCTCGATCTCGCGCCAGGCGGTGATGGCCTGCAACACGCCGAGGAAGCGACGGTTCTGGGTGCGCGGCTTCAGCCGCTCCCATGCCGTGTCGGGGTCCTGCCGGTAGGTCGCCGGCTCATGCAGGGCGGCCATCTCCTCGGCGACCCAGCTGTCGCGGCCGTCGCGCGCGAGCTTGTCGCGGAGCGCAGTGTAGATGCGGCGCAGGTGCGTCACATCCGCCGCGGCATAGGCGATCTGGGAAGGCGAGAGCGGCCGGGCCGACCAATCCGAGAAGCGGTGCGCCTTGTCGATTTGGGCGCCGGCCAATGCGCGCGCCAGCGCATCGTAGCTCACTTGGTCGCCAAAACCCGCGACCATGGCCGCGACCTGGGTGTCGAACATCGGGGTCGGCACCGCGCCATAGGCGAGCAGGAAAATCTCGATATCCTGCCGCGCCGCGTGGAACACCTTGGTCACCGCGGTGTTCGCCAGCAGCGCGCCGAGGGGGGCGAGGTCGAGCCCGGGTGCCAGCGCATCCACCACCGCCACGTCATGCGTGCCGGCCAGCTGGACGACGCAGAGCTCGGGCCAATAGGTCCGCTCGCGCATGAATTCCGTGTCGACGGTGACGAATTCCTCGGTGGCGAGGCGTTCGCACAGCGCGGCGAGTTCGGCGGAATCGGTGATGAGGACGGGGGTGGCGTCTGGTTCGGGGAGGCGACGGCTCATGAGGAAAATCTTCTAGCGCCGTGCCGCGCCGCCGGATAGCCGGGCGGCCTGGCGAAATTCACCCAGCCGTCGCATTCGTAACCGCTGCGGCCTTCCGTACCCGTTCGGCCGCCTTGCAGGCGCGGTCCTGACACGGGTGCTGGCGCGTTGAATGCAGACCGCCGAGGAACAGGCGCGCGCTTGACAGAGGATTTCGTCTGGCCCCTGTAGGGCGCCTTATTCCAGACCAGGGCTTTCCTCATGCACGCCTATCGCACCCACACCTGCGCCGGCCTCCGTGCCACCGATGCCGGGGCCACCGCGCGGCTCTCGGGCTGGGTGCATCGCAAGCGCGACCATGGCGGGCTGTTGTTCCTCGACCTGCGCGACCATCACGGCCTGACCCAATGTGTTGTCGCCCTTGGTTCTGACATGCTGGCGACGCTCGAGGCGCTGCGCCCCGAGAGCGTCATCACCGTCACCGGCGAGGTCGTGCTGCGCCAGCCCGGCACCGTCAACACCAAGCTGCCGACCGGTGAGATCGAGCTGCGCGTCCGCGAGGTCACCGTCCAGTCGGCGGCCGAGCAGTTGCCTATCCAGGTCGCGGGCGACCAGGATTTTCCCGAGGATCTGCGGCTGCGCTACCGCTTCCTCGATCTGCGGCGGGAGAAGCCGCACCGGAACCTGATGCTGCGCTCGTCGGTCATCGCATCGATCCGCCGCCGCATGATCGACCAGGGATTTACCGAGTTCCAGACGCCGATCCTGACCGCGAGCAGCCCGGAGGGCGCGCGCGACTTCCTCGTTCCCGCCCGCCTGCACCCCGGCAAGTTCTACGCGCTTCCGCAGGCGCCGCAGCAGTTCAAACAGCTCGCGATGGTCGCCGGCTTCGACCGCTACTTCCAGATCGCGCCCTGCTTCCGCGATGAGGCGTCGCGCGCGGATCGCAGCCCGGGCGAGTTCTACCAGCTCGATTTCGAGATGAGCTTCGTCACCCAGGAAGACGTCTTCGCCGCGATCGAGCCGGTGCTGGCCGGCGTGTTCGAGGAATTCGCCGGCTGGACCGGCACGACGCGCGCAGTGACGCCGGCGCCGTTCCCGCGCATCCCCTTTGAGCAGGCGATGCTGGAGTTCGGCTCCGACAAGCCGGATTTGCGCAACCCCATCCGCATCAGCGACGTCTCCGCGCAGTTCGCCGGCGGCGGCTTCGGCCTTTTCGAGAAGGTGACGGCATCAGGCGGCGTGGTTCGCGCGATCCCCGCGCCAGGTGCAGCAAGCCAGCCGCGCCGCTTCTTCGACACGATGAATGAATGGGCGCGGGGCGAGGGCGCCGGGGGCCTCGGCTACATCGCCTTCGAGGCGGGTGAGGCGAAGGGCCCCATCGCCAAGAACCTGGAACCCGCGCGGGTCGCCGCGATCAAGGAGGCCTGTGGCCTGTCGGATGGTGACGCCGTGTTCTTCGCCGCCGGCAAGGTCGCGGACGCCGCCAAGATCGCCGGCAAGGCGCGCACCAGGCTCGGGGTGGAACTGGGCTTGGTAGAGAAGGATGCCTACCGCTTCTGCTGGGTTACCGACTTCCCGATGTACGAGCTGAACGAAGAGACCAAGCAGATCGACTTCAGCCACAACCCCTTCTCCATGCCGCAAGGGGAGCTGGAGGCGCTGAACTCCATGGATCCGCTGCTCATCAAGGCCTTCCAGTACGACATCGTCTGCAACGGCATCGAACTCAGCAGCGGCGCGATCCGCAACCACCGCCCCGACATCATGCTCCGCGCGTTTGAGATCGCGGGCTATGGCGCCGACGTGGTGGAGGCCCGCTTCGGCGGCATGCTCAACGCCTTCCGCTACGGCGCGCCGCCGCATGGTGGCTCGGCACCTGGCATCGATCGCATCGTGATGCTGCTGGCCGATGAGCCCAACATCCGCGAAGTGATCCTGTTCCCGATGAACCAGCAGGCCGAGGACCTCATGATGGGGGCGCCGGCCGAGATCGAGCCCGCGCGGCTGAAGGAATTGTCCATCAAGCTCGATATTGCGCCGCCGAAGGGTGCGCCGGGCCCGAAGGCTCCCTAAGTCTGGTCGAGCAACGCCGTCGCCTCGGGAACCGCCGCGCGATAGTGCTTTGAGTGGACGGCTACGACGAAGGATGATGACGATGCGGCGTGCTCTGGCCCTGGCATTCGGGATTGCGTTGGTGGCGGGGGGAGCCGTGGCGCAAGTGCCACCCGGTGCACCGATCGAGGCGCGGCACATGGTCGGCCATCGCGCTGCCTATCGCCTGGAGCTCGACCGCGCGCGGGCGAATTCCGACATCACCCAGGCCACCGGCGCGATGCTGTTCGAGGTGCTGGACGCCTGCGACGGCTGGACGGTGCGCCAGCGCCTGACCCTGAAGCTGGTCGACCGCGGCGGAAACGAAACCGAGACGGTCTCCGACTACTCCACCTACGAGACGCGCGACGGCACGCGGCTGCGTTTTTCCCTCACCCAGTCGAGCCAGGGTGCGGTCAGCAGCCAGGTGCGCGGCGAAGCTGAAGTCACGGCCGCCGGCGGTACCGTCCGGTTCCAGGAGCCCCAGGCGCGCGAGATTTCGCTGCCGACCGGCACGCTGCTGCCGATGGCGCACACCATCGCGACGCTGAACGCCGCACGTGCGGGCAGCCGCATCCTGGCGGTGCCGCTGCTCGACGGCACGACGGCGAGTGGGCCGCAGGACACCACCACGGTGATGTCCCCCTGGCAGGCCGCCGCGATGACCGACCCGCGCTTCGCCGCGCTGGTCCCGCTCGGCTCCTCGCGCATGCGGATCGCGTTCTTCGATCGTGACCAGACCACCCAGAATGGCGGTGCCGGCACGCCGGACTACGAGGTGAGCCTGCGCTACTACGAGAACGGCGTGGCCGATGAGCTCAAGATGGACTTCGGTGAGTTCGTGGTGGACGGCCGGATGGTCGAGTTCGCGGTGCTGCCCTCGCCCTGTTGAAGTTTTTTGTGCCCTCAAGCGCCGGGCGCGTGCTCCGCACGCTTGGCTCGCCGGACTGCCGGCGGCGGCCCTTCCGCCGCTCGGCACGAGCCAAGGGCTCGCGCCGTCGTTTTCATACCGTCGCTTCGGTGTTCGCGCCACACAGCAGCACGCCCACCCTTGCGCCCTCCGGCGGCACCCAGGCGCCGGAGCGGAGTGCCGCCAGAGCCGCTGCACCACTAGGCTCGACCAGGATGCGGCAGGCGTCCCAGATGGCACGGCGCGCCTCGGTGATAGCGGCGTCGGTCACCAAAACGCTCACCGCGCCATGCGCCATGATGGCGGAAAAGCCGAGCGCGCCGATCTGACGCGCGCCGAGGCTGTCCGCGGCGACGCCACCCGCCGCTGAAGGCACCGGCCGACCTGCCGCCATGGCATCGCTCAGGCACGGGCACGCGGCGGGTTCCACGGCAACCAGCCGTGGCCCTGCACCGGCGCTCCAGAACTGCGCCATGCCGCCGATCAGCCCGCCACCACCGACCGCGACGAGCCAGTGCGTGCACTCCGGCGCATCCTCCGCGCACGCGAGCGCCAGCGTGCCTTGCCCGGCGAGCACTTCCGGCTGGTCATAGGCATGGATGAGGCGAGCGCCGGTCAGGGCGGCGCGTGCCTCCGAGGCGAGCCGTGCCTCGTCATAGCTGGCACCGCCCACCACCAGCCGCGCACCGAAGTCCAGGATGCGTGCCCGCTTCGCCTGGCCGGTGATCTCGGGGACGAAGATCTCCGCCGCGACGCCGAGCGCCTGCGCGGCTGCCGCAACCGCCGCGCCGTGATTGCCGCCCGAGGCCGCGATCACGCCGGCACCAGGCACCGGCAAGGCGAGCATGCTGTTGAAGGCACCGCGCGCCTTGAAGCTGCCCGAAAGCTGCAGGCATTCGAGCTTGAGCGCGAGCGGCACCGGGGCGAGGGCGCCAGCCGGCAGTCGCAGCATCGGCGTGCGGCGGATGTGGGGTGCGATGCGGGCGGCGGCGGCACGAATCATCGGGATGAAAACTCCGGCATCAGAGTGAGGCATTGGCGTCCAGGCGCAGGATATAGCCGCGCCACGCCGCGCGCTCGGCGATCTTCTCATAGAGCGCGATCGCGGCAGCGTCGCCCTCGGGCACGAACCAGCGGATGTGGGAGAGCCCGCGCGTGCGGGCCATGGACTCGGCGGCGGCAAGCAGCATGCGCGCCGCGCCGCGCCGGCGATATGGGGGAAGGATGAACAGGTCCTCGATCTGCCCGCAGCGGCGCGCGAAGACGATCTCCGGAATTTCGATCAGCAGCAGGAAGCCCACTGGCACGCCGCCGTCGAAGGCGCCAAGCAGCGGCGTGCCCTCGAGCAGAGCCGCGGCATCCTCGGCGCGGGCCACAGCGCCGCCGTGCAGCAGGCCGCGCATCTCGGCGGCATAGGCCGCGAGCAGCAAGGTCGCATCGGCGGCGGCGAGTGGTGCGGCGGTGATCATGACCACCGGCCTTTAACGCGAAAAGGGCGCCGCCCGCTATGCGCGGACGGCGCCCTCACGCCAGGATCGCAGGCGGTGTCAGGTCGTGGGCGTGTCGGTAGCCGGCGCCTCGGGCGGTGCGGCGTCGACCATCGGCGGCGGAGCTTTCGGCGCGCGCGGCTTGCGCGGCACGGCCGGCTTCTTCGGAGCGGGAGGTGCCGCCTTCTTGTCTGCTGTCTTCCTCGGCGCCGCCTTCTTGGCAGCGGGCTTGGCGGCCGCCGCACGCTTGGCGGGGGCCTTCTTGGCTGCGGTCTTCTTCGGCGCGGCCTTCTTGGCGGCGGGCTTGGCAGCCGACGCGCGCTTGGCCGGAGCCTTCGTCGCAGCGGCCTTCTTCGGAGCGGCCTTCTTCGCCGCCGGCTTCTTGGCAGCAGCCTTCTTTGGCGCCGCCTTCTTGGCCGCAGTCTTCTTCGCTGCGGGCTTCTTCGCTGCGGGCTTCGTCGCAGCGGTCTTCTTGGCGGCGGTCTTCTTGGCTGCGGTCTTCTTCGGCGCGGCCTTCTTCGCGGCGGGCTTCTTCACCGCTGCCGTCTTGGCTGCAGCCTTCTTCGGCGCGGCCTTCTTGGCGGCCGGCTTCGCAGCGGCCTTTCTGGCCGAGGGCTTCGTCGCCGCCGGTCTTTTGGCCGCAGGCTTCTTCGCGGTCTTTTTCGCCGCGGCCATCGCCATGGCTTGAGCGCGTGGTGCGCTGTCCTCGGCGTCGGGGGTCTCGATGATATCAGTCATAAGGTCAGGATCTCCGAACTGCGTTCCGATGTGGAGCGGCAACGCGCTGGCGGTTCGCCAAGTTGCGCCGCAGGGGCAGGACAGCAGGGCAAGCCGCGCGAGGATGGCGCTGCGCGGATCCCGTTGCGCAACCTCCTTCCGCGAACGCGATCCCGGCGACACAGGCGCAAGGGGGATGGCACCTTGCGGCGCGCCCTCCTGCTTCTCGGCCGCCGCGATACCGCGCGATAAGCGTGGCAATCGGCAGTGTGGGAGTCGCGTCGATCTTCACGCGCGCCCCCTGAGCCTGCGGTCCATGGACCGTCCTTCCCTGCTGCGGCGCGTCATGCCGGCGATGCTCGATCTTCGGTCCGCGTCTCGGCTGGAATTTTCGCCTTGACGAATCGCTCGAACGAATCGCGCCGAATGATGCGCGCGCGAATCACGCTATCTGCACGCGCATATTGCGTGTCAACAAAATCCGCATTCGACCGCGCATTTTTCCGCGCGCAATGTCGCGACATCATCGCGTCGGTGCACGCAACACCGCGCCGCGCGTCACGCAGCGATCGTCCCGCGATGGTGCGTGCCACGGCGAGATGCCGGCGATTCTGGACGACGTGGATCGCGTGACGACGACGTCGATGGGTGATGCTGAGCCTGGTGGCGATGGTCATGATCGCATCCAGCGCGCGGCGGCGGGAGGCTCATGGGTGCGCAAAGCAAGGCTGGGGAAAAGAATTTCCCCAGGCCCCATTCTTCTATTTTTATCAATTGGTGCGGGCTTCCAGGTCGCACCGTGCGCGGAGGCCCGGCTCCGCCCGCACACCCAGGTGCCATACGACAAAAAAGAAAGAATGGGGGCCTGGGGGAAATTCATTTCCCCCATTCTATCGTCAGAGCTTCGCGCAGGAGCCCGGCACGAAGCGCCCATTCACCCGCGCGCGTTGATCGGCGGGATCGGGCGCTGCTCGGGCCCGACATAGTAGGAGAGCGGCCGGATCAGGGTGTTCTTCGCACCCTGCTCGAACACGTGCGCGGACCACCCGGTGATGCGCGAGCAGACGAAGATCGGCGTGAACAGCGGGATGTCGAACCCCATCAGGAAGTAGGCGGGGCCGGCGGGGAAATCGAGGTTCGGGTGGATCTTCTTCTCCTCGAGCATCACGCGCGCCAGCACCGCGGAGGTGTTCATCCAGCGGGTATCGCCCACCACGTCGGCCATGATCTCGGCATACTTCTTCATCGTGGGCACGCGGCTGTCGCCGCTTTTGTAGACGCGGTGGCCGAAGCCCATCACCAGCGCCTTGTGGTCGAAGCGCTCCCGCAGCCAAGCCTCGGCGGCTTCGGGAGAGGG
>JAQGHV010000154.1 GCA_028288785.1 Rhodospirillales bacterium | reverse complement strand
CCTCTCCGGTCATGCCGAGACCGGTTTTCCGTCGTCCACATCCGCCACGCTCCCCCGAATCGCTCCGGACCGAGCGAATCACAGGTGACGCAACGGGTTCAAGATGTTCGCGGACAGACACTCAGGGTTGTCGATTAGCGGGCGCGCCCTGGCGGCACTGATGAACAACGCCGTGCCGAATAGGGCACATCCGCTGCACCAATGCGTGCCGGTCTGCAGCCCGGCCGAATGGCGCTGCTCGCTAATGTTGCCCAGTCAGGCACGAGCACTGTGGGCTCACCACGACAAGGGGATGGACGTCGACAGCGAATTTCTTGGCAGAAAATGGCTGGGTGGGACTAGCGTCCGTCCTTCGGGGCCCGACCCGCGCCCCTCACCAGGAGAGCGCCACCATGCCTCGTCCGGTTCTTGCGCCCGCGTTCCTCGCCGGTTTTCTTGCCTTCACACCGTTAAGCGCCCGATCGCAGCAGCACGATCACGTCCACCCGGGTGCCGCGCCGACGGCTGCGACGCTGGGGCGCGTCCACTTCCCCGTGCAGTGTTCCCCCGAGGCGCAGTCAGCCTTTGACGAGGGCATCAAGCTGCAGCACTCCTTTTGGTATCAGGCCGCCGGCGCGGCCTTCCAGCAGGTGCGCCAGCGCGATCCCGGCTGCACCATGTCTCACTGGGGCGAGGCGCTGTCGCTGCTCACCAACCCCTACAGCCCGCCGACGCAAGCCAACCTTCGCCAGAGCCGCGCACTACTGGACGAGGCGAAGCGCCTGGGCGCGCGCAACGAACGCGAGGCGGCCTACATCGAGGCGCTGTCGACCGTCTTTGCTGGCGACGACCTTGCGCAGCACCGCGCCCGCCTCGCCATCTATCGCGACGCCATGGCGCAGCTGCACGCCCGCTTCCCGGATGACACCGAGGGTGCGATCCAATACGCGCTGATCCTGGGCGTCGCTGCCTCGCCCGCCGACAAGACATACGCCGACCAGCTGCGCGGCGCCGCTATCCTGGAAGCCGAGTGGGTGCGCCAGCCGGACCATCCCGGCATCGTCCACTACCTGATCCATCTCTACGACTACCCGCCCTTGGCCGCGCGCGGTGTGCGCGCCGCTGAGCGCTACGCGACCTTGGCGGCGGATGCGGCGCATGCGCTGCACATGCCCTCGCACATCTACACTCGCATCGGGCGCTGGGACGGCTCGATTGAAACCAACCGCCGCTCTGCTGAGCGGGCCGTCGCTACCAATGACGCGGAGGGCGAGTTCCACGCGCTCGACTACATGGTCTACGCCTATCTGCAGACCGGGCAGGATGAGGCCGCACGCCGGGCCGCCGCGAGCGCTGGGCGCGCCAGCGGCGAGCGGCGCGGGGGGCACGCATTCTCGGTCGCGGCCATGCCTGCCCGGCTGGTGCTGGAGCGCGGTGCCTGGGCCGAGGCTGCGGCGTTGCCGGCGCCGCCGCAGGCAAGCGCCTTCCTCTACACAGACGCGCTGACGCACTTCGCCCGCGCAATCGGTCTTGCCCGCTCCGGCCGCGCTACCGAAGCCGCGGGCGACATCGCTGCCCTGCGCCGCCTGGCCGATACCCTGCGCCCACGCGACGCCTACTGGGCCGAGCAAATCGACATCCAGCGGGAGACTGCTGAGGGCCTCGTGCTCTTTGCCAGCGGTAGGCAAGAGGAGGGCCTGGTCGCGTTGCGCGCCGCCGCCGAGCACCAGAGCCGCACGGAGAAGCACGTGGTCACTCCCGGCCCGCTCGCTCCGGCGCGAGAGCTACTGGCCGAGGCACTGCTGGAGGTTGGTCAGTTCGGCGCCGCGCTGCGGGAATTCGAGGCGGTGCAGCAGACCGAGCCGCGCCGCTTCCGCGCCGTGGCCGGTGCCGCCCGTGCGGCCGAGCAGGCCGGCGACCGCGACGCGGCCCGCCGCCACTACGCTGCACTGGTGGAGATCGCCCCGAACGCGGATGCCACGCGCTCCGAACTGGTGCAGGCGCGGGCCTTCATGGGCACGCGATGATCAGCACTGGGCCTATTCGGGTGCTGTTCAAGGCTTGCGCCGCCGCGACCAATCCAGCACTCCTAAGCGAGCCTGGAAGACCACGTAAGCCAAAGATGCGTCACATCAGGAAGCCGATCCACCGCCCTGCCACGATCGTCGCCATCCACAGGATCAGTGACACAAGCGCGGCAGCGCGGACCGAGGCAAGCGGCGTTCCGCCGCCGACGGCGACCCGCCACCGTGGGTTGATCTTCAATAAGAGGACATTGAGGCCTGCCAGCGCGAGTAGCCCCAGCTTGAGCTGAAACGCGATGTTATCGAGGTAGGCCAACGGGCGGACGCTGAACAACAGGAACCCGGTGGCAGTGGCGAAGGCGAATCCCCAACCCGCCACTTGAACCAAGGGCGGCGCCAGATGCGCCACCGGATGCTGTCGGAACGCGCCTACCAAGCGCAGGTCCAGGGTGACGATGGCGCCGAAGAGTAATCCGATCGACGCCACATGCGCCGAGTTAACCAGGGCATAGGCGGTGCCGGAGTTGCGCAGCAAAGCTGCAACCCGCCACTCGGATAGGGCGCCGAGCAGGTCCACTGCCGTTGGTCAG
>JAQGHV010000118.1 GCA_028288785.1 Rhodospirillales bacterium | reverse complement strand
TGAATTTCGGCGGTGGGCAGGTCGATATCACCTCGGGCAAGTTCGTGTTCTCGGCCTCCGAGGCGTACCTGATCGAGGATGGGAAGATCGGTGCGCCGGTGAAGGGCGCGACGCTGATCGGCAATGGTCCCGACGCGCTGACGAAGATCGCGATGGTAGCGAACGACATGGCGCTCGACCCCGGTATCGGGACCTGTGGGAAGCAGGGGCAGGGCGTGCCGGTCGGCGTTGGGCAGCCCACGTTGAAGATGACGGGGCTTACGGTGGGCGGCACGGCGGTCTGAGCCGCCGGCGCGGTATTCGCTAGGCGCTGGGGCCGCGACCTCGATAAGCTCTCCGCTCCTTGCAGCGGAGGCTCGCGCGATGGATTTGGACACGACGGTGGCGCCAGAGGCCGGTGCCAACAAGCAGCCGGGCACCGAAGCGACGCCCATCGCCGTTATCGCCTACGCCGCCACGGACGGCGCGCTTGGTGCGGCGATCGAGGGAGCCGGTGCGGTGTTGAGTGGCACCGTCGATGCTATTGGTGGCCTCATCGGCGGGATCTTTTCCGCCTGATGGCCGAGCTCGATCTCGTGGCCTCCCTGCAGGCCCGCGCCACCGATATCACCGAGACCTGCACGACCTGCGGCTCCTGCTTCGAAGCCTGCCCGATGACGGCACCGGCCGGCATCGCGGCGGCAAATCCGGGCGCCACCGTCGGCGGCATCCTCGACCTGCTCGCGGGCGGTGAGGGCACGGCCGAGGCGCTGCGCTGGGCCAATGTTTGCAACGGTTCCGGCTTCTGCATCCCCGCCTGTCCCGAGGGCATCAACACGCGGTTCATGGTCCAGCTCGCGCGCGGCAATGCCCGGCGCCAGGCCGGCGAGCAAGCAGTGCGTCGCGTCGGGCGCGACAACTACGCGAACATGGCACGCTCGGCGCGCATCCTGTCGCGGCTGCAACTGACCCCCGAGGACGCCGCGCGGCTGACCTGCACCAAGCCTGAAGCGGATGCGCCGCCGCCCGAGGTGGTGTTCTACACCGGCTGCAACATCGCCAAGACGCCGCACATAGCGCTGCTCATGACCGACATCCTCGACGCGATCGGGGTGCGCTACGCGGTCGCGGGCGGCACCGGCAATTGCTGCGGCGTGCACCAGCATCGCGCCGGCGACTTCGCCGCCCAGGGCCGGATGGGGTTCGGCACGGCGGAGAACCTGGCCGCCCATGGTGCGCCGCTCGTGCTGTCCTGGTGCCCGTCCTGCCAGATCCAGTTCGGCGAGAACACGCTGCCCTCCTACGCCGCCATCCATGGCGCGGTGCCCTTCGAGATGGCGCCGGTGCTGCCCTTCCTCGCCGCCCGCGCCGAACAACTCCGCCCGCTGATGACCCACCCGGTGCGCCGCCGCGTGGCGATCCATGAACGGCCGGCGCTGCCTGAGATCATGGTCGCCGTGCGCACATTGCTCGGCCTGGTGCCCGGGCTGGAGGTGGTCGAGGTGCCGGTGCCGCGCATCGGCGTCATGGCGATCCATGTCGTGGGCCTGCCCGACTACAAGCGGGACTTGCTCACCCAGGAATTCGCCGAGGCGAAGATTGCCGGCGCGGATACGCTGGCGACCGTCTTCCACGCCTGCCACCGCGAGATCTGCCACCTCGGCGACGCCTCGTTCGAGGTGGTGAATTTCCTGGAGCTGATCGGCGAGTCGATGGGCATCGCGCACACGGACCTCTACCGGCGCCTGCGGCTGCTGGACGACGTGGACGCGGTGATCATGGAAACGGCGCCGATGGCCGCGGCGCATGGCCTGGACCTCGACACGGTGAGGACGGTGCTGCTGGCGGAGTTTGGTTGATGGCGAAGAGCGCGTCCAAGCCGCTCACCGAAGCCGAGGCTGACGCACTCGATGCGGCACAGGAGCTGATCTACGAGGCAGTGGAGGCGCCGACTGCCAAGGCGCGCGCGTCGCTCGCGAAGCGGGCGCTGGCGCTGAGCCCCTATTGTGCGGATGCCCACGGGATCCTTGCTGCCGCCGCGAAGGCCGACTCGGATCAGGCGCTGGCGCATTGGCAGGCGGGGGTGGCGGCCGGAAAGGCAGCACTTGGCCCCGATTACGAGGAGTATGTCGGGGAATTCTGGGGCTATCTGGAGACGCGCCCCTATATGCGGGCGCTGTTCGGGCTGGCCTGGGCGCTCTGGCTGCGGGGCCAGCGCGACGAGGCGATAGCCCACCTTCAGGAGATGCTCGTCCTCAGTCCCAACGACAACCAGGGCGTCCGGTACATCCTCGCCGCCTGGCTCACCGAGACGAATCAGGATGTGGCACTGTCTGCGCTGCTGAAGGCCTACAAGGATGACAGCTCGGCAGAATGGGCCTGGACCAAGGCGCTGGCGAGCTTTCGTGGCAGGGGCGACACCGTCACAAGCCGGACGGTGCTGCGCAAGGCGTGCGCCGAAAACGCGTTCGTGGCGGAGTATCTGCTTGGGCAGCGGCCGGTGCCGAAAGCCAGGCCGATGTTCCTCATGCCCGGTCAGCGCGACGAAGCCACTCACTATGTACAGCAGTATGGCGGGGGCTGGCGCACGACCGAGGGTGCGCTGGAATGGCTGGCGATTCAGGTGGCGTCGATCGTGCCAACGGACCGGAAATCAGGCAACAAGCATACCGACGCCGCCGTGCCGAAGAAGCCAGCGAGGAAAACGAAGACCGGAGCAGCACTCAAGAAGATGTCGATGATGACGTCGAAGGCGCCCAAGCCATGAACCGGAAGGAAAGGGTCGGTGTCAGTAGTATCGCGAGCGGCTGCGCCTACACCGCCGCTTCGCCGAAGATGCGCGAGACGTCGCCGCCCCATTCGCCCGCGTAGCGCGCCAGCCAGCGGTCCGCCTGGGTCATGCCTGATGCCACCACCTCGTCCAGCACATCAAGGTACACTTCCTCGCCGAGGCCGCGCGCGCGCAGGCCAGCGCGGCTGATCGCGAGCACGTCCCGCGCTACGTCGCGCAGCGGGAGCCCGGCGATGGCGGCGCCCAGCGCCAGCTCCGGGACGGCCAGGCGCAGCGCCCGCATTTCCGGCACGGTCCAGTCGCGGATGAGGGCGGCGGCCGCCTTCTGCGCGGCGTCGTCGTAGAGCAGGCCCGTCCACATCGCGGATTGCGCGACCATCATCGCGGGGCTGCCGGCATCCGAGCCGCGCATTTCGAGGAAGCGCTTGAGCCGCACATCGGTGAAGACGGTCGTAACGTGGTCGGCCCAGTCGCCCATCGTGGCCCTGTGCCCCGCGAGCCGCTCGGCACCGCCTTCGAGGAAGGCGCGGAACGGCACCCCCGCAGCGTCGATATAGGCCCCGTCGCGGACGATGAAGTACATCGGCACGTCCAGCACCCAGTCGGCGAACATCTCGAAGCCGAAGCCCGGCTGGAAAGCGATGGCGGGGATGCCGGTGCGATCGGGATCGGTCTCCGTCCAGACCCGGCCTCGGAGTGTTCGCAGGCCGTTCGGCTTGCCCTCGCGGAAGGGCGAGTTGGCGAACAGCGCGGTCGCGAGGGGCTGCAGCGCGAGGGAGACGCGGAATTTTTCCGCCATATCGGCCTCGTCGCCGAAGTCGAGGTTCACCTGCACGGTGCAGGTGCGCAGCATCATGTCGAGGCCCATGGCACCCACGCGGGGCATGTAGCCGCGCATGATCGCGTAGCGGCTCTTGGGCATCCACGGCACCGCTTCGCGCGTCGCGAGGGGGTGAAAGCCGAGCGGTGCGAATCCGATGCCGAGCGGTCCGGCCGCGGCGCGGACCTCATCGAGATGCGCGTGGAGCTCGTCATGGGTGCCGTGCAGGTCGGGCAGAGGCGCGCCGGAGAGCTCGAACTGCCCGCCCGGCTCCAGGGAAATGGAGCCGCCGTCCCGCTTCAGGCCGATGACATTGCCCTTGTCCATGATTGGCTCAAAGCCGCGCGGCTGGAGTGCCTTCAGCAGGGCCTCGATGCCGGCCGGCGCGTAGGGGGGCGAGGCCAGGCCGTCGCGGTAGAAGCCAAACTTCTCGTGTTCGGTGCCGATCGCCCAGTCTTCGCGTGGCTTGGAGCCGGCGGCGAACCAGCCGGCAAGCTGCGCCTTGTCCGCGATCGGCGTCAGATCGGCATCACCGGGATTCGACATTGGTCTATTCCATTGCGCGGGTGGTCCAGTCCCCCGCAACTGCCTGTAGCAGCGCGAGCCCCGCGACCGCAGCCGTCTCTGCCCGCAGGATGCGCGGGCCGAGGGCTACCGTCGCAACAAAGGGACGAAGCAGCAGAACGTCAAGCTCACCCTCGGTAAAGCCACCCTCCGGGCCGACCAGCAGGGCAAGCGGCGGGCGGTGTTGCGCCGCCAGCGTGAGCAGCGGCGGGCAGTCCCGGCGCTCAGCCGCTACCAGGATCGGCGCGTCGTCCCAGGCGGCGAGAACGGCTTCGAGCGTGGCGGCCGGGGCGATCACGGGAATGTCCAGGCGCTCGCACTGCTCGGCCGCCTCGCGGGCGATCAGGGTGAGGCGATCGGTGTTGACGCGATCGGTCACGCTGCGGCGGGTGAAGACCGGCTGGATGCTGGCGACCCCGAGCTCTGTGGCCTTCTCGACCGCCCATTCCAGCGCGTCGCGCTTGATCGCGGCGATGAGCAGGCGGATGTCGGGTGTGGGGTGCGGCGAGCGGCGGCGGGGGCCGACCGCGAATCGGGCGCGGTCCTTGCGGATGGCGCTGAGGGTGGCTGCGAACTCGCCATCCCCGGCGTTGAACAGGTGGACCCCGTCGCCCACGCTTCGGCGCATCACGGCGCCGAGGTAGTGGGCCTGGGCGGGGGTGGCATCGATCTCGGTCCCCTCGGCGAGAGGGGTGGGGCAGTGCAGGCGGGGGATGGACATGGGGCCTCCGCGTGTATGTATAGCCGCCATGTCCGGGCATACCGATATCCGCGCTGCAGGCTGGGTGGCGCGACTGCCGGGCGCGTGGCGTCCTTACGCGCTGCTGATGCGGCTGGACCGCCCGATCGGGATCTGGCTGCTGGTGTTGCCGGCCTTCTGGGCCTTCGCGCTGGCGGCGCCGACGTTCGCGGAGGGCGTGCGGCTGGCCCTGCTGTTCGGTGTGGGCGCGGTACTAATGCGCGGCGCGGGCTGCGTGGTGAACGATCTGTTCGACAGAGACATCGACCGCCTGGTGGAGCGCACGCGGGAGCGGCCGCTGGCCTCGGGCGCGATCGCGGTTCGGCAGGCGCTGGTGTTCCTGGCGGCGCTGCTGGTGGTGTCGTTCGGCATCCTGGTGCAGCTGAACTGGGCCGCTATCATCCTCGGCGTGTGCTCGCTGGTACCGGTGGCGCTGTATCCCCTGGCGAAGCGGGTGACGAGTTGGCCGCAGGCGATGCTGGGCCTGACCTTCGGATGGGGCGCACCGATGGGCTATGCGGCCGCGGTGGGTGGCGTGGATGGCCTGGCGGCGCTGCTGTATGCGGCGGTGATCCTGTGGATCCTGGGCTACGATACGATCTACGCGCATCAGGACCGCGAGGATGATGCGATGGTGGGGATTGGTTCCACCGCTCTGCGGTTCGGCGAGCGGACGCGGTCGTTTCTTGCGGCGTGTTATGCGACTGTCATTGTGTTGCTGGGTTTGGTGGGATGGTTTGGGGGTTTGTCAGGCTGGTATTTTCTGGCGTTGCTGGTGCCGGCTGGGATGCTGGCGTGGCAGGTGGTTCGCCTCGACATCCACGACCCCGCGCGCTGCCTCGCCTTGTTCAAATCGAACCGTGACGTCGGCCTTGCGGTCGCCCTGGCTCTGATCGTCGGCCGGCTATGAGTTCGTGCTTTCAGCTAGTGGAATTAGACAAAAACAAAAGAATGGGGTTCGGGGAAATTCCTTTCCCCGGCCTTCCTTTATGACGGAAGCATTCGTTCGGTCGCACACCGTGGTCACCCACGCCGCCATCGTCCCCGAGATCCCGCTCTACCTCGCGACAGAGGTCACCCCTCTCTGGCAAGCGACCGAGGACTTCCTCGTGCGGAAGAACATGGCGCCGCCGTATTGGGCGTTTGCGTGGCCTGGGAGCCAGGCTTTGGCGCGGTTGGTGTTGGACACGCCGGGGTTGGTTGTGGAGAAGCGGGTGCTGGATTTCGCGGCGGGCGGGGGGCTGGCGGCGATTGCGTGTGCGTTGCGGGGTGCGGCGCATGTGGAGACTGCCGAGGTCGACCCGATGGCGGCCGTGGTGACGCGGATGAATGCGGCGCTGAGTGGCGTGGTGGTGGAGGCTGGCGCGCGCGATGTGGTGGGGGACGCCAACCGCTGGGACGTCGTGATGGCGGGCGACGTGTTTTATGAGGCGCCGATGACGAACCACATCCTGCCTTGGCTCATTGGCCTGGCGGAGGAGGGGGTGGAGGTGCTGGTTGCCGATCCCGGTCGCGCGTATCTGCCGCGCGATCGGCTGGTGCCGATGGGGATGCACGCGGTGCCGACATCGCTCGATTTGGAGAATCAGAAGGAGCGGATCGTGACGCTGTATCGCCTCGTCGGGTCGCGGTGATTTGGAGCCAGCGCGCTACCGGCTGTTGGCTTCGAGGAAGTCCAGCAGGGCATTGAGCTCCTCGGGATTGGAGACGACCTGTTCGGGCATGCGGGTGCCGGGCAGGACGGTTTCGGGGCCGCGGGTGAACAGGTCGGCGATGGTCTGCCGGGTCCAGGTGACGTCGCCGCGCGCGAGGCGCTCGGAGTAGCGGTAGCCGGGCAGGGTGCCCATGCGGCGCCCGATCACGCCAGCGAGCGTGGGGCCTGCCATGGGTGGGTCGCCGGGGGTGAGTGCATGGCAGGCGGCGCAGGCGCGGAAGGCAGGTGGGTGCGCCGCTTCGGGCGCCTCGGCGAAGGGGCCGATCCCGCGGCCGGTCGCCACGTCCCATCGGCGCAGTTGGCGGTCGGCGCCACCGGTCCAGAGGGTCTGCCCATCGGGTGAAAAGCCGAGGCTCCAGACCGGCAGGCCCGGACCTTCGAGGGTATGGAGCAGCCGGCCCTCGGGCAGCGCCCATATGGTGACGGCACCGCCCAGCGATGCGGCCGCGAGGATTGCACCATCGCGCGTGGCGGCGAGTGCCGCGATCGAGCGCGGACTGGCCGCGATGGTGCTGGGATCACGCTTGAGAAAACGGATCGCGCCATCCGCCCCGCCGGCCGCGAGCGTGCCATCGGGAAGGGCGACGAGCGCATTGAATGGCAGCCCGGTTTCCACCAGCACGTGTCCGCTCGGCCAGAGTCGGATGGTGCCGTCATAGCCCGCACTCGCGAGGGTGCCGTCCGGCAGGAAAGCGAGGGCGATGACCGGTCCGTTGTGGCCGGTGTATGTCTGGGCATCGCCCGACGGCGGCCAAATCCGCACCGTCGCGTCCCAGCCGGCGGAGGCCAGGACGGCGCCGTGAGCCGCCAGTGCGGCGATCGGCGCTTCGTGGCCTTCAAGGATACGAGACGGTGCCGGTCCGCCGTGCCAGATGGCGATGCGCGTATCCTCGCCGGCACTCGCGAACCCGCCGCCGGGCAGGGCGATCACGGCGGCGACGGCGCCCTCATGCCAGCGCAGGATGGTTCGGGCGGGCCACAGGATCACGGACTGGTCGAAGCCGCCGGTGGCGAGCGTGCCGTCCTCCGCCACCGCGAGCGCCCGGATCGGTCCACCATGCAGCGGCGCTTGGGCGAGTGCGGGGAATGCCAGCAGGAGGAGCAGGAGGAGGGCCTTCATGCCGGCACCTCTAACCATTCAGGTCAGGCGCGCACAGCACGGAGCGCCGGTCAGGCGGGAAGAACGCGGCAACGTGCGCTCGGCCGTGGAGGCAACGTCCGGCGCCCTGAAGGACGGTGTCCGCAATAGGGAGCGCGGCCTGGCGCGTGAGCGCACGCGGATCGGCGCACAGCTCCGCTGAGGCGCCGGGGCTCCGGGCCAAGTGCGCGCCCGGCGCCCGAGGGTACAGTCAGATGCAAATGCCGCCATCGACGTGCAGCACCTGCCCGGTGATGTACCCCGCACCTTCCGAGGCAAGGAAAGCGATGGCGGCGGCGACCTCGGCCGGCTCGCCGAGCCGGCGCAGGGGAATGCGGCCCAGCGTCTCCTGCCATTGCGCATCGTTCAGCGCGCGGTGGGCGCCAGCTTCCTTGCGGGTATAGCCAGGTGCCACGGCGTTCACGGTGATCCCCGGCGACCACTCGATGGCGAGCGCCTTCACCAGCGCCTCGACCGCGGCCTTGGCGGCGGCCGAGGCCGGGAAGGTCGGCGTGTCCGTGCGGAAGAGATGCGCGACGAAGGAGGAGACGGCGATCAGGCGCGGCGCCGTGCCCGCGGCCAGGAAGGGGTACGCCGCCTGGGCGAGTGCGAAAAACCCCTGCGCGATCACCGCCTGGCTCTTCACGAATCCGGCGGCGGTGAGGCTCGCGACCGGGGTGCGGTCCGCGAAGCCGGCATTGGCCACCAGCACATCCAATCCGCCGAGCGCGGCCGCCGCCTCGATGACGATGCCCTCCGGCGCGCCCGCATCCTCAAGGTCACCGAAGATCAGCGCCGCCGTGCCTCCCGCTTCTCGCACTGCATCGGCCGTGCGCTCGACGCCCTGCCGGTTGGCGCGGGTGTGCAGCGCGAAGGCCATGCCAGGGGCCGCGAGTGCCCGCGCCGTCGCGGCGCCGATGCCGCTCGCACTGCCGGTGATCAGGATCCGTCGCGTCATCTTCATGGCTCCACTTGCCGCGCTATCGGCGCGCCCGCATCCTGGCGCCAGTTGGACAGGGGAGGAAGCGCGCATGACGCTCACAGTTCTGGAGCCCGAGGGGCTTTATGCGGATTCGAGCATCGAGGATGCGATCTGGAAGGGTGCGGCGCGCGTGCTGCGCGGCAACGCCGTCAACGACATGTCGTCGCTGTCCGACGAGATGATGGCGCAGGCCGACGCGATCATGACGCTGCGCTGCTCGGTGCGCGCGGAGGACATCGCGCGCGCCCCCAAGCTCAAGCTCGTGGTGCGCATGGGCGTCGGCTATGACCGGGTGGACCGCGAGGCCTGCGCCGCGCGCGGTATCACCGTGTGCAACACGCCCGACTACGGCACCATGGAGGTCGGCGAATTCGCCGTGCTGCTGGCAATGTCGCTGCGCCGCGGACTTACGCTGTACCACGACACCCAACGCGGTCCGGACCCGGCGGCCTGGGCCTTCATTCGCCACCCCGTGGTGCGCCGGCAGGAGGTGCAGACCTTCGCGCTGCTCGGCTGCGGGCGCATCGGCACGGCGGCCGGGCTGCGCGCCAAGGCCCTCGGCTACCGCGTCGTGTTCTTCGATCCGTTCCAGCCGAACGGGTGGGAGCGCGGCCTGGGCTTCGCGCGCGTCCGCACGCTTGATGCGCTGCTCGAACAGGCGGATGTGCTGTCCATCCACACGCCGCTGACGCGCGCGACGCGCGGCCTGATCGGTGAGCGCGAGCTGCGCCTGATGCCGAAGAACGCGGTGGTCGTGAACACCGCGCGCGGGCCGATCCTCGATATCGATGCGCTCGCCCGCGTGATGCAGGACGGGCATATCGCCGGCGCCGGGCTGGACGTGATCCCGGTGGAGCCGCCGGTGGCGCCGGTGCCGGAACTGCTGCGCGCCTACCGCGAGCGGGCGGATTGGACGCTGGGGCGGCTCATCATCACGCCGCACATCGCCTTCCATTCGCCGGAAGCCTGGGACGACATTCGCCGCCTCAGCGTGGAGACCATCCGTGACGTGCTGATCGAGGGCAAGACCACCAACGTCATCCCGCCCGGGAGCGAATAGGCGCGCGCATGGCCGCGCTTTCGGGCGCGGCCAGCACCACCACGTCACCCCACCGGTGAGCGAACCGCCACGCCCATGGCCGCACTCCCTGGCGCCACCATGCGCCGCCAGCGCATCAGCATCAGCACCGCCACGATGCCGACGCCCAGCGCCAGGCCCCACCACACGCCGCGCGTCTCCAACCCCGCCCACAACGCGAGCGCCACGCCGAGCGGCAGCCCGATGCCCCAATAGCCCAGCGCCGTCAGCAGCATCGGCACGCGCGTGTCCTTGAGGCCGCGCAGCGCCCCGGCGGCGACCGCCTGCACGCCATCGGCCAGCTGGAACACCCCGGCGATCATGAGCAGCGTCGCACCCAAGCGCGCCGCCGACCGCGCCTCGGCATCCTGCGGGTCGAGGAAGCCCCAGGCCAGCGGCTCGGCGAACACCAGCAGCACCGCCGCCATGAGCGCCATGAAGGTCGCGCCGAGCCAGATCGCCACGCTGCCGGACAACGCGGCCGCACCCGGCGCCCCGGCTCCGGCGAACAGCCCGACGCGCGAGGTCGCCGCCTGGCCGATCCCCATCGGCACCATGAAGGTGAAGGACGCGAGCTGGATGGCGATCGCATGCGCCGCGATCGCCCTGGCGCCGAACCAGCCCACCACGATCAGCGCGGTCGCGAAGACGCCGATCTCCAGCATCATCTGCCCGGCGATCGGCAGGCCGACCCGGAACACCTCGGCGAGCCGCGCCGCATCGGGCCGCCAGAATCGACCGAGCAGCCGGAAGCGGCGCAGCACGCGGTCTCGCCGGATAAGCCAGAGCAGCGCTGCCGCCATGAAGAGCTGGGCAAGCAGGGTCGCGATGCCGGCGCCGAAGACTCCGAGCCCGAGACCGAACACCATCCCCCAGCATAGCGCGCCATTCACCACGACAGCGCCGAAGGCGATCCACAGCGCGGCGTTGGGCCGCTCCATCGCGGCCAGGAACCCGCGCAGCAGGATGAACATGCAGAAGGCCGGGAAGCCCAGCATCATCGGCCGCACGTAGTCGCCGGCGAGCGCCGCCAGCGACGGCGCTTGGCCAAGCAGGACGAGCACGGCCTCTGTGTGCCAAAGCACCGCCCAGGAGGGCAGGGTGACGATGGCCACCGCCCAGAGCGCCTGGCGCGCATCCCGCCGCATCTGGCGCATCCAGCCACGTCCGAGTCCGCCGCCGCGCGTCCCCGCACCGCGGGACTGCGCGAGCATGGGGGCCGCAGCCAGCGCCATGCCGAAGGCAGGCGCGAGCAAAGCCCAGCAAAGACTGGTGCCGAGCGTCACGGCTGCTAGCGCTTCGGTCGAGAAGCGGCCCAGGATCAGCGCATCGGTCAGCGCCATCGCCATCTGCGACAGGTTCGTCAGCGCAATCGGAAATGCCGGCGCGAGCAGAGCGCGCGTTTCCACGAGGATCGCGCTTCGTTGTGGTGTGTGGCCCGGCATGGCGATCTGTATAGCCGCGTGAACCGATCGACTTCACGCGGCTTGCGCGGGTGGCTGCATTGCGGGCGCGATGCGGCTATTCTCCGCGCCACCCTTGGCCCGGAACCCCTCCCCATGAAGCGTCGCGCCGTGATGGCATCGCCCCTCCTTGCCGCCCCCCTCGTGATGAATGCCCAAGCCCAGACGGCGCCGCAAACGACGCCCCAGGTCACCATGGAGGAGCACATGATCCCCTCCGGCGATGCGGGGATCGATCTGTTCCTGCGCAACAAGCGCCCCGAGGGCCTGGCGGCGCGGCCAGACCGCACGCTACTGATGGTGCACGGCGCGACCTACCCGGCGCACACCGCCTTCGACCTCCCGCTCGGCGGGCTGTCCTGGATGGACTACATCGCCGGGCGTGGGTTCGACGTGTGGTGCCTCGACGTGCGCGGCTATGGCCGTAGCACCCGGCCGCCCGAGATGGCGCAGCCGCCTGAGGCCAATCCGCCGCTGGTGCGCGGCGAGACCGCGGTCAAGGACATCGCCGCCGCCGTCGCCTTCATCCGCCAGGCGCGCAACCTGCCGAAGATCACCCTGCTCGGCTATTCCTGGGGCACCTCGCTGATGGGGCGCTTCGCGTCCGAAACGCCCGCCGTGGTGGAGAAGCTGATCCTCTACGCGCCGGTCTGGCTGCGCCAGGGTGCGAGCCTCGCGGACCCCGACGGCAATCTCGGCGCCTATCGGCTGGTGATGCAGGCCGCCGCACGCGCCCGGCGCGGCGCCGGCGTGCCCGAAGGCAAGCGCGACGGGCTGGTTCCACCCGGCTGGTTCGAACACTGGGCCGGCGTCACCTGGGCGACCGACCCCGAGGGTCTCAGGCGCAACCCGCAGGTGCTGCGCGCGCCGAACGGGTCGGTCGCCGATGGGCGCGAGTTCTGGGCGGCGGGGCGACCCTTCTACGACCCCGCGAAGATCACCGCGCCCACACTTCTCGTGCTCGGCGAGTGGGACCAGGACACACCGCCCTACATGGCGCAGACGCTGTTCCCGCTGCTGACGGCGAGCCCGGGCAAGCGGCTGGTGCTGCTCGGCGAAGGCACCCACGGCATGTGGATGGAGCGCAATCGCGGCGCGCTGTTCCAGGCCGTGCAGGTGTTTTTGGAGGAGACCATCAACGCGTAGTTCCGTTCGGGCGATTGCCGGCGCGGGCGCGCGGCGGCAAACTCCGGAAAACGGAGGAAGTACGCCATGAACGACTCAGCCCTGCCGCCGGCGCTGCCGCCGGAGCAGACAGGACCAGCCGCCTGGTACGGACCGGAGATGATGCAGGACACGTCCTGGATCAGTCCCCTCTCACCCGAGGATGTGGAGGAGGTCGCGGCGGCGCTGGCGCGCAACGCGGATGCTGATATCGCCGGGATCACGGCTGCGGATTTCCCGCTTCCTCGGCTCGCGCCTCGACTGGCCGCCATTCGCGAGGATCTTCTGAACGGACGCGGCTTCGCCTTGCTGCGCGGGCTGCCGGTAGAGCGCTGGTCGATCCGTGAGAGTGCCACGGCCTTCTACGGGATCGGTGCGCATATCGGCCGTGCGCGGTCGCAGAACGCAAAGGGCCATGTGCTCGGCCACGTGAAGGATATGGGCCTGTCGTCGGCAGACCCGAACGTGCGCATCTACCAGACTGCGGAGCGCCAGACCTACCACACCGACAGCTGCGACGTGGTCGGGCTGCTGTGCCTGAAGACGGCGAAATCCGGCGGGTTGTCGACGCTGGTGAGCTCGACCACCATCTTCAACGAGATCAGGCGCCGGCGGCCGGATTTGCTGCCGCTGCTGATGGGACCGGTCGCCACCGACCGGCGCGGCGAGGTGCCGGCGGGGATGAAGCCGTGGTTCGAGATCCCACCCTTCTCCTGGCATGAGGGCTATCTGACGGCGCTGTACCAGCGGCAATACATCGACAGCGCGCAGCGTTTCCCGGAGGCGCCGCGCCTCACACCCGCGCACATCGAGGCGCTCAACCTGTTCGACGACCTGGCCAACGACCCCGCGCTGAACCTGCACATGGAATTCCAGCCCGGCGACGTGCAGCTCGTGCACAACCACACCCTGCTGCATGACCGCACCGGCTTCGACGATCATCCCGAAACTGAGCGCCGCCGGCATCTGCTGCGGCTCTGGCTCGCGGTGCCGGGCGCGCGGCCGCTGCCGCCCATCTTCGCGGAGCGCTACGGCAGCGTGACGGTGGGCGACCGCGGCGGCATCATCGTGCCTGGTACGACGCGCCTGCATGCACCGCTCGAAGCAGCCTGACGCCAGTGCATTTTCAAACCGGGGAGGCGCGGCTGTCCAAGCCGCCGATCGCATCATGAAAACAGTCGTCATCACCGGTGCGACCGGCGGCATCGGCGCCGCCACCGCGCGCGCCTTCGCCGCCGAGGGCTACACCGTCATCGCCGCCTATCGCAGCAAGCCCGCCGAGGCGGAGGCGTTGGTCGCCTCGCTCCCCGGCGAGGGCCATGTCGCGCTGCCCGCCACGGTCGAGGAAAGTGCCACGCTCGCGGCCCTCGCCGCCGAGGTGGAGACACGTTTTGGGCGGTGCGACGTGCTGGTAAATTCGGCGGGCTTTACCCGCGCTGTGCCGCACCAAGACCTCGATGCGCTGGACGACGCCTTCCTCGATGCGATGTGGGCGGTGAACTGGCGCGGGCCCTTCGCCGCGGTGCGTGCGTTCCGGAAGCTGCTGGAGAAGAGCCGCGGCCTGGTGGTCAACATCTCATCCGTGGCGGGGCAGAACGGCACCGGCTCGAACCTCGCTTATGGCGCGCTGAAGGCGGCGACGGACAGCCTGACAAAGTCGCTCGGGCGCTCGCTGGCTCCCGCGATCCGCGTGATGGGTGTGGCACCCGGGATCGTGCAGACCGGCTTCGTGCCCGGCCGCGGGCCCGAGCAGAACGCGAAGATCGCGCCCTCTATCCCGTTGCAGCGCGTAGCGGAGCCGGAGGATGTGGCGCGCGCCGTGCTCGCCTGCGCGACGCATCTCACCTATTCGACCGGATCGACAATCCTGGTGGATGGCGGCCGGGCCCTGTGAAGCGTGCCGCGTCACGGCGAAGTGCGTGATCCCGTCGGCGGCAAAGGGATACTCCGTTGACCTTTGCCGCGGGCACGTCCACGTTCACCGCAGTTCCAGGGGAGCGCCGTCAGGGCGCTGAGAGTCCGTCCATTGCGACGGAGACCCTTCGAACCTGATCCGGGTCATGCCGGCGAAGGGACGGACAAAAACCGCTCGTTGCCACCGTGCCTGGATCTCCGTCTTGTGTTTAGGGAGGTCCCGATGAACCAAATCAATGCGCGCCCGCCGGTGCCGGAAACCGTCACCACGGGGCCCATCCAGGGCAGCCGCAAGGTCTATGCCGAATGGCCCGGGCGCCCGGATATCAGCGTCCCGTTCCGCGCCGTCGATCTCGCGCCCTCCGCCAAGGAGGAACCGGTTCGCATCTATGATTGCTCCGGCCCCTATACGGATCTTTCGCACCACGTCGATCTCGGCGCGGGCTTGCCGACCATCCGCAGCCCGTGGATCGAGAAGCGCGGTTTCGCCGCGGCCACGCCGCGTGTCGTGCAGCCCGTCGACAATGGCGACCTGCCCGAGGACAAGGTCCTCGCACCCTGCCCGGCGCCGCGCACGCTGCTCGACGGCAGCGGCCAGAAGCTGGTCACGCAGTATGAATTCGCCCGCGCCGGGATCATCACCGAGGAGATGATCTACGTCGCGCACCGGGAGAACCTGGGCCGCGAGCGGATGCTGGAAGGCGCCGAGGCAAAGCTTGCCGACGGCGAGCAGTTCGGCGGCGCGCTGCCGGCCTTCATCACCCCGGAATTCGTCCGCGAGGAGATCGCGCGCGGCCGCGCCATCATCCCCGCGAACATCAACCACCCCGAGCTGGAGCCGATGGCGATCGGCCGGAACTTCCTGGTCAAGGTGAACGCCAATATCGGCAACTCCGCAGTGACCTCCTCCGCTGCCGAGGAAGTGGAGAAGCTCGTCTGGGCGATCCGCTGGGGCGGCGATACCGTCATGGACCTCTCGACGGGCCGCAACATCCATAACACCCGCGGCTGGATCCTGCGCAACTCGCCGGTGCCGATCGGCACGGTGCCGATCTACCAGGCGCTGGAGAAGGTCGGCGGCGACCCGGCGAAGCTGACCTGGGAGGTGTTTAAGGACACGCTGATCGAGCAGGCGGAGCAGGGGGTGGACTACTTCACCATCCACGCCGGTGTGCGCCTGGCCTACGTGCCGCTGACCGCGCGGCGCGTGACCGGCATCGTCTCCCGCGGTGGCTCGATGATGGCGCGCTGGTGCCTCAGCCATCACAAGGAAAGCTTCCTCTACGAGCGCTTCGACGAGATCTGCGACATCATGCGCAAGTATGACGTCAGCTTCTCGCTGGGCGACGGCCTGCGCCCCGGCTCCATCGCCGACGCCAACGACGCCGCGCAGTTCGCCGAGCTCGAGACGCTGGGCGAGCTGACCAAGCGCGCCTGGGACAAGGGCTGCCAGGTGATGATCGAGGGCCCCGGCCACGTGCCGATGCACAAGATCAAGATCAACATGGAGAAGCAGCTCGAGGAGTGCGGCGAGGCGCCGTTCTACACGCTCGGGCCGCTGACCACCGACATCGCGCCGGGCTACGACCACATCACCTCGGGCATCGGCGCCGCCATGATCGGCTGGTTCGGCTGCGCCATGCTCTGCTACGTGACGCCCAAGGAACATCTCGGCCTGCCGAACCGCGACGACGTGAAGACCGGCGTCATCACCTATCGGATCGCGGCCCACGCGGCCGACCTCGCGAAGGGCCACCCGGCTGCGCAGCTGCGTGACGACGCGCTGTCACGCGCCCGCTTCGACTTCCGCTGGGAAGACCAGTTCAACCTGGGCCTCGATCCCGATACGGCGCGCCAGTACCACGACGAGACGCTGCCGAAGGATGCCCACAAGGTCGCGCATTTCTGCTCCATGTGCGGCCCGAAATTCTGCTCGATGAAGATCACCCAGGACCTCCGCGCCGAAGTGCAGCGCATGGAGGGGATGGAGCAGAAGGCGAACGAGTTCGCGGAGAAGGGTGGGCAGATTTATTTGCCGGAACAGGCCGCGGAGTAAGCAAGGCTGGAGGAAAGGAATTTCCTCCAGACCTCCTTTCTTTTGTTTTTGATTTGTTGGTGCTGATCCTGGGGAGCTTGACGCCGCGCCTTTGCCATGCGGCGCTACGGTGACGCCTCGGGAGAGCACCCATGACCAGCCTCGATTGGCGCGCGCGCGCCGGCAGCCCTTTCGCCACTGAGAAATTTTCCGCCCGCGGCCGGGCGGGCATGGTGGTCGCCAACCACCCGCTCGCCTCCGCAGCGGGGGCGGAGATGCTGGCCGCCGGTGGTAATGCGGTGGATGCGGCCGTCGCGGCCCTGTTCGCGCTGACCATCGTGGAGCCGATGATGGTCGGCATGCTCGGCGGCGGCATGATGCATATCCGCCTGCCGGATGGGCGGCACACCGTGCTCGACGGGCTGTCCACCGTGCCGGCCGCCGGCACGCCCGGGATGTACACGCCTCTCAGCCAGAATTGGCCGGCCGCGCTGGAGGTCGAGGGGCGCGCCAACACGGTCGGCCCCCTCGCTGTGGCGGTGCCGGGCAACGTTCTCGCCTGGTGCGCGGCGCTTGATCAGCATGGCCGGCTGTCGCGGCAGGATGTGATGGCGCCCGCCATCCGCCTGGCGCGGGATGGCTACGCGGCGACGCCCTATCTGTCCGAATGTGCGGCCGATGCCGGGGCTGATATCGCGCTCGATCCGGGCCTCTCCGCGCTGTTCCTGCCGGGTGGATCGCCGATCGCGCCGGGTGCGCGGGTGGTGATGGGTGCAGCGGCGGAAACGCTCGCGCTGATCGCGCGCGAAGGGCCGGGCGCGCTGCATGGCGGCGCGATCGGCAAGGCGGTGGCCGAAGGCGTCGCCAAGCGTGGGGGCATCCTCAGCGGGGCCGATCTGCGCAATGCGCGGATGATCGAGCGCGCGGCGCTGCGCGGCAACTATCGTGGGTATGAGATCGTCGGGCCGCCGCCACCTTCGTCGGGGGGCGTGCATGTGCTGCAGATGCTGAACATCCTCGCGGGCTTCGATTTGGGCGCCCTGGGCTTCGGCACCGCCGAGAGCGCGCACCTCATCGCCGAGGCGCTGAAGATCGCCTTCGCGGATCGCGCCGCAGCCACCGCGGACCCGGACTTCGTGGCGGTGCCGGTCGGCCGGTTGTTGTCACCCGAGTACGCGGCGGAACGGCGCGCCACGATCGATCCCAACCGCGCTCAGTCCTGGAACGCCGGTGTCACCGCCGGCGAAAGTGCGAACACGACTCACCTGACCGTCGCAGATGGCGAGGGCCGCATCGTCTGCGCGACGCACACCATCAACTCGCTGTTCGGCGCGCGCTTCCTGCTGCCGGAACTGGGCCTCATCCCCAACAACTACATGGCGCTATTCGACCCGAGGCCGGGGAACGCGCTGTCCATAGTGCCGGGCAAGCGCGTCACGACCAGCATGGCGCCGCTGATCGCGCTCAAGGATGGCAAGCCGTTCGCGGCACTGGGGCTGCCGGGCGGGCTGCGGATATTCGGCTCGTCCATGCAGGCGATGATCGCGCTGATCGATCACCGGATGAGCCTGCAGGAAGCCGTGGAAGCCCCCCGCATCTGGACCCAGGGCGAGGCGCTGGAGGTCGAGGAAGGCATCGCGCCTGCGGTGCGGGAGCGTCTGGCCGCGATGGGCCATCGGGTGAGCGTCCTGCCGCATGTGGCGGGCGGGATGTGTGGCATCCGCTTCCACGACGACGGTTCGCTGGAGGGTGCTGCCTGCTGGCGCGCGGATGGCACGGCCATCGGCATTGGCGGCGGGCTGGCACGCGCCGGGGTCCGATTCTGGCCGGACCAGGCGAAGACGTAGGGGAGCCGAGAGGCTTCGCCGTCGACCTTCGGCCCGCTATGGGGCGCAAGCCCGAATGGGCACCGCCGGTAGTCCGGCGAGCCAAGCGCGCGGAGCGTGCGCCCGGCGCTTGAGGGCGCATAAAATGCGAATATCGACGGCCATTCTTCATGGCCGTCGATATGAAGCGGCGCGGCCCCGGCGGAGGGTGCGGGAGGGGATCTCCCGCTGCTTGCTTACCGCACCCCCACACTCCGCCCTTCCACACGCGCCGACACCGCCCCTGTCCGCTCGATCGACTCCGCGATCACGTTGACGATGAGCGGCCCTCCCGCCGCATCCACGATCGTCCGCGCGGCCCGCAGCCCCGCATACCCATCGCCACCGCGCGCGAGGAAGTCGACCGTCGCCAGCCGGTAGCGCCGTGCCGGATCGAGCGGCGCGCCGCCGATCGTGACCTCGCGCAGGCGGCTCCCGGCGGGGTCGTCGGGATCGAAGGTCAGGGTGATGCCGGAAATCTGCGGGAACCGGCCGGAGGCGGTTTCGACGGAGGACAGCCCGTGTTCCAGCACGCCCTGCAGCTCCACGCCGGTCAGTTCCAGCAGGACCACCGTATTGCCGAAGGGCATTTCGCTCAGCAGGTCGCGGCGGGTGAAGTCGTGGCCGATCGGGTACTCGCGGTTGCCGCGGAGCGCGCCGCCGTTGATCAGCGCCGCGTCGGCGTTGAAGTGGGCGCGCAGCGCGTCGGCCATGAGGTTGCCGATGGCGGCCTCGCGCATGCGCACCACCGTCGTGCGGCTGTCGAGCGGCGCGGCAAGGCGGGCCAGCGTGCGCGCCAGCGCCTGGTCGAGCTGCGCTTCGATGGCGCGGATGGCGGCGTCCAGGCGTGGCTCCGGCGGCACGTTCACGTTGGGAATGAAGCGCCAGCCGAGGGAAGTGACGCGAGTGCGCGCACCGCCACGGTCGAGCTCAAGTTCGATGGCGGCGAGCCAATGCGCATCCTGCCCGGCCTTCAGGATCAGCGGCCCGCTTTCCATGATGCTCATGGGGTCGTGGTCATGGGCGCCTAGGATGAGGTCGATGCCGAGGATGTCGGTCGCGACGCCGCGGTCATCCTCGATGTTGAGGTGGGTGAGGGCCACGACCAGGTGGGCACCGGCGGCGCGCAGGCTGGCGGCGCCGCTGCGCAGTGCGGCTTCGGGCGGGGTGAAGGTGATGCCTGCGGGGTTGGACAGCACCGCGGTCGCCGGCGTCAGCACGCCGACGAAGCCGACGCGCAACCCGCCAGGCGACTCGTGCATGTGGGTCGCCACGCAGCCGCCGAACGGCCGGCCATCGGCGCCGAGCACATTGGCGCCGAGCCAGGGGAAGGTGGAGGCGGCGATGTTGGCCGCCGCCACCTCGGGCCCGAAATCGAACTCGTGGTTGCCGAGCACAGCGGCGGCTGGCGCCAGCTCGTTGAACAGCGCGACCATGTGC
>JAQGHV010000108.1 GCA_028288785.1 Rhodospirillales bacterium | reverse complement strand
GCGGCGTTGTAGAGCTGCTCGCCATCCTGCCACGGGCCGCCGATGATGAGGCCCGGGCCGCCGTCCGCGGTCTCCGCGGCAAGTTCCGCGATCGCGGCTTCACATGCCGCGACGAAGGCGGGCTTGCGCACGAGATCCTCGGGCGGATAACCGGCGATGGAGAACTCCGGCGTAACCAGCAGGTCGGCGCCCAGGCGGGCCGCCTCGGCGCGCGCGGCGCGGATGAGGGCGACGTTGGCGACGATGGCGCCCTCATGCGGATTGATCTGCGCGAGGGCGATGGTGAGCGTGTCGGCGGGCATGGCGCATAGATAGTGGGGATTGTCCCGATCGTCACGCGTCGAGCATCACACCGGGGCCATGGCGAGCACCGCAACGTGAGGCAACGCGGCCGTGGCGGGGCGGTTCTCCGTCCAGGCTGGTTCGTCGAGGTGTCCCGTTCCGCGCCTCTCACGGCCAGTTCAACACCGGAGACGGCCATGCCCGACAATGCGAGCAATTCGAACTCCCGCCAGGGGCAGCCCGCCCAGCCGCTGCAGAACCCGGCGGACAAGTACCCAAAGCCGCCCTTCGCACGGCAGAGCCAGCGCTGGCCCGGGCTCGCCGGGGCGATGATCCCGCCGCCCGATCATGGCGAGCACAGCTACCAGGGATCGGGCCGGCTGCAGGGTCGTCGTGCCCTGATCACAGGCGGCGATTCCGGCATGGGGCGGGCGGCCGCCATCGCTTTCGCGCGCGAGGGCGCTGATGTCGCCATCAACTATCTCCCCGCGGAGGAGCCCGACGCGCAGCAAGTGATCGACCTGATCCGCTCGGCGGGGCGCAACGGCGTCGCCATACCCGGCGACCTGCGCGATGCGGCGTTCTGCCGAACCCTGGTGCAGGCGGCGACCAACGGCCTGGGTGGGCTCGACATCTTGGTCAACAACGCCGCGCACCAGCAGACGCGGCCGTCGGTGCTTGACATCTCCGACGAGGATTTCGACGCCACGATGAAGACCAACATCTACGCGCCATTCTGGATCATCAAGGCCGCGCTGCCGCACATGCAGCCGGGGTCGGCCATCATCGCGACGACATCGGAGCAGGCCTACGATCCCTCGCCCGACCTCTATGACTATGCGCAAACCAAGGCCGCGACGATGAACTATGTGAAGTCGCTCGCCAAGCAACTCGCCGGGCGAGGAATCCGGGTGAACGGCGTGGCACCCGGGCCGATCTGGACGCCGCTCCAGGTGTCCGGCGGTGCGACAATGGAGAAGCTCGAGAGTTTTGGCGGCTCCACCCCGATGGGCAGGCCAGGACAGCCCGCCGAGCTGGCCTCGATCTACGTCCAGCTGGCGGCAGCGGATGCAAGCTATGCCACGGGCCAGGTCTATGGTTCAGGGGGCGGCAGTGGGCAGCCCTAGCGCATCAGGCCTTCGGTGCTGAGGCGAAGGGCCGCGCTGCCTTCAGCCTCAGCCGCGCGCCGCCTTGATCGCGGCGACGTCGATCTTCGTCATCATCATCATGGCTTCGAAGGCGCGCTTGGCCTCATTGCCACCGGCCGCGATGGCCTCCGTCAATACCCGCGGCGTGATCTGCCAGGAGATGCCCCAACGGTCCTTGCACCAGCCGCACTGGCTCTCCCGGCCGCCATTTCCGACGATGGCGTCCCAGTAGCGGTCGGTTTCTTCCTGATCCTCGGTGGCGATCTGGAACGAGAAGGCCTCACTGTGCTTGAACGCGGTGCCGCCGTTCAGGCCAAGGCAAGGAATGCCCAAGATGGTGAATTCAACCGTCAAGACGTCGCCTTCCTTGCCCGACGGGTAGTCGCTGGGTGCGTGGTGAACGGCAGTGACGGCGCTGTCCGGGAAGAGTTCGGCGTAGAAGCGGGCCGCAGCCTCGGCGTCCTTGTCGTACCAAAGACAGATTGTGATCTTGTTCATTGGCGTCGCCTCCTGCTTTGCGGCCGGTCCCCAGGCGACGGTGTTCCCGTCTCCGCGTAAAGAACTCGTCGCCGAGAGCCATCTTCCGCCCGCGAAGGGTCCTTGGCCAGCTTGGGAACGCCCGGCGGCAAACGGGCGCGCGGCGCTCGCGTTCGAGCCTGCCCGTGGAGGGGATCAGGGGCGCGGTAGCCCACTGTTAAAAGGTCAGGGCAAAGCCGAACGCTCCGCCCTACCCCTGCTTCTTCCGCGCCCCATTCCTACGCAGCAGGAACTCGCGCCCGATCTTCACCCGCGGCGCCCCGTCATACTCGACGATATCTGCCGTCGCGTAGGTCTCGCTCCACGCATCGGGGATGAAGCTGCCCGTGCCGACCACGTCGATCGGTGCCCGGGCTTCCGCCATGACGCGGCACTTCCCCACCCCGAAGCCGGAGGACGCCACAATGCGCACATGCGGGTAGCCCGCTTGGTCCAGCGCCTCGCGCATGCGCCAGATCGCGGCCGCCGAAACGCCGGTGCCGACCAGGTGGCGCAGCTCCGTGTCGCTGCGGTAGCGGCGGATGACGGAGGGTGCGTGACGTTCCAGCGCCGCATAGCTCTCCGCCGGATCGAGCCCTTCAAGGAAGCGGCCGCCATGGGTATCGAGCCGCACGGCCATGCGGCCAGATGCAGCGATATCTGGGAAGCGTTCGCAGACCGCAATTCCGTCGGTGACCTCGTGCCCGAAGTAGTCGACCAGCACGGTCAGCGCTTCGTCCGGGAAGGTGTCGTGGAACATCTCGGCGGCGCGCACAGTGGAGCCGGCATAGCCGATCAACGCATGCGGCATGGTGCCGCGCCCGGCGGCCTCGCCGAACCAATGCGCGGTCGCGTCATTGGCATTGCCGAGGAAGCCCTTGGCCCCTTCCCGCCTGGCCGCGGCGCTTCCGACGGCGGCGGCGTAGGCCATCATCTCCTGCATCTCGGCGCCGGCGCAGTGCCGCGCCTCCATCGCGAGGAAGGCAACGTTCGGGAGTTCCAGGCACATCTGATAGGCGTTATGGGCGGCAACGCAGGCCGGCCCAAGCTTCTGCAGCACGATGGTTTCGAGCTCGGAGAGCAGCGCGAAGCTGCCGCCGATGTAGAGGATAGGGTCGCCGGCGCCGACCCAGGTGCCTTCCTCATGCGGAATTTCGATGGAGAATTCAGTGTTCCGGTTCTCCGCGACGCTGCGCAGGAATTCGAGCGCCAGGCGCGGCGCTGATATCACCGGCCGACGCAGGAACACCGCGTAGGTGACGTGGCAGTCGCCGAACTTCTCGACGACGGTGCGGGTGCGCTTGAAATAGCTGTCCGTGCGCGCCGCGATCGCGGCGTCGGAGGTTTCCGGCGCCGCGTTCGGGATGGTCACTGCGCGGCCACCGCCTGGGCGGGGACGTAGCGCAGCTTCAACTCCTCGGCGATGAGGAAGGCGAGCTCAAGTGACTGCTCGGCGTTCAGGCGGGGATCGCAGAAGGTGGCGTAGTTCTCCGAGAGGTTCACTTCGGAGAGGTTGTGCGCCCCACCCAGGCATTCCGTGACGTCGGAGCCGGTCATCTCGACATGGACGCCGCCGGCGATGGTGCCCTCCGCCGCGTGCACGTCGAAGAAGCCGCGGACTTCGCTGAGGATGGCGTCGAAGCTGCGCGTCTTGTAGCCGCCGACCGTCGTGGTGTTGCCGTGCATCGGGTCGCACAGCCAGGTGACGTTGCGCCCGGCGCGCTTGAGTGCGCGAACCAGCGGCGGCAGCTTCGCCTCCACCTTCTCGGCCCCCATGCGCGCGATGAGCGTGAGGCGGCCGGGCTCATTGCCGGGGTTCAGGATGTCGGTCAGGCGCACGAGCTCGTCGGCCTCCATCGAGGGGCCGGTCTTCATCCCGATCGGGTTCTTCACGCCGCGCAGGAACTCCACATGCGCACCATCCGGCTGCCGCGTGCGGTCGCCGATCCAGAGGAAGTGCGCCGAGCACGCATAGGTGTCGCCCGAGGTGCTGTCCACGCGCGCCAGCGCCTGCTCGTAGGGGAGCAGCAGGCTCTCGTGCGAGGTGTAGAAATCGGTCTCGCGCAGCTGCGGCGCATCCGCCATGCCGCAGGCCTGCATGAAGCGCAGCGTCTCGTCGATGCGGATGGTGAGGTCCGCATAGCGCGAGGCCAGCGGCGAGCGCTCGACGAAGCCGAGGTTCCACCGGTGCACCTGGTGCAGGTCGGCATAGCCGCCGGTGGCGAAGGCGCGCAGCAGGTTCAGCGTGCCGGCCGATTGCATGTAGGCGAATTCCATCCGCGACGGATCGGGGATGCGCGCCTCGGTGGTGAAATCGGGACCGTTCACGATGTCTCCGCGATAGGAGGGCAGTGTGATGCCGTCCTTGGTCTCGGTGTCTGACGAGCGTGGCTTGGCGAACTGGCCCGCCATGCGGCCGAGCTTCACCACGGGAAGCGAGGCGCCGAAGGTCAGCACCACGGCCATCTGCAGCAGCACCCGGAAGGTGTCGCGGATGGTGTTCGCGGTGAAGTCCTGGAAGCCCTCGGCACAATCGCCGCCCTGGAGGACGAAGGCCTGGCCCTCGCCGGCCTTGGCGAGCGCGGCCTTCAGCCGGCGCGCCTCACCTGCAAAAACGAGGGGCGGAAATCGCGCGATCTTGGCTTCCATCGCGGCCAAGGCCGCCATGTCGGGATAATCCGGCACCTGCCGGATCGGCATCTGCCGCCAGC
>JAQGHV010000092.1 GCA_028288785.1 Rhodospirillales bacterium | reverse complement strand
TCTCCGACAGGCTGTCGCCCACCCGCAGCACGCCGTGGTTCGGGATGCCGATGACGTCACCGGCGAAGGCCTCCTCCGCCAGCTCGCGGTCGGAGGCGAAGAACATCATCGGCGCATTGACGCTAATCTGCTTGCCGGTGTTCTGCACCTTCAGCTTCATGCCGCGGGCGAACTTGCCCGAAGTGAGCTTGAGGAAGGCGATGCGGTCCCGGTGGTTGGGATCCATGTTCGCCTGCACCTTGAAGACGAAGCCGGACACCTCGCGGTCGCCGGGCGCCACATGGGTTTCCTCGCCGGCGCGCATGGCGGGGACGTTCTTCGGCGGCGGGGCATAGGCGCCGATGCCTTCCAAGAGCTGGTCGACGCCGAAGTGGCGCAGCGCCGAGCCGAAGAAGACCGGGGTCATGTGGCCTTCCAGGAACGACTGCGGGTCGAACGGCTTGGCGGCCTCCTGCACCAGCATGGCGCCGTCCGCCAGCTCCTCCTGCTCCTCCGGGTCGAGGTAGGAGACGATGGCATTGCTCTTGAAGGCGATCGGCTCGGGATGCCCCTGCTCGCCGTCGGCGCCCTTCTTGGCGAACGGGATGAACCGCCCGCGCCGCAGGTCCAGCATGCCCTTGAAGCGGCCGCCGGAGCCCGCCGGCCAGTAGAGCGGCGCAGGGTCGAGGGCGAGCTTGGAGCCGATCTCGTCCAGCAGGGCGAAGGGGTCCTGCGCCTCGCGGTCCATCTTGTTGATGAAGGTGACGATGGGGATGTCTCGCAGCCGGCAGACCTCGAACAGCTTGCGCGTCTGCGCCTCGATGCCCTTGGCGGCGTCGAGCACCATCACGGCCGCGTCCACGGCGGTGAGCGTGCGGTAGGTGTCCTCGGAGAAGTCTTCATGGCCTGGCGTGTCGAGCAGGTTGAAGACGATGTTGTCGCGCTCGAAAGTCATCACGCTGGTGGCGACGGAAATGCCGCGCTCCTGCTCGATCTTCATCCAGTCCGACCGGGTGCGTCGCGCATTGCCCTTGGCGCGTACGGCGCCGGCAAGCTGGATGGCGCCGCCGCGCAGCAGCAGCTTTTCGGTCAGCGTGGTCTTGCCGGCGTCCGGGTGGGCGATGATGGCGAAGCTGCGACGGCGGGCGGCTTCGCGCGCAATCTCAGCAGTGTCGGTGGGGAGGGCGTCCATGAGGCCTCCCTTAGAACAGATTGAGGGGGACTGGAATTATCAGGCGTGCCTTTGACGCCAGGATGGGGGAAGAATTCCCCCAAGCCCCCATCTTCTCGTTTTAGGACTTGGGGTTGGCTGTACGGGCGGCGGCGGTGCGGCTCGGGTTCGATGCGGGCGTGGGACTTCAACTCGGCCTCGGTCTCCGCGCGCGTCATGAAAGTAATGCGCACCGACGTTTTTTCGGCGCTGGTCTAGAAATCCAGGATCCGGCCTGGTGAAAGCCGACGAAGTAGCAAGTCTCGGAATGCCAGGACATTGCCGCGAAGCCGGCCGCGCCGGTCCACCATGCCCCCGGGCCGGAGGCTGCCAGCCATGTTGGCGGCCATGTTGCGCGCCATCAGGCGCAGGGCCCAGCGATGGCTCACGCTTCCCTTGCCGACGAGGTAGATCGGGTTCGCGATCTGCGAATACCCAAACCGAAGCCCGGAGGTACGGCCGTTCTTGGTGCCGAGGTGAACTCCGCGCAAAGACGAACTCAGCACGATGCGGCCCTGCGGTGCGAGGCGGCGGCAGAAATCAACATCCTCCTGCCAGCCGTAAAGCGGCAGCGCCTCGTCAAATCGAACCGCGCCCTGAGCAATGGCGGCCATGCGGAAGACCATGTTGCAGCCATATGCATTGTACGTCGGTGTAGGACTTGCGCCGGCATCCGCGGCAGTGTCGTTCGCCAGGATATCGCGCCCCTCCTCGATCGTGAGGCCAGATCCGTGAGCACCATCGGCCAGAACGCGGCCGGTGGCGACCGCGATGTCGGGCTGGGAGGTGAACAGGTGTTCGGACGCGGCGAGGAAGGTATCCGAAGGCAGGAAATCATCGTCGAAGAAGACGATGAGGTCGGCATCTCCAGCGCGATCGATAATGGCGTTGCGCTGGTGGCACGAACCGGGTTGGCTACTGACGGAACCGATCGGCAGATTGAGGGCTGCAGCAGCCGCTTCATCAAAATCGTCGGGACGGGCCGGACAGACAAGGATCGAATCAGCCCTGCGCGTCTGGCGTGCCAAATGGGCCAGCGTGTGCGAAAGCATCGCGCGGCGGCCAGTAGTAGCAATACCGACGACAATTCGCATCAAAGGACCTTTGTCCATAACAGGCGATAACGGACTCTAAGCAATATCCGTCAGGCGGCTGCGAGTAGGGACGCCAAGTCAAGGCGTCGAGTAAACATGGCGAGAGTTCCGTCCGGTGCGCGCGGCCACTCAGCGGGCTGACGATCACGATAGAGTTCGACGCCATTGCCATCGGGATCGTGGAGATACAGCGCCTCGGACACGCCGTGGTCCGATGCACCGTCGAGCGCGATGCCGTGCGCCATCAGCCGCTTCAGCGCGCGGGCCAGTGCCCGGCGGTCGGGGTAGAGCAGCGCCACGTGGTAGAGGCCGGTCGTGCCGCGGGCAGGCGCCTCGCCGCCGGCACTCTCCCAGGTGTTGAGGGCGATGTGGTGATGGTAGCCATCGGCGCCCAGGAATACCGCCTGGTCGCCGATGCGGGCCTGCACCTCGAGGCCGATGGCATCGCGCCAGAAGCGGAGGCCGCGCTCGAGTTCGGCGACCTTGAGGTGGACATGGCCGATGCGCACGCTGACGGGCGCGGTGTCTGAAGTTGTTTGAGACTGGGTACTCGTGTCCGGCATGGGATGGCTCCTTGGCTGGAGCGACCCTGCGCCGCCACGCGGCAAAGGGTCCAATGATGTCAAGTGATGATGCTAATTGACCCGCCGCACATGTCGGGGCCGAACGCCTCGAACACTTCGCGGGCGCTGGGTCGTCAAAGCAAAAACGGCACCGGTTCAACACCAGCGCCGCCTTCTTCCGCAGCTCATCAGCCGACCAGTTCGAGACGCTTCTCGGTGATCTGCTGCTTCATGCTCTTCTGCAGCTTCTCGAAGGCACGCACTTCGATCTGGCGTACCCGCTCGCGGCTGATGTTGTACTGCTGAGAGAGTTCCTCGAGCGTGGTCGGCTCTTCCTTGAGGCGGCGCTCGATCAGGATGTGCCGCTCGCGCTCGTTGAGGGTCTTGAGCGCCTCGCCAAGCAGTTCGCGGCGGTTGCCCATATCCTCGCGCTCGGCGAGTTCCTGCTCCTGGTTCTCCCCCTCGTCGACGAGCCAGTCCTGCCACTCGCCCTCGCTGTCGGCGCGCACCGGCGCGTTCAGCGACTGGTCCGATGCCGACAGGCGACGGTTCATCGAGATGACGTCCTGCTCCGGCACGGCCAGCGTCTTGGCGATCTTGGCGACGTGCTCCGGCTTCAGGTCGCCTTCCTCCAGCGCCGCCATCTGCCCCTTGAGCCGGCGGAGGTTGAAGAACAGCTTCTTCTGCGCGGCGGTCGTGCCCATCTTCACGAGCGACCAGCTGTGCAGGATGTATTCCTGTATCGCCGCACGGATCCACCACATGGCATAGGTCGCCAGGCGGAAGCCACGCTCCGGGTCGAAGCGGCGGACGGCCTGCATCATGCCGACATTGCCTTCGGAGATCAGTTCGCCGACCGGGAGACCATAGCCGCGATAGCCCATCGCGATCTTAGCGACGAGACGAAGGTGGGAGGTGACGAGCTTGTGCGCCGCCTCGCTATCCTCGTTGTCGCGCCACAGCTTGGCGAGGCGCAGCTCCTCCTCGGGAGCCAGCATCGGGAATTTGCGAATATCCTGCAGGTAACGTGAGAGATTGCCCTCGGGGGCCATCGGGGTGCTTGTAACGGACGCCATGATGCTCATCTGACTCCGACGCCTACGGACCTCCCCAACATGGCGGGGCCGGATCGGCGAGTGTACCGGGTATTACGCCCGGCAAGGGTGTTTGGTTTCGTTGGTGCCCGAATGAAGCACCGCGGTCGCCAAGTCTTGACCACATCAGGCCCTGCCGGCTCTCCCCTCACGAGGTCGCTTCGGCGTTCAGCGGCACCTGACATTGCCCCGACGTCATCTAGCTACCCGATTTCGGTTTGTGCGGCAAGAAAAACCGACCGCAACAGTCGGGTTACGGCCGGTCACCATCCAGCAACATTAGAAGTGTGCGGAAATCCTCGGGCAGCGGTGTCTCGAAAGCCATGTCGGCGCCCGTGATCGGGTGACGGAAGCCGAGGCTCGCGGCGTGCAGCGCCTGTCGCGGAAAGGCCAGCAGGGCGTTGCGCACCGGCCCCGCAAGCGACCGCGCCGCGGCGGGGATGCGCTTGAGGTAGGTGGGATCGCCCACTAGCGGATTTCCTTTATGCGCAAGGTGGACGCGGATCTGGTGGGTGCGCCCGGTCATCAGCTTGCAGCGGAGCAGGGAACAGCCCGTGCCATAGCCGCGGGTGGTGCTGTATCGCGTGATGGCGTGCTTGCCCCGCGCCGCCTCGCGCCCCTCCAGCACCGCCATGCGCTTGCGATCGACGGGGTGGCGGCCGATCACGGCATCGATCTCGCCTTCCAGCGGCGTCGGCAGGCCCCAGACCAGGGCGATGTAGCTGCGGTCGAGGTCCCGGTCCGCGAAGGTCTGCGACAGGATCTGGAGCGCCCGTTCGGTCTTGGCCACGACCATGACGCCGGAGGTGTCCTTGTCCAGCCGATGCACGATCCCCGGCCGCTTCTCGCCGCCGATGCCGGTGAGGTCGTCCCCCGCATGGGCCAGCAGCGCGTTCACCAAGGTGCCGTCGAGGTTGCCTGGGGCAGGGTGGACGACGAGGCCTGCGGGTTTGTCCAGCACGATGAGATGTGCATCCTCGAACAGGATCGAGAGCGGGATGTCTTGCGCCTCCGGCCGCGCCGCGACGGGCGGCGGGATGGTCAGCCCATAGAGCGCGCCGGACCTGATCGGCTCGGACGGGTCGGTAAGCGGGGCGCCGTCGCGCGTGGCGTGGCCGCCTTCCATCAGCGCCTTGACGCGGCTGCGCGACAGCCCGTCTATCGCGGCCGCGAGGAAGCGGTCCGCGCGGGTGCCGGCTTGGTCGGGTTCGGCGCGGATGGCGAATGGGGGTGTATCGGTGCGTTGGCTCAAAATACTTGTCATTGGAATGGGGGTGCTGATCGTGGTCGGCACCCTGGGCCTGGTGGTGGCGCTCGTCCAGAAGGTCGGTGGTGGACCGGTGGCGTCGGAGGGCTTGGCACTTCGCCAGCCGGCCGGCAGCAGCATCGCGGGGGTGAGCGCGGCGGAGGGAATCGTGACCATCTGGGTGCGGCGGCCAGATGGCGAGCGGGTGCTGGTGGTCGACGCCAAGCGCGGACGCGTGGCGAGCGAAATCCGTCTGGGTGAATGAAGGGCTGGCCTGGGGGCGCATAGCAAGCCGAACCTGCCGGAGAAGATCCGCGCCGCCTGCCAGTGGCTCTTTGCCTGGCGCCGCAACTGGGCGCGGGATTGGGAGCAGGTGCGGTTCTGCTGGGATGCCTGTCGTGACGGCCAGCACCCTGCAGCGCGAAAGCCGGGGAAGGGTGCTTGATCCGCCCGGCGCCACAGGTTAGAGACGCGCTCCCGAATGCTACGGGCCCAGGTAGCTCAGTTGGTAGAGCATGCGACTGAAAATCGCAGTGTCGGTGGTTCGATTCCACTCCTGGGCACCTT
>JAQGHV010000089.1 GCA_028288785.1 Rhodospirillales bacterium | reverse complement strand
AACTCGGCGCGCCCAAAGGGCTTGGGGATGTAGTCGTCGGCGCCGAGCTCCAGCCCGAGCACACGATCGGTTTCCCCACCACGCGCCGTCACCATGATGATCGGAACGCCCGACTTGGCACGAAGCGCGCGGCAGAGATCGAGGCCAGAGGCACCCGGCAACATTACATCGAGCAGCACGAGATCGACCGGCGCCCCGGCCAGCACCTCCCACATCTCGCGCCCGTCGCGCGCGCCCGTGACGCGGAAGCCATTGTGGCGCAGGAACTTGGCGATCAGCGTGCGCATCTCGCCGTCATCTTCGACGACGAGGATGTGGGCTTCCTGCGGCAGGTTATCGGGCGCCATCACGTCAATGATGCCGGTGGCTGCCGGGCATCGGGCCGCCATGCTGCGGGGTGCCGCCGGCATGACCGCGCAGGTGGGCATATGCGGCGATCTGTTCCGCGTTAAGCAGAGCCGCCTGCGCCAAGTGCGTGCGCAGATGCACGTCCCGGATCTCGCCCTGCAGGCCCGCAATGCGGGCCGTGCGCACGGAGAGGTCGATTGGCGTAACACTGCGGTCGTGGAAAGCGGTGTCGAGCGCACGCTCCTCCTCGATCACCTGGGCGCCGAGGTCGCCGGCCGCAACCTGCACCTCCGCCATCAGTCGCTGCGTCGCCGCAAGCTGCGTGGGCGTGAGCTGCATCGCGCCGGCAAGTTCGATGACATGAGCCGCGCCAGGCCATCCATTCAGCTCCGCCGCGAGCGCCAGGCCCATGCCGCGCGCGGCGAGGAGGTCTGCCTGCTGTTCAGCGGATAGAGCGCGGATCGGGCCGTCCGTTATGCCAGCATACGGCGATGGCGCGTCGGCCCAGGCGGAGACGGCGAGAAAAAGGGCGAAGGCAATTGCCGCAGAGCGCATCACATCCACCTCAGTTCTGATCCAACATCCACCTCAGTTCTGATCCATGGGCGTAAATCGCGCCTGCGCGGGACGTTGGCCGGGCAAGATCAGCGTGACAACCGCGCGCATGCCGCGCGCTGCGGTGAAGTCGCCGGTGCCGCCCAGTTCGTTGTCGCCGGTGGGCGCGAGTACCACGGTGGTCTGGCGCCCGGCAGCCAGCACGACGACCTGCGCGGTCACTCCCGCGGCCGGGACGGGCCGGTCGGCGCCATCGAACAGAAACAGCCGCAGCGTGTTTCCTGCCGCCACCAACTCGGCGTGGTTGCTGCCGATATCCGCCTTCTGCCCGCCGTTCGGGCCGCGTTGCGGCTCATGCGCGGCGACAGAGAACGGGGCAAGGACAAAGCCGGCGAGCAGCATGCGGCGAGGGATCATGTCGGGGGTCCTCATGGATCAATATGCCTCGGCCAACTTCAGCTCCTGCTGCACGACACGCAGCCTATCCAAAGCGGGGCGACCGAAGCGGTGGAACAGCAGTGGCGTCAGGAAGGTGTCGAGCAGGGTCGCTGTGATCAACCCGCCGAAGATGGTGACCGCGACCGGATGCAGGATCTCCTTGCCCGGCTCGTTCGCGCCGATCATCAACGGGATAAGCGCAAAGCCGGCCGAGAGCGCGGTCATCAGCACCGGAGTCAGGCGTTCCAGGCTGCCGCGGATCACCAGCGCCAGCCCCCAGCGTTCGCCTTCAAGAAGCGCGAGGTTCAGGTAGTGGCTGACCTTCAGGATGCCGTTGCGGGTCGCGATGCCGGTCAGCGTGATGAAGCCGATCATCGACGCCACGGAGAGCGGCTGCCCCACGATCCACAGAGCGGCGACGGCGCCCACCAGCGCGAGCGGCACATTGCCCATGATGATCAGCGCCAGCACCGCCGATCTGTAGCGGCTGTAGAGCACCATGAAGATGAGCGACAAGGACACCAGCGACAGTGCGGCAATCAGCCGGGCTGCTTCCTCCTGCGCCTGGAAAGTCCCCTCCAAGGTGAAGAAGTAGCCCGGCGGCAGCGTCGCAGCCTCCATCTCGGTCCGGATGCGTGCGACAATTGCGGCCATGTCGCTGCCATCGGTATTGGCCAGCACCACGATCCGGCGGCGGCCGTTCTCCCGTAGGATCTGGTTCGGGCCATCAGTGTCGCGCAGCTCCGCCAGCAGGGACAGCGGCACGCGCCCGCCCGGTGTTTCGATCATCACGGCTGCCAGCCCCGCGCCGGTGCGGTCCGCGTCGCCGAGGCGCAGCACCACGTCGAAACGCCGCGCGCCATCAACCACCTGACTCACAACCTGGCCGCCCGACAGGGATTGCAGGGCCTCCGCAACCGAGGCGGCCGAGACCCCATACAGCGCCGCGCGCTCATGGTTCACCACCACCTGGAGCTGCGGGACGCGTACTTGGCGCTCCACCTGCAGGTCGGTCAGACCAGGGATTGCGGCCAGGCGCTGCTGTATGCCCTCCGCCAGGGTGCGAAGGGTGTCCAGGTCGTCACCTGTGATCTTGAGCGCGATCTCGGCGCGCACGCCGGAGAGCATGTGGTCCAGCCGGTGCCCGATTGGCTGGCCGACATTGGCGCTGCCCGGCAGCACCGCGAGACGCGCGCGGATATCGGCCGAGATCGCCTGCTTGCCGCGTTGGGATGCGTCGAGCGAGACGTCGATCTCGGAGGAATGCACGCCCTCGGCATGTTCATCCAGCTCCGCGCGGCCGGTGCGGCGGCCCACGGCGCGGACCTCCGGCACCTGCATGATCAGCAGCTCGGCCTCGCGGCCGAGTCGGTTGGCTTCGGCCAGGCTGAGACCCGGCTGGAATTGCAAACTGATGGTCAGCGTGCCCTCGTTGAAGGGCGGCAGGAAGGCGCGCGGCAGGAAGGGCACCGTCGCCAGCGCGCCCGCGACGCCGACGCCCGCTAGCAGATACACCAGGCGGGCGCGCGCGAAGGCCCAGAGCAGCGCGCGCTCGTTCCAGCGCTTGAGCATGCGGACAAGTCTGCTGTCGCCGTGATCCATGCGCTTCATGCGCGGCAGCAGGTAGTAGCAGAGCACCGGCGTGACAGTGGTAGAGACAACCAGGCTCGCGGTGATCGAGACGATGTAGGCCACGCCCAGCGGTGCGAAGAGGCGCCCCTCGATGCCGGTCAGCGCGAACAGCGGCACGAAGACCAGGATGACGACCATGGTCGCATAGACGATGCCGGACCGGACCTCCTGGCTCGCCCTGGCAACCACGATGATGGCGGGCTGCGGGTCCGGCCGCGCCCGGTTCTCGCGCAGCCGGCGGAAGACGTTCTCCACATCTACCACAGCGTCATCCACCAGCTCGCCGATCGCGATGGCGAGGCCACCCAGCGTCATGGTGTTGATCGACAGGCCGAGAAGCTGGAACACCACCACGGTGATGAGCACCGAAAGCGGAATTGCGGTGAGCGAGATGAAGGTCGTGCGCCCGTTCAGCAGGAACAGGAACAGCACCACGGCGACCACCGCCACCGCCTCCAGCAGCACCTTCTCCACGTTGCCGATCGAGGCCGCGATGAAATCGGCCTGGCGGAACTGCACGTTGTTGGCGACCACGCCCGGCGGCATCGCGCGCTGCAACTCGGCCAGTGCCGCTTCGACCTGCGTGGTCAGGCCGACTGTATCGGCCGAGGGCTGCTTCTGGATCGACAGGATCACGGCCGGCCGCCCCATGCTGCCCGCCTCTCCACGCCTGGCCCTGGCGGCGTAATCGACAGTGGCGACCTGGCGCAGCGGAATGGGCTGGCCCGCGCGGAAAGCGACCGGCGTATTGGCCAGGTCATCCAGGCGCGTGGTGCGGCCGATGTTGCGGATCAGGTATTCGCGCCCCGCCTGGTCCACATAGCCGCCGCCGGTGTTGCCGCCGAATTGCCGAATGGAAGCGACCACCTGCGCCTCAGTCACGTCCAGCGCATGCATCCGCGCGAGATCGGGTGTCACGCGGTATTGCCGAACCTCGCCGCCGATCGGGATCACCTGCGAAATGCCGGGGATGGTCAGCAGGCGAGGCCGCACGACCCAATCCGCCAACTCGCGCAGCTCCATTGGACTCGCCCGGCCATCGGTGGACATCGCCACCAGCATGATCTCGCCCATGATGGAGGAGATCGGCGCCATCTGCGGCGCGACATTCGCCGGCAGCTGCGCGCGGACCCGGGTCAAGCGCTCCGCCACCTGCTGCCGGTTCACCCAGATGTCCGTGCCCCAGCTGAATTCCACGAACACGATCGACAGCCCGACACCGGAGACGGAACGCACGCGCGTCACGCCGGGCATGCCGTTCATGGCCGTCTCGATCGGGTAGGAAACGAGCAGCTCCACCTCCTCCGGCGCGAGGCCCTCGGCCTCGGTCATGAGGGTGATCACCGGCTTGTTGAGGTCGGGGAAGACATCGACCGGCATGCGCTGCAGCGTGAAGGCGCCATAGACCACAAGGACGGCCGCCGCGATCAACACGAAGGCCCGGTTCCGCAGGCTGGCGGTGACGAGGATGTTGAACACGCCTAGCGGACCTGCGCGATCAGCCCGGCGCCGCTGATCACCACCCGGGCCCCACGCTCCAGCCCGGCCGTCACCAGGACACGCTGGCCATCCAGTGTCTGGGCCCGCACCGCGCGCGGGACGAAGCGTTCCGCACTGGGCATTTCGAAGACGACCAGGCCGCCCTCGGGGTTCCGCACCACGGCCTCGGCAGGCAGCACGATGCCGGCGGCGCGGCGCGGCGTCTGCAGCAGGACCGTCACCGGCTGGCCCAGGGCGAGGCCGGCGGGCGCGCCCTCGATGCGGAAATGCAGGGGCAGGCCCTGCTGGCGCAGCGTCATGCCGCGTCCCACGAAGCCGAGCCGCAGCGCCTGCCCGCCGGCCGTCATGGCGGAGGCGGCCGCGACCTCGGCCACCGCGGCCGTGTCGAAGGCGATGGCCTCGACCCAGAGCCGGGTGGGATCGACAATGTCGAACAATGGCTCCTGCGCCTGGATGACCTGGCCGGCCGCGACGCGCACCACGCTGATCAAGCCGGCTGAGGGGGCGACGATCGGCTCCCGGCCGGTCACCGCCGGCAGGTTCGCCGCACGGCGCTGGCGCAGGCCTTCGAGGTCAGCACGGGCATCGCTGATCTCCCGCGCCGCTACGGTGCCGCTGAGCGCCGTCAGCCGGCGGACGCGCGCCTCGCCGATGACGATGAGGGCGTCCAGCTCCGCGATGCTGGCGCGCACGCCGACGCGATCCTGCGCCGCCATGATGGGCACGACGAAACCGAGCACCGCGCCACGCGCCACGCGCTGCCCGAGCGCGGGGAAGCCATCATCCGGCGGCTCGATGCGACCTGCCTCGGATGCCTGGACGCGGCCGGAAGCATTGGGGTCCGCCATCACCTGCCCGGTGAGCTGAATGGTCACGGCAGCCTCGCCCGGTTCGGCGGAGCCGGTGCGCAGGCCAAAAAAGCGTTGCGAAGGCTTGGGCACGAAGATGCTGCCATCCGCCTGCCGCCTGGGCGCGTCCAATGGCTGCGCCCGGGCGATCATCGGCACGAGGAGCAGCACCGCCAGGACGAGGGCCGCGCGCGCGGCAGCGACGCGCCCGGGGATCGGAACCTCCGGGGTCAGAGGATGAGGGCGTGTCCCGGCGGCGGGCAGGTCGGCATCGATCATCGGCGGGAGCGAGCGGGGCGCGGCGGCGCGACCGATGGCGATGCCCAGCAGGAGCAGGATCAGCCCCGCAGCCCAGGCGAGCGGATCGTGCAGCATCACCGTGCCAAGATCGGCGGCTCCCGCAGCGGCGACCGCGGCGGCCGCAGGAATGACAAGCGTCGCCGGCAGCAGGTCCATGTCATCGCCGGCCGTGATGGTGAAGATCATGGCCCGCTCGCCCGGTTGTTCGAGGGTGGGGTCGGCGACGGCATAGACCGCTTCGCCCACGCGCGTGGCCGTGCCGAGGCCCACGCCGTCAATGGCAACCTGCACCGTGGCGCCGTCGATCGGCTGCGCGGTCGCGTGCCGGTCGAGGTAGAGCCAAAGGCGCCGGTCCGGTCCCAGCACCGCCACGATTTCGAACAGGTCCGAATGCGCCTCGGCGCGCGGCGCTGCGGCGGCCGGCGGCGCGGGCTCATCGCCATGGGCGTGACCTTCATGGCTGAAGGCGGCGCGGAAGCCAGGCACGGTGAGCAACGCGATGAGCAACAAAAGACGGATCAGCACGCGCGCGCCCCCTGAGTACCAATCATCACAGCCTGAAGTTGACGGCGCAGGGTGTCCTGGACGTTGCCCGGTCATGACAAAACATTGCAGCGGAGGCAGCTGGTCCCGGGCGGAAGGTGACGCGCTCCTCGAGACGCGTGTCACCACAGTTGGCGGCAGTCGGAACCTGGCTCCTACCGCCGGCGGAATGGCAGCCCCGACCCAACTCCGATACTGTTCTGACATTACCAACGGATAAGAAGCGTAGCGGCCGGTGCCGGGCATCAACCGGCCGTGGAAAAGACGCACCCCTAGGCGGAAGAATGCCCCGTGAGAGGGGGCCTCCGAAGCCGATCAATGATCTGGAAATCGCCGAAAAGTGCTGATATCATAGGGTTCGCAACTGATCGTCGCCCTCCGCTGATATTTACGGCAGCCAAGTGCAGGATGAACGACCACACAGCCGATAGATCTAATGCCCCGTGAGGTACCGCCGCTCTGCGCCCTGCTCGAAGTCGCGTGGGAATAGTTCACAAGCAGCTGACCGCTCAATGGAAGCGGTGGCTCGGTGTTCATGTGGCGCGGGTGTTCGTGCAGCAGTGAAGAACCACTGGGGCTGCTGACCGGAGCCGGTAAGGTCGTCGCGGCGACTTCCACATCAATGCGCAAAGCCCCGTACCTCCTGGCGGACGCAAGCCCGCACACTTGTACCTCTGGGCGGACACAAGCTCGTTGTGTCCGGTGACAGGTACGAACCAGTTTTGGAACGGAGGTTTTGCGTCCACTGAGAGGTTCCCTTGAAGATACCATGGGGGGTGGGTTCGCAGCTCAGTCCGGTCCGGTCTTTGAGAATGAGTTCCAGCGGCGCGGCAGACGGTAGGTCGTCGGCCTGCGCCCGGCGCTCGGCTGCTCGACAAGCAGAAGCTTCTTCGTCACCAGCAGGCTGATCGCATCGCTGACGGTCGAGCGCGGCATGTGAAGGAGCTCGGCGATGTCGCGGACGGGCAGGGCAAAGGCCAACGCCACTTCCACTGCGCCGCTCTCGGAGCGGTCACGGAAGCACACGACATAGGTGAAAAACCCTGCCC
>JAQGHV010000059.1 GCA_028288785.1 Rhodospirillales bacterium | reverse complement strand
TCCGCTCACAGCGCTGCTTAGTCGTCCGCCGTGCCCTTAGCCTTGCGCTGAGTTTAGCGGTCCTGATCCAGAACCCGACACGCAAACCGCTCGGACACCGCAAGCTAGGAGGTCAAATGCACAACGGCCCGCCGACGACGTGCAGCGCTCAGAAGTTTCCCGACGCAGCTTCCTTCAAGACCAGCTTCTCCAGGGTGAGGTCCGCCACAGCCCGCCGCAGACGCCCGTTCTCAGCGGGTTACCAGCAACCGCTCCTCCCATGCCTAGCCGCCGGAGCGCCAGCCCTGCGACGGCTCGGTCCGGCCTGCGCTGTGCCATTTACACGCGGAAATCATCCGAGGAGGGATTGGAGCAGGAGTTCAACTCGCTCGACGCCCAGCGCGAGGCCTGTGAGGCCTATATCCGCAGCCAGCGCCACGAGGGATGGACGCTGCTTCCGGCTCGCTACGATGACGGTGGTCTCTCGGGCGGCAGCCTCAATCGGCCAGCACTGCAACGTCTGCTGGCCGACATCGCGTCAGGCCGGGTTGATCTGGTGGTGGTCTATAAGGTGGATCGTCTGACCAGATCGCTGTCAGACTTCGCCAAGACTGTCGAGGTGTTTGACGCCCATGGCGCGTCCTTCGTGTCGGTGACACAGCACTTCAACACCACGACCAGCATGGGGCGGCTCACGCTGAACATGCTGCTGTCCTTCGCGCAATTCGGGCGCGAGGTCACCGGCGAGCGCATTAGCGACAAGATCGCCGCCTCCAAGCGCAAGGGCATGTGGATGGGGGGCTCCGTCCCGCTCGGCTACGAAGTCCGCGAGCGAAAGCTGGTTGTTCACCCCGCGCAGGCCGAGATCGTCCTCCGCATTTACCAGGCCTATCTCGACTTGGGCACGGTTCGCCTGGTGCAGCAGCACTTGGCCGCCGACAGGCTCACCGGCAAGGACGGCCGGCCCTTCGGGCGAGGGGCGCTGTTTCATCTCCTTAAGAACCGCATCTACCGCGGAGAGATCTCTCACCGCGGCAATGTCTATGCCGGCGAGCACGCGGGCATCGTCGATGGCGAGCTTTGGGAGGCGGTCCAGCAGGGCCTTGCCACGGCCCGATCCGATCGGCGCTCAGGCGGGACGGCCAGCCACCCAGCCTACTGGCCGGGATGCTCACGGATCCGACGGGCACGCCCATGAGCGCGACCCATACGACAAAGGCGGGGCGCCGGTATCGGTACTACGTGTCGAGCGAGCTGATCACCGGGACGCTGGAGGAGCATACCGATGCGCTGCGGATACCTGAGGCCGCGCTCGAGCGTGTCGTCATCGACCGCGTCGCACGGCTGCTTGCTGACGGGCCGAAGCTGCTCCTGGCGTTGCGATCCAGCGACGTGTTGCATGCCGACGGGGCGCAGCAGCGCAGGATCCTGACCGCGGCCGCCAGCCTCACTGGCCGCTGGCCGTTGCTGGGGTACGCGGCCCAGCGCGACGCCTTGTTGGCCCTAAGCCTCCAGATCGGGGTCAACGGCACGAGTTGACGATCCGGATCGAGGCACTGCGTCTGGTCAAGATGCTGATGGGCAAGGGCCTGGCCGATGCGCAGCAGCGGCGCCAGAAGCACGATGAGGACAGCTTGATCATCATGCTGACCGAGCCTGTGTCGCTCCGACGTTCGGGTCGCGAGATGGCGCTGCTGGTCGGCTCGACCGTCGCGGCGGATCGATCGGACCCGACGCTGGTTCGGCTGGTCGCCAAGGCCTGGGCGCTGCGCGAGGCGCTGGTCTCCAGCGATGCGCCGACCTTTACGGCCTTCGCGGGGGCCAACGGATTCACCCAGTCCTACGCGACGCGGCTGATCCGGATAGCATGGCTGGCGCCGGATATCATCGAAGCCATTCTCGATGGCCGTCAGCCTCCTGATCTCAATACGACCCGCCTGATGCGGGACACCCGCCTATCGACCGATTGGCAGGAGCAACGTCAGGCGCTCGGTTTCGGCTGAGCGCGATCTCTCCGACTGCTGCCAACATTCCCATACTTGTCCTCGCGAGAGCGACCGCGGGGTTTCCGTCCAGCGTCTTTCGACTCCGGCGATATTTCTACGAACGGTACTGCCGAAATGGCGCTCAGAGACGGCGGCGCCTTTGCGCGGGCTCCGAGGGCCGGATCCGCGTCTCTCAGGTACGGGTCGTCCCACGGCCTCGCGTGAGTGGCGCGAAAGGCGGGGCTTTCACGGGGGAGGGGTCGAAACCCCAAAAACGTATGCGACAGGCTGACTGGGTGGCTGGGGCGCCAGGATTCGAACCTGGGAATGGCGGTACCAAAAACCGCTGCCTTACCGCTTGGCGACGCCCCATCGCTGCGCCCTCATAAGGGCGCAGCGGGCGGCGCGGCAAGCCCCCCGCCCCAGCGCCACCACGAAGGTGGGAGCAGGGAGGCGGCGCGTTCGGCACTCGCCGCATCGGGCATGATGGCGAAGCAGGTCGCACCCGAACCACTCATTCGTGCGAGCAATGCGCCAGGAAGTGACGCCAGCGCCGCGAGCACCTGGGCGATTGCGGGACAGGTTTCGATCGCTGGCGCCTCGAGGTCATTGGTGAGGCGCGCGAGGTCCGCCGCCATCGAGGCGGCGTTCGCCCATCCCTCCGGCAGGGCGGCCGGGCCGGAAAAATGGCCCTTTACCGCCCGGAATATCGCGGGTGTCGCGATCGGCACACGCGGGTTCGCCAGCACCAGCCCAAAATCAGGCAGCGCCGGGGCTGGCTGGGTAACCTCCCCGATGCCCGACATGCGCAGAGGCCGGGTGACGAGGCAGGCGGGCACGTCGGCACCGAGCGCGGGTGCCACGCGCCGGGCGATTTCAGGGCCGACGCCCCATAACGTAGTCAGCGCGCGCAGCGTCGCTGCCGCGTCCGCACTGCCGCCGCCGATGCCCGAGGCGACGGGAAGGTTTTTCTTTAAATGCAGTGCCGCCGCCAGGCCGCCGCCCGCCGCGTCTGCAAGCCCGCGTGCTGCACGCAGCACCAGATTGTCGGCCTCCGCCGAGAGGGCCGGCGCCTCCGGTCCATCCATCGACAGGGCAAAACCTGGCGCCGCCGCGACCGTCACCGTATCCTCAATGCCCGCGAAAACCACTAGGCTGTCGAGCAGATGGTACCCATCAGGCCGGCGGCCAGTGATGTGGAGGAAGAGGTTGACCTTGGCCGGCGCCGCCTCCCGGATCACGGGCGTGGCGACACCCCTGCCGGAAGGCCGTCGCGGAGCTTGGCTTCGATGCGCGGCCCTTCCCCCTGCTCCGGGCCCAGGGCGAGCGCGCGCCGCCACTGAAATTCGGCCTCGCGCCGGCGCCCGGCCACCCAATAGGCATCGCCCAGGTGGTCGTTGATGACGGAGCTGCGTGATTCGATCTCCACGGCGCGTTCCAGCCAGCGGATCGCCCCAGGAAGGTCGTTCAACTTGAACAGCGCCCAGCCGAGGCTGTCAGCGATGTTGCCGTCGTTTGGGCGCAGCGCGACGGCGCGTTCCAGCATGCCGCGTGCCTCGGCCAGGTTCAGCCCCTGCTCGACCCAGGAATAGCCGAGGTAGTTCAGCACGAAGGGCTGCTCGGGCGAGAGCTCCAACGCGCGGCGGAAATCGGCCTCGGCGCGCGGCCAGCGCCCGGCGCGCTCCTGTGCGATGCCGCGGGCGTAGAAAATAGGCCAATCCTGGCTCTGCGCCGTCGCGATCCGCCCGACGGCGCCGTCATATGCCTCGACGGCTTCGACCCAGCGGCTGCGCGCGCGTTCCAGATCGCCGAGGCGGGCGAGCGGCTGCCACGCAATGGGGCGCATGACCGCGAGACGACGCAGCACCGTTGCGGCCTCGTCGGGACGGTTCAGGCGTTCGAGGTAGCTCGCGCGGCGAAGCGCGGCCGCACCGGCCATGGCATCGCCCTCCCGCACCTCATCGAGAAGGGCGAGTGCGGCGGCGTGCTGGTCTTCCTGTGCGAGCGCGTCCGCGGCCAGCAGCAGGGCGGGCGCGAAGCCAGGCCGCAGCCGGAGCGCCAGGCGGGTGAGCAGGAGAGAGAATTCCGGCGCTGACTGGCCGCGCAAGGCAGCAGCGAGCGCGAGCTCCGCTTCGGCGATGCCTTCGATCGGGGCGGCGACAGGCTGGCTCGCGAGAAGGCGCCGGCGGCCCTCCTCTCCGGACTCCAGTGCCAAATCGTCCTGACTGCGCAGGTTCTGGTCCAGCAGGCGGATCGCCTCGGCCTCGCGCCCGGCGCGGGCAAGCACGCCTGCGGAGACCTGGATGACCCGTGCGGTGGGTTGTTCAGTCTCGGTCAGGGCGATGCGGATGTAGCGCTCCGCCTCGCGCGGGCGGCTGGCGAGGTCGGCGATCATCGCGGCGTGCAAAGCATACAGCCCGCGCAGACGTCCCGAATCGGTCAGGGGCCGGAGCGTGGCGAGCGCTGCATCGGTCTGGCCGCGTCCCTGTTGCGCCCATGCGACCAGCATGGGCTGCAACACCTGTGTCGCGCCTTGGCGCGGGAGGGCGCGGAAGCGCTGCTCGGCGCGTTCCCAGCGACCGGCTTGCGCATCGGCACCAGCGACCAGGAGCTGCGCGACGGCATTTTCCGGGAGGCGCCGAGCAAGGCGAAGAGCGTCCGCGCGGCCATCCATCACGGTCGCGATGAAGGCGCGGGTCAGGACCTCCGGCTCATCGGGCGCCTCGCGCAGGGCCGTCAGCAGGCTGTCCGCGGCCGTGCGGGTGTCGCTGTCGGAAATGGCCATCCTGCCGACAAGATAGCTGCCGTAGGCACCGTGTGGTGCCCCGGCGGCACCCTCGGAATCATCCGTGGACGAACCGCTGGCGGCACAGGCGGCGAGTAGAGCGACGGCCAGCATCGGCAACTGCCGCACGGATAGGGATTTGCGCATGGGACAATGATACCGGCTCGGCGCGAGCAACGCGAGGCGCTTCCCACCACCCGCAGGGCCAGCAAATTGGAACCACAAATTATTTTATATCTTAATTCTTAGACGATATCGCCAGCGCCCATCGAAATGATCAGACTCTCTTAGGCAAATTGACGTATTTTGAGACGAACGCAAACCCAAAAGAGCTTTTCATTTCTCATTGTTCCTCCTAAACACACGTTACGGTTGTGGAGAACGAGATATGCGCATCCTTTTGGTTGAAGACGATCTAACTACGGCACGCGGGATTTCTCTCATGTTACGGCACGTTTCAATGATTGTAGACGTTTCCGATACAGGCGAGGAAGCCTGCGATCTCGCCAAGCTCTACGATTATGACCTCGTGATCCTCGACCTGTCGCTTCCCGACATGGAAGGCTATGAGGTCCTTCGCCGCCTCCGCGCCGCGCGGATGGACGCACCGGTCATGGTCCTCTCGGGCCATAGCCGCTCGACCGAAAAGGTTCGCGCCCTCGGCCTCGGCGCCGACGATTATGTCACCAAGCCGTTCGATCAATCCGAGCTCGTAGCGCGCATCCAGGCCATCGTGCGCCGCACCAAGGGCTTCTCCCAGCCCTCCCTTACCGTCGGCGGCTTGACGCTCAATCTCGCCAGCAAGGAGGTCACGGTGAAGGGTCGTCACGTGCACCTTACGGGCAAGGAGTATGCGATCCTGGAACTGCTGATGCTGAGGAAGGGCGTCGTGCTGACCAAGGAGGTGTTCCTCAATCATCTTTATGGCGGGCTCGATGAACCCGAAGTGAAGATCATCGACGTGTTCATCTGCAAGCTGCGCAAGAAGCTCTCGGTCGCCGAGGCCGGCGAGCTGATCGGCACGGTCTGGGGCCGCGGCTATGTGCTTCGCGATCCGGAAACCATGCCGAACAGCTTTGCCCGGTCAAACCCGCTGCTGGCGGCCGCCGCCGCCTAAGTGCAGCGGCGGCAGGAGCGCGGCTTACCGCGCATCCACTCCGTCAAGGGTGCGGTTGAATGGCCCGGCCGCATTCCCGCCGCCGCGCCGCTGCTCTATAGCGGCGGCATGGCGCGCGCCTCTTCGAACCGTATCCTGCTCAACCTCACCCTTGATGGCCTCATCGCGGTCGTCGCGCTACCGGCGGCGCTGTGGCTGGCGGCCCCCGGCGCGTGGCCGCCCGGCGCCTGGTGGCTGGCCGCCATTCCAGGTGCCGTCGCTGGCCTGCTCCTGGCAGGGCTACCCTTCGGCCTCCCCCGCCAATACTGGCGCTTCGCCGGCCTGCGCGAATTGCTAGGCATCAGCGGGGCCGCGATCCTGTCGGCCGCGCTGTTCTGGGCGGCGTGCCACGCGCTCGACGCCTGGCGCTCCCCGAACCTCGCCTTCCCCGCCATCCATGCCATGGCGCTGGCCGCGCTGCTCGGCGCACCGCGGGTCGCGGGGCGCCTGCGCGCGCGACGCACCACCGATGACAGCGCCGATGCCGCGCAGCCCGTGCTGATTGCGAGCGCCGGCGATGGCGCTGACCTTTTCATCCGGGCACTCGCCCAGGAACGCGCCCCGCGTTGGCGCGTCATCGGCATCCTGTCGCTACGCGAACGGCAGTTGGGCCGCCGCATCCAGGGCCACCCGATCCTGGGCCTCGTCGAGGAGGCGGACACGGTGCTCGACCAGCTCCGCGCCGAGAACCTCCTGCCCGCCGCGATCGTGCTTGCGGACCCACGCGTCCAGGGGACGGCGCTGCAGAAGCTAATGGACGCCGCCGACCATCACGGCGTCCCGGTGCGCCGCGCGCCGCCGCCGACCGCGCTCGACGCCGGCGCCTTGCCGCGCCAGGAACTACGCCCAGTCTCGATCGAGGAGTTGCTGGACCGCCCGCAGGTGCCACTCGACCGCGAGGGCATGGCGCGCCTGGTGCAGAGCCGCCGCGTGCTGGTCACCGGCGCCGGTGGCACCATCGGCGGCGAGCTCGCCCGTCAGGTCGCCGCACTTGGCCCGGCATCCCTCACCTTGCTCGATCACGGCGAATACGTGCTCTACGAGATCGACCTCGAGCTGCGTGAGAAGCACCCGGAAATCCTCCGCCGCGCGGTGCTAGCGGATGTGCGCGACGAGGCTCGCATCCAGCAACTCTTCGCCGAGATCAAGCCGGAGATCGTCTTCCACGCCGCCGCGCTGAAGCACGTGCCAATGGTGGAGAACGACCCGCTCGAGGGGCTGCTTACCAACTCGCTCGGTACCCGCATCGTGGCGGATGCGGCGCGTGCGGTCGGCACCCGCGCGATGGTGTTCATCTCGACCGACAAGGCGGTGAACCCCACCAGCGTTATGGGCGCCTCGAAGCGCCTGGCGGAGATGTACTGCCAGGCGTTGGATCGTCAGGCGCGTAGCGAACATGCGGGCATGCGGCTGATCACCGTCCGCTTCGGCAATGTGCTGGGCTCGACCGGCAGCGTGGTACCGCTGTTCCGCCGCCAGCTTGAACGTGGCGGGCCGCTGACCGTGACCCACCCCGACATGCGCCGCTATTTCATGACCGTTCGCGAGGCTGTGGGCCTGGTGCTGCAGGCCAGCGTGGTTGGTGCCGAGGATCGCGCCGACCAGCCCGCGGAGCTTTCCGATGGCGGCATCTTCGTGCTCGACATGGGCGAGCCGGTGAAGATCGTGGACCTCGCCCGCCGCATGATCCGGTTGGCTGGATTGCGGCCGGAGGAAGATGTGGAGATCCGGTTCACGGGGCTCCGACCGGGGGAGAAGCTGTTCGAGGAGATGTTCCACGGACAGGAACCACCGAGGCCCACAGGGTTCCCAGGCCTGATGATGGCAACCCCGCGCACGACCGACGCGGTGCAGGTTGGTGAGGCCATCGATGCGATCGCCATTCAGGCGCGGGCCAGTGCGACCGGCGCCGCACTGGCACAGCTCAACCGCATGGTGCCGGAATTCGAGCATGCACCACTCGGAACAGCCTGACCCGGCTCATGTCTGGAAGCGGGTGGCACCCTGTGGCATCAAACCTTCCGACTTGGAGCGGAAACCATGAGCACGAACGGCCTGCCCCCCTATGATCCGCAGAACATCTTCGCGCGCATCCTGCGGGGCGAAATTCCCTGCGAGCGAGCGCACGAGACGCCGCACACCCTCGCCTTTCACGACATCAATCCGCTGGCACCGGTGCATGTGCTGGTGATCCCCAAGGGGGCCTACGTGTCCTCCGCCGATTTCGGTGCCAGCGCCACGCCCGAGGAGATCACGGATTTTTGGCGCACCGTCGCCGCCACCGCACAGCTGCTCGGTCTGGAACAATCGGGCTACCGGATCCTCGCCAATGCGGGCGTTGATGCCGGCCAGGAAGTACCGCATTTTCACATGCATATCTTCGGTGGCCGCCCGCTTGGCCGGATGGTCCCGCGGTAACCGGCCTCAGCGCCGGCGCCGATCCTCCGTCCAAGGGATGTCCACCGCCGAGGCCAGCGGCATCCCGGCACCCGCCCCCTCGACAAAGGCCCCCCTCATCTGGGTAGACGCAGACCTCGTGGGGAAACCGGTTGCCGAACCCCAGATGACGAGGTCGGCGGTGCCGGCATTCTCGAAGGTGTGGATCTTCGGGCGTGTAGCAGAAGCAGTCGCCCGGAGTGGTCCGGATCACCTCCTCATCGTGCAGCAACACACCACTGCCGGACACGACGATCAGAATTTCTTCCTGGAAGACATGGCGGTGCCGGCGCGACGACCGGCAGCCCGGCACCATGGTCTGGATGGTCAGCCCGACCGTCTTGGAGCCGACCGAGCGTCCGATATCGGTCATTTTGGTCCTGAGCTTGGCGCTGTATCCGTACGCGAAGGGTATCACCGCATCGATGTGAACCTGGTGAAGGGCCATGGCCTGATCCCATCTACGAACTGCGCGGCCGGACCGGCCGTAAGGGACTCCTACGCTTGCGAAAGGTGCATGCAGAAGTGTCGTGATGCTTGCGTCTGGGCGCCGGTACCGCGAAACTCATCCCATGTCCGAGACCCAAACCGCTGAAGCCAGGGCTGCGCTCGACGCTGTCGGCCAACTACCCGATGACGAGATCGACCTCGCGGCCACCGCCCTGCAACTGGCGCGCATCGATGCGCCGCATTGCGACTGGCGTGCGGCGACAATGGATCTGTCCCTACTCGCCCGCGCCGCGGTCGACGCAGCGACCGCCGCCCCGGGCGCGGATGCCGGGGACCTCGCGGCACGCTGCGCCGTGCTCGCCGGCGTCCTGCATGGGGAAGCGGGCTTTGCCGGTGACGACCGCACCTATGCTGACCCAGCCAACGCGAACCTTCTGCAGGTGCTGGAGCGCCGCCGCGGCCTACCCGTAGCGCTTGGCATCCTGTGGCTGCACACGGCGGAGGCCGCCGGCTGGGCGGCGCATGGGCTCGATTTTCCGGGTCATTTCCTGCTGGCGCTTGAGGGCAGGCGCGGCCAGTTGGTCGTCGATGTCTTCGCTGGCGGCGCCGCCCTCGCCGCACCGGAACTGCGTGCCCTGATCAAGCGTGTCGAGGGCGAGAAGGCCGAGCTGCGGCCCGGCGTCCTGGCGCCGATGGGACGGCGCGCGGTGCTGCTGCGCCTGCAGAACAACATTAAGCTGCGACGCTTGCGGACCGGCGACCTCGCTGGCGCGCTCACCTGCGCCGAGGACATGTTGCGTATCGCGCCCGCCGAGGCGCCGCTGTGGCGTGAGGCTGGGTTGATGAACCAGCGGCTGGAGCGCATCGGGGCGGCGCTGACTGCGTTCGAGCGCTACCTGACCATTCAGCCGGACGGCGCCGCGGCGGCTAGGGTTCGCGACATCGTCGCTGAGTTGCGCCAGCGGCTGAACTGAAGCCGGCCAGGCAGCCTGCCCTTCGTGGTTCCGCCTGACCGCTCAGACCATCGACGGCCCGAATGCATTCGCCCAATCGCTGCCTGGCGCAAGGTTGGCGTGCAGATCGGCGAGCAGGTCGCGATCCTCGATGCCCTGGAACAGCCGCGCATAGGCATCGAAGTCGGCATCGGTGGGCATCGTTATCGGGACGGCATCTGCATGCGACGCAGGCAGCGGCAGGGGTTCGGCGATGGTTACAAGGGCCGGCGCGGGTGCGGCCAGAGCAACCGCGATGGCGGCTGCGATCGGCACCTCGGCGCTTTCCACGGCCGCAGCGCTCTCGCCCGGTGCCGGCTCAGCCGTGGAAGCTGCTTCCGCTGCACCCCAGGCGGGCGGCCCTGCCAAGGCAAGCACGACTTCGCTTGGCGCCACCAGAAGATGCATCCACAGAAAGCTCGATGGCATGGCCGGCGCATTAAGCACGGCATCCTGCGGCGCGAGTGGATCGGAGGCGGAAGATGAGGCGAAGACGAAGGGATTGTTATTCAGCACCGGGCGATCTCCAAACCGTCTTGTTCATCTCTTCGCAACCAATGGCTCGGGTCTTTGTGCAACTAAAGAGGAAAGCGACTTTCATTAACTATAAACAATCCAGGGTTGCGAAAGAGGTGGCGCCGCGAACCAGCTTGCCGCCAAAACTTTAAGGCTGGTCGTAGGACCGCTGGAATGGCACAGCCCAGTTGATAGCCGAGAGGGGCAAACTCATGGCCAAGAGCCTGCGCGTCGCGGTCCAGATGGACCCCATCCTGAGCGTCAACCCAAACGCCGACAGCACCTTCGCGCTGATGGTGGAAGCCCAGGCCCGTGGCCATGTGATGTGGCACTACCACCCCCGCGACCTCGCCTTCGCCGCCGGGTCGCTAACGGCCCGTGCCCAACCCGTGACTGTCCAGCGTGGCGCCGGCCTTCACGCGACGCTCGGCCCGGATGAGGTGATCGACCTCGCGAAGATGGATGTGGTCCTGATGCGCCAGGATCCGCCCTTCGACATGGCGTACATCACCTCCACACATCTGCTGGAGCACATCCATCCGAAGACGCTGGTCGTGAACGACCCCGCCGCCGTGCGCAACGCGCCGGAGAAACTCTTCGTCCTGAAATTTCCGGAGCTGATGCCGCCGACGCTGGTCACCGCGGATCGCACGCGCATTGCTGCGTTTCGGGCAGAGCATGGTGACATCATCCTCAAGCCGCTCTTCGGCAATGGCGGCGCAGGGGTTTTCCATCTGCGTCCCGAGGACAGTAACCTGAACTCCCTGATTGAATTGTTTACGGAGCGCTCGCGCGAGCCGTTGATGATCCAGCGCTACGTCCCCGAGGTTCGCCAGGGCGACAAGCGCATCATCCTGGTCGACGGCGTCGCGATGGGTGCCATCAACCGCGTGCCCGCGGCGGGCGAGGCACGCTCCAACATGCACGTCGGCGGTACGCCGATGGCCACTACGCTAACCGCCCGCGAGCACGAGATCTGTGCCGCCATCGGGCCCGAACTGCGGGAGCGCGGCATGATCTTCGTGGGCATCGACGTGATCGGCGACTGGCTCACCGAGATCAACGTCACCAGCCCCACAGGCCTGCAGGAACTGGCGCGCTTCGACGGCGTGCACCTCGAGCGCGCAATCTGGGACGCGATCGAAGCGCGGCGCTGAAATCAGCTGTCATGAAAAATGACCGCTGACATTTTGTGCCCTCAAGTGGCGGGCGTGAGCTCCCGCCACTTGCCTCGCCGGATTGCCGCCGGCGCCCATTCGGACGCTCGGTCCGCATTGCGGCCCGGGTTTTTTGTTCCCTCAAAATGGCCTGCGCAGGTTCTGCCTGCCTGCTTCCCGCCGGACTGCCGGCGCCGGCCATTCGGGCGCTTGGCGTGCATTGCGGGCGGGTTTTGTGTGCCCTCAAACGGCGAGCGCAGGCTCCGCCTGCTTGCCTCGCAGGACTTCCGGAGTCGGCCGGGCGGCTCACGCAAAGCACGCGTGCCGATTATGGCCCGGTTGGGTTGGACGCCTCACGCCGGCCAGAGCATCACTCAGCCCTGACACGCACGTCCGCGCGCACCGCCTGGCCGTGCGCGTCCAGCACGGTGATGCGGAAGAAGCCTGGCCCTGGCGGCTGCCAACTCGCCTCGCGCCGCGCGCGCTCATGCATGATGGGCTGGCCATCGACCAGGAACGTCAGTGGACGCTGGCCGCCCATGGCACGCAGGGTAACCGGCCCCGCCGCATCGGAGAGCTGCGCCTCGGGCGGCGGAAACAGTAGCCGCAGCCGGTCGCCGCCTGCCTCGTTCGAAGCGGGCCGTACGCGCAGTCCGGTGAGCGGCGCCGGCGGCAACAACCCCATCACCCGCGCAAGCACGGGCATGGCGAGCGATCGCCCGGTCGCGCCCGGAATGGGCGTGCCATCCGGCCGCCCGATCCAGATACCCACCACATGAGCGCGGTCATAGCCGAACGACCAGGCGTCGCGCCCGCCCCAGCTCGTCCCGGTTTTCCAGGCGACGCCAGTCGGCCCGCCGCCAGGGAAGTTCTGCGTGAGGATGCCGGCCACCTGCCGCGCCGCCGACGCCTCAAGCACCCGAACCGGTACCCGCGCGCTTCCGGGACGCAGTCGTAGCGGCTCGGCCTCGCCCTCCCCGGCCAGCGTGGCGTAGAGCGCTATCATCTCGCGCAGCGTGGTCCCCGCGCCGCCGAGAGCGAGGGGCAGTGACGGTGCCGCTCCCGGCGGGAGGCGCGGTGCGGCACCGGCCGCCTTCAAAGCCAACGCAAAGCGCAGCGGCCCCAGCCGATCGAGCAACGCGACCGCCGGCAGGTTCAGCGATTGCCGCAGGGCGTCGGCCGCCGTGATCTGGCCGGCGAAGCCGCGGTCGAAATTCTCGGGCGCGTAGGACGCGAAGCGGAAGGGCAGATCGGCCAGAACCGTGTCCGGTCGAGTCAAACCAGCTTCAAACGCCATCGCGTACAGGAAAGGCTTCAGCGCCGAACCCGGTGAGCGCGTCGCCCGGGTCAGGTCCAGGCTGCCCGCCCGCTGCTCATCGCCGAAGGTGCCGCCTACCAGCACGCGAAACTCCCGCGCCGCGTGATCGGCAACCGCGATCGCAATCGCGGTGCGATTGGGCAGCGTCTCCAGCGCCTCCGCCGCCATCTGCTCGACCGCGCGTTGCAGCGACAGGTCTAGCGTGGTGGGAACGCGGGCGCCGCCAAGGCGTGCGACCTCGCGTGCCGCATGCGGCGCAAAGCGCGGCATGGCGCGCCGATAGCTCGGCAACGCCGCCGTCTGCGCTTGGGCACGGTCTGCGCTGGTGAGTGCCGTGCTCAGCGCGGTGCGATGCGCCAGGACCGCGTCCCGGGCGACACGAGCGGCCTCCGGGTGGCGGTCAGGCCGCAGCGGACCGGGACGCCGCGCAAGCGCGATCAGCAGCGCTCCCTCGGCGGGGTCCAGGCGCGCCGGCGACCGCCCGAACCAAGCCAGGGAACCGGCGCGGATCCCCTCCAGATTGCCCCCCTGCGGCGCCAGCGTGAGCCAGATGCCGAGGATCTCATCCTTGGAAAACCGTGCCTCCAGCTGCACCGCCCGCACGATCTCGATCAGCTTCGAGCGCAGGTTGCGCGGCCGCGGCTCCAACAGCCGCGCCGCCTGCATCGTCAGCGTGGAACCGCCGGATACCACTCGCCCCGCGCGCACCCACTGCCAGGCGGCACGCGCGAGTGCCAAGGGATCCACGCCCGGATGATAACGGAAGCGCCGGTCCTCCGCCGCAACCAGCAGCGCCAGCAGATCGGCCGGCACATCGCGCGTCGTGGTCGCGAAGCGCCAGGTGCCGCCGAGCGCGGGCAGTACGGAGAGCGTGCGGCCCTCGCGGTCGAGGATTTCCTGGCCGGGGGAGAGTCTGACGAGGTCGGGCGGAAAGATGCGGTCCAGCACTACGATCAGCACGAGAACAGCAAGGATGGGGGAAAGGAATTTCCCCCAGACCCCCAATCCGTTGTTTTTGGCTAGTGGTGCTGGTTGCATGCCGGTGCCAAAACCCAGAAAGAAAAGAATGGGGTCTGGGAAAATTCCTTTCCCCAGCCTTCTACTGCGCCGTCTGAACCGTAATCCGGTTCGTATTCTGCCGTGCAAAGAATGCCGGGCGTCCCGTATCGATCACCTCGGCCCCCGGCAGTTCGAACACGCCGGGCGACGTCGCCCGGATGCGGAACGCAGCGCGCAGCAGAGGCTGCTGCGGCGACAGCACGGCGATGGCCGCGAACCGGTCATCGAGCGCCGGCTGGGTCTCCGTGGTGCTCAGTGCTTCCAGCCACGGCAGGCCGGGGACTGCGCCCGGACCAAGGCGCGCGGTGATCTCCCACCCCGCCGGGAGGCCCTGCTGCAGCAGCACTCGATGCTCTTCCTGTGAATCCGCGCGCGCTTCGAGCACCACGATAAAGCTGTGACCCTGGCGATGCTGGTCGAGATTCACATTGCTGCCGTCGAGGTTCACGAATCGACGCAGGATGCGCAGACCGGAGCGTCCAGCCGGGTAGGGCTGCGTCGGAATGCCGATGGCGGACACCGTCTGCGTCAGCGGCGCATCGCTCAGGTTGCGAACGGCGGCACGGCCGGTGAGCGCTGCAGTGACGGTCGGGCGTTCCGGTAACGCCGCGCCGTCGAGCGTGGCACGCACCGGGCGACTGCCGCCCGAGAGGATGCCCGCCGTCGCGACGGCCCAACCCTGCTCCTGCGCGCTGGTCGTGGCCGGCGAAAGCTGAACCGGCAGCCGGGCCACGAGCGCTGGGAGGCGGTCCTCCATAAGGCCGCTCTCCTTCAGCAGCGCGGCGACGGCGAGCGCGTCCCGCACCTGCGAACCGAGATCATGCCGCCACCACCGACGCTCCGGTGCGGCGAGCGCCGCGGCGAAGGCTGCCTCCGCGCGCGGCTGGTCGCCGGCGCGGGCAAAAGCGGCACCAAGCTGCGCGCGGGCAAGAGGCGTCGGCAGGTCGCCGATGTTCTCCAGCAGCCGGCGGGCCGCGCCGAGGCGGTGCCGCCCCGCCATGGCCAGCACGTGCACGCGATAGGCCTGGTCCGCACGGTTCTGCGCCGTGTCTTCGGTGGTGTCCTCCAGAAGGTCCTCGACGTGCTTCAGCGCGTTGTCGATCGCCGCATCGGCGATCGCGACGCCACCGGCGCGAGCGCGAAGCAGGACCTCGATGGCGTAGAGGGTGAGCCAAGTCTGCGGCTCGTCCTGGGCCGAATAGAGACCAAAGGCGCCGTCGAAGCGCTGGCGGTCCAGCAGCGCCTCCACTGCACGTTGCAGGCTGCCGGCACGGTCCGGCGCATCGGGGGCGTAGGACAAGGCCAGGATGACGCTCGCCACCTGGTCCGTGCAGGGGCAGAAGCTGTTGTTGAGAGCCGCAAGCAACGGCGCCGCGTCGTAGCGGATGGCCGCGCCCAGGGTCGCCGATGCGCGCCAGCTTCCCGGCAGGAAGCGGCTGACGTCGGGCGTGAGGTTGGCAGTCTGCCCCGGGCCGATGGTGCCGCTTGCACTCTCCACCGCGATCGGGCGGGAGGAGCGCAACGTGATCACAGATTCCCGCGTCACGGAGAAATTCTGCGGACCCGTCACCGTGAGGCGCAGAGTGCCCTCGCCGGCGCCAGTGGCGCGCAGCACCGTCGCCGGCTGTGCCCGCGCCCCGGTCGCGAGGTTGGCCGTGAGTGTAGTGGGACCAGCCAGCGCCAGCGGTCCCTCGGTCGTGAGCGTCGCGGTGATCGCGCCCGCCGGCAGGTCGAGATTGTGCAGCAGGACCGGCAGCATCGCCTCGTCGCCGGGGGCGAGGAAGCGAGGCAGGATTGCCTCCGCCAGGATCGGGTCCCGGATGGTCAGCGGGCGGGACGCGGCGCCGATACGCGCGCCCTCCCAGCCCACCGCCATCAGGCGCAGTTCGCCCGCGAAATCGGGGATGTCGAGCGGCACCATCGCCTGGCCATTCGCATCGGCGGCCACGATGCCGGAGAACAGCGTGACGATCCGCGCCGGGATTCGCACCAGCCCGGTCGTGTCATCCGCATCGCCGCCCTGGCGGAGCGCGGTGGCCTCACCCTCGGCGGGCAGGATCAGCCGGCCGTAATCGTCGCGAATGTCGGTGCCGAGGCGCCGGCGGCCGAGAAAGTGGCCAGCCGGGTCCGGGCTCGCAAACCGGGTGAGACTGAGGATGCCCTCATCGATGGCGGCGAGCGTCAGATGCGCCGAACCTCCGCCATTGGCGATGCGCACCGGTACCACCAGGCGTTGGCGAGGCGTGATCCGCTCGGGCGTGTCGATGGTGACGTCCAGCCGGCGCGGCGCCGGGTCGAGCGCGATCCAGGCAAGGCCGAGCGCGCGCCCAGGCCCACGGCGTTCCTCCCCGGGTCGGTAAAGCGAAACCGCCACATAGGCGCCCGGCCCCCAGGCCGCGGAGACCGGCACCTCGATCTCGGTGCCCGCCGCCGGAAGGTCGATCTCGCGCAGGCTGATCAGCCGGTCCGTTAAAATCGCGACTGAGGCGCGTCCTGCAAAGGGAGGCACCACGCGGACCCGCGCGGTGGTGCCATCGGCAAAGGATTGCCGGTCGGTCGAGACATCGATGCGGTCCGGTGTCTCGGCATTCTCGCTGGCGGCCCAGCCGGCACGAAAGCGCATGCTGGTGATGCCGAGCCCGGCCTCGTCGGCCGCCTCGATCCGGTAGCGCCCGAAGGGCAGGGTGCGCGCGAAGCGGATGGGCGTGCCGGGGGTAAAATTGGCCTCGGTGCTGTCCACGACCTCGTCGCGCCAGACGGTCTCATAACGCGCCACGGAACCGCGTGTGACGAGCCGCCAGTTTGGCCGCTCCCGCACGAGCTTGATGCGCAGCCGCGCCGGCGTGGCGGCACCTTCGGGCGACAACGCGACGACCTCGAAAGCGGCTTCGGCATTGTCGTCGATGGCATCGCCCGAGAAGGCCGGCCGCAGCGCGACCAGCCGCCCTGCGGGGCGCACCGGCACGGTAAACTGCACGCGGCTTTCGGACCCGCCGGGCTCGCTCACCGAGACGGAGACATCAGCCTGCAGCACGCGGGTCGAGTCAGGTGCCGCACCCAGCAGCAGCGGCAGGATGGCGCGGCCATCCGCATCCGTTTCCGGCAGGTCGATGGTCTGGAGGCTCGCCGCAAAGGTCTCGTCCGCGAGGCCGATCCGCCACCCGGCCCAATCGGGGAAGGGCGCCGGGTTCACCGCCAGCATGAATTGGGCACTGCCGGAGAGCCCCGACCCCGGCGCCCCATAGAGGAAGCGCGCCATCACCGGCACCGGGAACACGCGCCCCGGTACCAGCTGCCCCGGAGGCGGCGTGGCTTCCACCTCAAGGCGCTCCGGCACGAAGGCGTCGACGCGGAAGGTGGCGCGGCCAATCGGAGGCGCGTCAGGATCGGTGAGGGCCTCGACCGTCCAGGCGCCGGCGGTCGCACCGCGGCTGAGCGTCATTGGCCACAGCAGCGCCGCACCCGGCGCGCGTGGCGGCGTCAGTTCCGCGAAGACCTGCCCACTTGGGCGGCGGACGCGCAGGCGCACCGGCAAATCGACCGGCGCGCCGGCCGCATCGCGCAGCAGCGCTGCGATCTGCACCGTCTCGCCCGGCCGATAGATGCCGCGGTCGAGCCAAATGAAGGCATCGAGCGCGGCCGGATGCGGGCGCCCCGTGGCGCCGCGGTCGGAGAGGTCGAAGGCCGCCGCATCAAGGTCGAGCGAGGCGAAATCGGTACCGTCGGTGGCATGGAGCGCAATCGGCGCGAGCCCGGCCCGCCCACGCAGCAGGGGTGCGGGGAAGCGCGCGAGCCCGGTCGCGTCGGTCGTCGCCTCGGCCAGCACCTCGTTGTTGCGCGCCATCAGCGCCACGCGGATGCCGGGCTTCACCATCGCGGAGCCAAGCGCGCGCGCCTGAACCGCCACGCCATCGGCGCCGCGCCAGGCAATCAGCCCGATATCCGTGATGATGATCGGCAGCGCCGCCGTTGCCTGGCGCGAGGCATTGCCGTCCCCCGAACGCAGCGCCAGCACGAACAGGCCCGGTGGCGCCGTGCGCAGGATGTCGGGCAGCGGCAGCGCCGTGCGCTGGGTGCGGTTGACCTCGAAGCCCGGGATCTCGGCGCGGCCTTCCCAGAGCAGCGTTCCGGTCTCCTCGGCGAGCGATTCCGCCGTATAGGCTTCCATCGCCTGCCCCGGCTGCCAGGATTGCCGCAGGGCCACGAGGTTGCGTTCCGCAACGCGGATCAGGCGGATCGAGACCGCCGAGACATTGGTGCTGCCGAGCGAAATCCGCGGCTCCTGCCCGCGCGGCAGGATGTGCGTGCGCTGGTCGAAGGCGAGGCGCGGCGTGCGGTTCGGCATCGCCACCGGCAGCACCTGCGCGGTGACGAGCGTGGTGTTGTCCTCGCCCGGCATGCCGGCGCGGAAGGTCAGCCGCGTCGTGCGCCCCCAGGGCAGGCCGGCGACGCAGAGCTCATCGCCCTCACGCACCACGGCAAGGTCGGGGATGGCGGGCTCGGCGCGCACCCAATCGCCGGGCGTCCAATTCTGGCGGCGGGCGGGGGGCAGGGTGAAGGCGACGCAGGCGCGCGCCGGTTCGGACTCAGGCTCGGTGCGCAGCCGCGCCGGCAGCAGCCCGACCTCGCGCCTGGTGGTGGCGAGCCGTGCCTGCAAGGCGGCGTCGGTGGGCGCGCGCTCGGCGGCGGCCGTGATCGCTTCGAGCATCTGCGCCTGCCGGTTCAGGACGCGGAGCGCTTCGGCCATCATCAGCAGCGAGGGAATTTCCGGTGGGCCCGCCGGCACGATCGAGAAGGCCACCCAACCCGCCATCAGCGCGCGCGCCGCATCCGGCGGCCGCCGCGCGAGCTGCAGCCGCGCCAAGGCGAGCCAGCCCTCGGGAGGCATCGGGCCAGAGGAGAGGCGCTCCTCCCAGGCGGTGATGGCGGCGGGGATGTTGTTCTGCCGTTCGGCCTGGACCGCGCGCGCCTCAGCGGCGGCGAGGGCCTGCGGGCTGGTGCCAGGGAAGCGGCGGCGCAATTCGGATCGGTAGGCGGCCGCATCGCTTTCCAGCCCAGGCAATTCGAACGCCTCGGCGGGAAGGGCGAAGGCAAGGGCGATCAGCAGCAGGAACGCGCGCATGGGACCCATCCGGATGAAGGCGGAACGAGTATGGCATGTCCGGCGTCGGCCAGTGATGCTCACATCAGCGCGCGTGAAATAAAGGCGTGGCGGAGAACTCAGGCGGCTTTGGGCAGCCCGACGCCGACCAGCGCGTCCCGTGTCACCAATCCCGCGAGCCGCGCCTCATCCCAGCCCTCGGTCCCGGCGGGGCGCTGCGGCAGCACCATCCAGCGGAAATCGGCGGTGCTGTCGACGACCCGGATCTCGACGTTGTCGGGAATGGACGTGCCCCATTCGGCGAGCACCGCGCGGGGCTCCCGCACGGCGCGCGAGCGGAAGGCGAAGGATTTATACCAGTGCGGCGGATAGCCGAGCAGCGCCCGCGGATAGCAGGAGCACAGCGTGCAGACGACCAGGTGATGCCGCGTCGGCGTGTTCACCAGCACGCCGAGTGGCGGCGCGCCGGCCATCGTCGCGCCCATCTGCTCGGCGGCGGCATGGCCATCCCGCAGCAGCAGGTCGCGATAGGCCTCGTCGGTCCAGGCGCGCGCCACCATGCGGGCGCCGATTTCCGGGCTGGCCTTGTCGGTGATCGCCTGGCGCGCGGCGATCTGCGCTTCCGTGACGATGCCCTTGGCGCTGAGCGCCGCCATCAGCTTGTCCAGCAGCGCGATGCTTTCGGGGCGCGGAGGGGCGGCCATGTCAGTGCGGCTCCAGCCAGTGTTCGAAGATTTCGACGAGGAGGGTGTCGCCCGCGGCACCCTCGCCCCAGACCGGCGCCTGCTCGAACAGCACATGATACAGCGTGCGTTCCGGCGCAGGCCGGGCGAAGGCGAGGTCCTCGGGATTTTTGAAGCGGCCAAGCACGCGCTCGATGCGCCCCTGCCGGCCGCGCAGATAGTGAGGCGTGCGGATGTGACAGGGGCCACGCCGCTCCGGCCAGTCGTCCTTGACCCGCACGGTGGTTCCCAGTGCCAGCGTCATGCCAGGTCGGCCTCGGTCACGACGCCCTTCTCGACCATCAGCATGGCCAGCGAGCGTAGCCAGCGCTCGTAGTAGCCGAGCGCGAAGTACTCCGCCTCGGGGATCGACTCGATGCCACGGCGCAGTTCGTCGACCGTCATCAGGCCACGCTGCGCGAGGAGTTGCCGCAGCGCGTCGACCCGCTTGCCGAAGGCATCGGGCGGCGCTTCGTCGGGCTCGACGGCGGTGCAGCGGAAGCGCTCGGCGCCGCCGAGATCATGCAAAGCGGGAGTGCGGTCGGGCTCGCTCATCAGGCGACGCTAAGGCCAGTCTGGCCGCCCCGCAAGATCGCATCGGCGCTACGCGGTTGAAGGTGAACAGGTTGGTGATATCGGCGGAGCCGCTGCGGGCGACCAGGCCACCTGCATTCCGGAATCGCGCCTGAAATCAGAGCGAGGATCCATCGAACTCAGCGAACATCTTCCTGCGCGCCGACACCGTAGATCTCGGTGCGGCGCAGCCAGCCGCGATACTCGCCCACCTGCGCCTCGCACCAGGGGCTGGTGCCCTCGCACGTGCGCAGGCGGCCGACGACACCGGGGCGCAGCCGAGCCACCGGGGCGGCACTGTCCTCGGCACGGCGGCGGAGCGGCACCTCAGACCCGGCGGCGCCGAGCACGACCAGGCCACGACGCGGCGCGAGCGTGCTCTGGTGTACCCAGCCCTCTTGGCCGTCGCGGTCGCGGATCCGGCGCCAGAGGTCGAACTCGCGCACGATCTGCACCGGCAGGTCGCGCCGGCGATAGGTCCACTCGATCGGAAAGCGCGTGCCTGGCCCCGCCCGCATGTTCACCTCATCGGAGCGCAGCGAGGCGAAACGCGGCAAGGGCAGGCCCGAGGCGGCGCCGATGGTCGGCGCCGGTGGCTCGGGCGGTGGGGCTGGTTCCGGCGGGCGGGCCGCAGCGGCGGCACCCGCGGCAGCGGCTGCGG
>JAQGHV010000048.1 GCA_028288785.1 Rhodospirillales bacterium | reverse complement strand
TGGCGGCGGGCGTGACGCCGGTTTTGAAGCATGTGCCGGGGCATGGGCGTGCGTTGGCGGACAGCCACCATGAATTGCCGAGGGTGGATGCGTCGGCGGCGGTGCTGGCGGATGACCTGCATCCGTTTCGGGTGTTGTGCGCCAATGATGGCGGGGCGGCGTTCTGGGCAATGACGGCGCATGTGTTGTATCCGGTCTGGGACCGGGAGCTTGCCGCAACATTGTCCGCGTCGATCATCGCGCAGGTGATCCGGGGGCAGGTGGGTTTTGAGGGTGTGCTGGTGTCTGACGATGTGGCGATGGGTGCCTTGGCCGGGGCGTCGAACGATCTGGCGGGCGCGGTGATCCGTGCGGGGTGCGATGTGGTCCTGCATTGCAGCGGCCGGCTTGCGGAGAGTGCTGCGCTGCTGCGTGCGACGCCGGTGCTGAGCGATGTGTCGCGGGCGCGGCTTGATGCCGCGCGGGAAGCGGCGCGGCGGGAGCGGTTTGACGGTAGCTCTGTCACGGCTGGTGTGGCCGGTGATGACCCCACGGCCACGGGGCGGGACGCGGCCTGATGCCCGAATGGTTGCCGGAACTGATCGCCGCCGTGGTGGCGGTGGTCTTCGCGATCACCCTGCACGAGGCGGCGCATGGCTACGCGGCGCGCGCGCTGGGCGATGACACGGCGGAGCGGATGGGGCGGATCAGCCTGAACCCGCTGCGGCACGTGGACCCGGTGGGCACGATTTTGGTCCCTGGCGTGATGGTGCTGGGGCAGTTGCTGACGATCGGCAGCGTGCAGGCGATGTTCGGCTGGGCCAAGCCGGTGCCGGTGGATTTCGGGCGGCTTCGGCATCCGCGGCGGGACATGATGCTGGTGGCCGGGGCGGGGCCGGCGATGAACGTCGTCCTCGCGCTGCTGGCCGGCTTCGCGGTGCATGGGGTGCTGCTGGCCGAGCCGGTGTTCGGGGAGCAGGCGACCGAATTCCTGGTGCGATTCTGCGCGCTTTCCGTGCTGTCGAACCTGGTGCTCGGGCTGTTCAACCTGATCCCGCTGCCACCGCTCGATGGCGGCCGCATCCTGGTCGGGCTGCTGCCGTATCGGGCGGCGGTGGCGGTGGCGCAGCTGGAGCGCTACGGCATCCTGATCGTGCTCGTTGGCCTGTTCATCCTGCCGCAGCTGATCCCGGCCTGGCAGCCGATGGGCTGGTTCGTGTCGAATATCGTGTGGCCGGTGCTGCGGCTCGTGCTGGTGATGACGGGGAATGAGTGACAGCCTGACCCTGCATCTGGAGGGTTTCGATGGCCCTCTCGACCTGCTGCTGGAGCTGGCGCGGTCGCAGAAGGTGGACGTCGCCCGCATCTCGATCCTGGCGCTGGTCGACCAGTACCTCGAGGTCATTGAGCGCGAGCAGATCCGGCTGGAACTGGCGGCGGATTGGCTGGTCATGGCGGCCTGGCTGGCCTGGCTGAAGTCCCGCCTGCTGCTGCCGCCCGAGGAAGTCGCCGGCGAGGAGGAGGATGCCGAGGCACAGTTGGTCCGCCTCACCGAACGGCTCGCCGAGTTGGAGGCGATGCGGCGCGCGTCGCTCTGGCTGAGCCGGCGTCCCTGGCTCGGGCATGACGTGTTTCCGCGTGGCGCGCCGGAGCGGTTTTCCACCGTTGACCGGTCGGGCGTGGTGGCCGACCTGCCGGCGCTGCTACAGGCCTATGTCGGCGCGCGGCGGCGGGCGATTGCGCGGCGGCCCTACCGCCCCAAGCCGCGCCGGTTGTGGACCGTGCAGGAGGCGATTGCGCGGCTGCAGGCACTCGTCGGCAAGCTGCCCTCCTGGCAAGTCCTCAGCCGTTTCCTGCCCGATGGCGGCGACCCCGTGGAGCGCCGTGCGGCAGTGGCCGCGACCCTGATCGCGGGGCTGGAGATGGCGCGCGAGGGCCTGGTCGAGCTGCGCCAGGACGCCCCCTGGGGCCCGATCGAGGTGCGGGGTTCTGTCGATGGATGAAGCCCTGCGCATCGCGGAGGCGCTGGTCTTCGCCTCGGAAAAACCGGTGACGCGTGACGTGCTGGCAGGCGTGTTGCCGGAGGGCTCGGACGTGGACGCCGTGGTCGATGCGCTCGTCGCTGCCTATGGCGGGCGCGGGGTCGAGGTCGTGGAGGTGGCGGGCGGCATCGTGTTCCGCACGGCGCCCGATCTTGCCGCACGGCTGACCCGTGTCATCGAAGCGCCGCGCCGGCTGCCGCGCGCGGCGATGGAGGCGCTCGCCATCATCGCCTACCACCAGCCCTGCACGCGGGGCGATGTCGAGGAAATCCGCGGCACTGCCCTTTCGCAATCGAGCCTGGAGGCGCTGCTGGAACTCGGCCTGATCGCGCCGCGGGGACGGCGGGAAAGCCCCGGGCGCCCGGCGCTATGGGGCACGACCGAGACGTTTTTGGAGAAGTTCTCCCTCCGCCAACTCACCGACCTGCCGAAGCGAGAGGAGCTGGTGACTACCGAAACGTCCGGCCTGCTGCCGCTAAATGGGGCGCCGTGAGCCTCGGCTTCGCTGACATCCACCACGCCTATGGCGCAAAGCCGGTGCTACGGGGCATCGACCTTGACGTGGCGCCGGGCGAGATCCTGTGCCTGCTGGGGCCTTCGGGGTGCGGGAAGACCACGCTGCTGCGCCTGGCCGCGGGGCTCGAGAGCGTGCAGCGTGGGCGGCTGGAGATCGGCGGGGCGGTAATGGCCGAAGGCGGTCGCGAGGTGCCTCCCGAGCGCCGCAACGTGGGCTTCGTCTTCCAGGATTACGCGCTGTTCCCGCATCTCTCGGTCGCCGAGAACGTCGCCTTTGGGCTGCGCTTCTCCCCCAAGGGAGAGCGGGCCTGGAGGGTGATGGAGGCGCTGGCTCGGGTGCGGCTGGAGAGCTTCGCCACCGCTTTCCCGCACATGCTCTCGGGTGGGCAGCAGCAGCGCGTGGCCCTGGCGCGTGCGCTCGCACCTCGGCCGCAGTTGCTGCTGCTGGACGAGGCCTTCGCGAGCCTGGATGCGCGCCTTCGCGAGCAGGTGCGCGACGACACGCTGCACGTGCTGCAGGAAGCCGGCATCGCATCGCTGTTGGTGACGCATGACGCGGAGGAGGCGATGTTCATGGGCGACCGCATCGCATTGATGCGCGAGGGCCGCATCGTGCAGGTCGGTACGCCCGACACGCTGTATTTGAAGCCCGCGGACCGCTTCGTGGCCATCTTCTTGGGCGAGGTGAACCGTCTGCCGGCGCGGGTCGCAAACGGGGAGGCGGTAACCGCGCTCTGCCGCGTGCCCGCCGGCCGCTTCGCAGACGGCAGCGTGGTCGAGGTGCTGATTCGCCCGGAAGCCGTGCGCATCTCGGGGCCGGAAGCGGGCGGCGCGGTGGCCGAAGTCGAGGCATCGCGGCTGCTCGGTGCGACCACGCTGGTGCACATGGCACTGCCCGATGGCGCCGGTGGATTGCTGCATGTGCATGCGCGGATGCCACCGGGTCCCGGGCTCGCGCGCGGCGAACGTGTCTCCGTTACGGTTGATACAACACGGGCCTTCGTATTTCCAACCGAGGCTCCCCAAATAACAGACCGCTGAAAACGGATGGGTCGGCGGGACGGCCCGTTTCCGCGCAGGATGCGTCGGCGCCTCCTTTCCTGCACGAAAATTGGCTCGCCCACCCTCCGCCATCCGTTTCTCAGCGGCCTGCTATGCGATGGCGCGGCTTCCTGCTAACGGGTGCGGCGCCCTTAATCTGGGGCGAAAGGGAGCCTATGTTCGACCTGGCCTGGTCCGAAATCGCGCTGATCGCCGTGGTGGCGCTGCTTGTCATCGGGCCCAAGGATTTGCCCGAGGCGATCCGCGGAATCGCGCGCGGCATCCAGAAGCTGCGCCGCATGGCTGGCCAGTTCCAGCAGCAGGCCGATGAGCTCGTGCGCGAGGCGAAGCTCGACGACGTACGCAACACGATCAACGAGATCCGCAGCTTCGACATCAAGGGCCAGTTCACCAAGGCGGTGGATGGCGACGGCACGCTGCGCGACAGTTTTTCGGACCCGATGAAGCCGAGCCCGCCATCGTGGACGCCGCCGCCTCCAACACCGACTGGGGACGCACCCGCCTTCATTCCGCCGCCGCCGGCCCCGTGGGAGCCGCCTCCGCTGCCCGAAGAGCAGGTTCCGCCGTCCTTCATCCCGCCGGGGGCCACCCAGCCGCCCGGACCACATTCAGCGTAAGGACAGGGCCACTTGCCCACCGTTCAGGACGATCCGATCGACGACAAGCCGATGCCGTTGATCGAGCACCTCATGGAGCTGCGTACGCGGCTGCTGTGGTCGGTGATCGCGTTCGGATTGGCCTTCGCCGTGTGCTACTATTTCTCGACAGCGATCTACGGCTTTCTGGCGAGGCCACTGGCCGACATCCTGATGCAGCAGGGCGGCGAGCGGCGGATGATCTTCACCGCGCTGTACGAAGCGTTCTTCACCTACCTGAAGGTGGCCTTCTTTGGCGCGACCTTCTTCAGCTTCCCGATCTGGGCGACGCAGCTGTGGCTGTTCGTCGCACCGGGGCTGTACCGCAGCGAGAAGCGCGCCATCGCGCCGTTCCTGGTGGCCTCACCCTTCTTGTTCGTGCTGGGCGCGGCGCTCGCCTACTACTTCATCTTCCCGCTCGCGTGGAAGTTCTTCATCACTTTCGAGACGCCGGCGAGCGATGGCGTGCTGCCGATCCAGCTCGAAGCCAAGGTCAGCGAATATCTCAGCCTGGTGATGCACATGATCCTGGCCTTCGGGATCGCGTTCCAGCTGCCGGTATTGCTGACGCTGCTGGTGAAGGTGAACGTCCTGAGCGTCGAGAGCCTGAAGAAGGGCCGCCGCTACGCGATCGTGGGGATGTTCGTCGCGGCCGCGATCCTGACGCCGCCGGATATCATCAGCCAGATTGGCTTGGCGGTGCCGCTGATCGTTTTGTACGAGCTGTCGATCCTGGTCGCGACCTGGATGACGAAGAAGAAGAAGGACGAGGAGTAGCCCCCTCGTTTGCGGAGCGCGCGAGGGGTTGGCCCCTTGCCTGAGCGAGTGAGATACAATGCACGACATACGCGCAATCCGCGCCGATCCTGACGCGTTCGACCGGGCGATGGCGCGGCGCGGGCTGGCAAGCCCGGCTTCCGAGATCATTGCCTGCGATGCGGAAAGCCGCGCGACGCAGACCATCGTCCAGGCGCTGTTGGCGGAACGCAACGAGATCGGCAAGAAGGTCGGGCTGGCCAAGCGCGCGGGTGAGGATACGTCCACCTTCGAGGCGCGTGGTCGCGCCGTTGCGGGCGAGATCGCTGCCGCCGAGGCGGCGCTGCCGGAGCAGCAATTCCGCCTGCTCGCCGTCCTTGAAGCCCTGCCCAACATCCTCGACGCCGACGTGCCCGAGGGCCGCGACGAGAGCGACAATGTCGTCCTCCACACCCATGGCGAACCCGCGCGGTTCAACTTCGCCGCGCACGAGCATTTCGAGATCGGCGAGGCGCTCGGCCTGATGGATTTTGCCGGTGCGGCGAAGATATCGGGCTCGCGCTTCGTGGTGCTGAAGGGCGCACTGGCGCGGTTGGAACGGGCACTCGGGCAGTGGATGCTGGACCTGCACACCGGCGAGCACGGCTATACCGAGCATGTCGTGCCGCTGCTGGTGAACGCCGCCA
>JAQGHV010000038.1 GCA_028288785.1 Rhodospirillales bacterium | reverse complement strand
TCGCCGCTGGACAAGACCCGCGCACCATAGTTTGCGGCCGCTCACCGCCAGAAATCACAGGCTACCGCCCGTCCGGAGCTACCCAACCGCCACCACCGCCACCGCCAAGATAAGTCAGGCCACTAGCGGTGAATTTCCGCAGCCTGCTAAGGCTGGTCGTTTGCTGAGGGGCGTGCTGCATGGACATCCTAGGACGCCTCGGCGCCGGCGTGCGCGACGCCGCCACCGCCGCGATGGGCGCCGTGCACCAGATCAGCAATGTCGAAACCTTGCGCGTCGCTGTCACTGGCCTCAGCCGCGCTGGCAAGACGGTCTTTCTGGTCTCGCTCATCAGCAACCTTCTGGCGCTGGGTCGTGGCCGCGATACGCTGCCGGCACTCCGGGCCAAGCTCGATGATGGCGCCGGACGCTCGCGCCTCATCAGCGTTGCCATCGAGCCCTCCGGCACCCAGCTCATCCCGCGCTTCCCCTATGAGGAGAACCTGGCGGGGCTCGCCGGCGCTACGCCGCATTGGCCCGCCTTCACGGATCAGCCCGCCCTTATCACGCTGATCATCCGCCTGCGGCGGCGCTCGGGCATCGTCGGGATGGTGGGCAGCCTGCTGGGCGAACGCGAGATCCGTCTTGAGTTGCTCGACTATCCCGGTGAATGGCTGCTCGACCTGCCGATGCTGCCGCAGGGCTTTGGGCAATGGTCGCGTGAGACGCTGCACCTGCTTGGGCAACCCAGCCGCGCCGGGTTCGCGGATGAATTCCTGCGCTTCCTGGCCGCAGTCCCGCCCTCTGCCGCGGCCGACGAGGCTGTCGCGCAGCATGGCTTCCGCCTCTATCGGGAGGCGCTGCGCCGCGCCAAGGAGGAACAGGGGCTGCGCTGGCTTCAGCCCGGCCGCTTCCTGATGCCGGGGCCTTGGGGCGAAGCTCCCTTCATGCATTTCTTTCCCTTCATGGGCCCGGAACAGCCCGCCTTCGGCAGCCTGGCCCTCCTGCTGCGCGACCGCTTCGAGACCTACAAGGCGGAGATGCGGCGCAACTTCTTCGAGCCGCATTTCAGCCGCTTTAACCGGCAGGTCGTCCTGGTCGACGTCCTCGGCGCCCTGTTCGCCGGCCGCACCGCCTTCGAGGACAGCGCGATGGCGATTCGCGAGATCGCCGCCAGCTACAAGCGGGAGATGCAGGGCGCGCTTCCCTTCGGACGCCGGATCGAGCGCGTCGTCTTCGCCGTAACCAAGGCCGACCACGTCCCCGACCAGGCCCAGGCGGCGCTGAAGCAGGCGCTGATGCACATGGCACAACCCGCGGATGCCGCCGGCAGCAGCTTCGCGAATGTCGCCTCCGTCATCTGCACGGTCAGCGGCGACACGGTGGTTGATGGCATTCCCGAGCGCATCGTCTTCGGCGTCCCGCTCGGCGGCACCGCGCGCAAGGCGTTCCGCCTCGGCACCATTCCGACTTTTCCGGTGCATGAGAGTTTTTGGGGGCGGCCCTATTTCAGGCTGCCGGCGCTGCGGCCGCCGTTGATCGAGGCGGGTGAGGCCGCGCCCATCGCGCAATCGGGCATCGATGTCGTGCTCGCGGAACTGATCGGAGACGTGTTGTGAGCGATCCTCGCGGTTTCCTCGATGGCCCCGATGACTCAGTGCCATCTCCGGCTCAGCACCCGGCCGCAACAGCGGCGGCAGCGGCGCCGCATGGGGTGGTGGGGTTCATCGGGGATGACATGGAGGCGGGTCCGATCTCCCTTCCGACGATCGGAACCCTGCCGGTCGCCCCACCAGGAACGCTCTCATCGACGCCATTCGTGGTCGCGGCGACGGCCATCGCAGTACTCGGGCTGGCCCTGGTCCTGCTCTCCCTCGGCAATTTCGTGACCGACCAATTCGCGCGCTCCGCACCCCTGGGCGTCCTCACGCTCGCGATCCTGCTTTCCGCCGGCGGCGCGCTCGGCTGGGCCGCCTGGCGCGAGTGGCGAGGGCTCGCGCAGCTCCGCTCCATTGACGCGATCCGTGCCGACCTGGCCGGCGAAGATGTCGAGAAAGCCCGCGCCGCTGCCCTCCTGTGGCTCAAGGGCGTCGGCATGAGCGAGGAGCAGGCGGAGGCACTCGGGAGCGCGCGCACCACCGCGGCGATCCGCGGCATACTGAAGATGGCCCTCGTCCGCTTCGACGCCGGCGCGGCGGCCAGTGGGCGCAGCGCTGCCCTTCAGGTACTGACGGCGACGGCGATCAGCCCCTGGCCAGGTCTTGATGGGCTGATCGTGGTCTGGCGAGGGTCCAAGCTGGTGCGTCAGGTGGCGTCGCTCTACGGGTTTCGGCCCGGCGCGCTCGGCACTCTCAGCCTGTTCCGCCGCGTCGCGATCGATGCCGGCACCGTCGCCGCGGCGGATATCGCTGTGGGCGCGATGGTCGAGAGCTTCGCCCATGACGCCGTGCTGAGCCGGCTGCTTGGCCAAGCCGCGGGTGCTGCCACCGCGACGCGGCGCATGCTGCGCCTCGCGCGGGCCGTCGCTGACGCGTGCCGGCCGCTGCCGCGCGTTGGCTGAACGCGCCTAGGCTTACGCCCCGGCTACCCGCCGGAGCATCGCCAGGAACTTGATCCGCTCGTCCTCGGTGAGGCAGGCGAGGACGCTCTCGTTGGCCGATTGCGCGCGCCGGCTTGCGACATCGGCGACCAGGCGCCCCGTCTCGGTTGGCGAGAGAACCACCGTCCTGCGGTCCATCGGATCCCGCGTCGCCACGACGAGGTCTCGTGCCAGCAGTCGCCGCACCACGCCCTGGATCGTCGCCGGGTCCATCGCGACCAGCCGCCCGAGCCGATTCTGAGTGACGTTGCCCAACTCCACCAACCTCAGCAGGGCCGCGAACTGCGGTGGCGTGAGGCCATGTTCGCTGGCGCGGATCTGGAACTGCGCGACGTGGCGCTGATGCGCACGCCGCAGCAGATGGCCCACGGACTCATCAAGGCGATAGCCGGCGTCGGGTCGGATCGCAATAATATGAGCCACCTGACTTGACATGCGGGTTCTACGCTCCCTGAGCAGTTCTTGATTGCGCAGCCAATGCAAGCCGTCAACCAGCCATGTTCCAAAAGGGAGATTGCGCCGGTTGTATAAAGACAGGTATGCCAAGTTCCTGCTCACGTGCAACGACACGTGACGAAGGCAAAGATCGGGAGGAACAACATGACGGACAGTACAGACGCCACAAAGCCGGCAGCGCGTCGGGGCTTCCTCGCGGGTGCCGCCGCCGTTGCCGTGGGCGCCGGGACGCTCGCCATGCCAAATGTAAGCCGCGCGCAAACCGTGACGCTGCGGTTCCAATCCACCTGGCCCCAGCGCGACATCTTCCATGAATTCGCCGGCGACTATGTCAGCCGCGTCAACGCGATGGCGGGCGGTCGGCTACGGTTGGAACTGCTCGCCGCCGGTGCCGTGGTCGGCGCCTTCCAGCTGCTCGATGCGGTCAGTTCGGGCACGCTCGATGGCGGCCACGGCGTGCCCGCCTATTGGTTCGGCAAGAACAAGGCGTTCTCCCTGTTCGGCACCTCGCCGCCCTGGTTCGGCGATGCCAACCAGCTGCTCGGCTGGTACCACTATGGCGGCGGCGAGGCCCTGTACCGCGAGCTGATGGCGGATATCGTCCGGGTGAACTGCGTCTCCTTCATGACCGGCCCGATGCCGACCCAGCCGCTCGGCTGGTTCAAGAACCCCATCGAGCGTGTCGAGCAGATCCGCGGCCTGAAGTACCGCACCGTGGGCCTCGCGGCCGACCTGATGACGGAGATGGGCGCCGCCGTCATCTCGCTGCCCGGCGGCGAGATCGTGCCGGCACTGGAGCGCGGCGTCATTGACGGCGCCGAGTTCAACAACCCGTCCTCGGACCGGATGCTCGGCTTCCCCGACGTCGCCAAGGTCTACATGATCCAGAGCTTCCACCAGCGGACCGAAAGCTTCGAGGTGCTGTTCAACAAGCCGAAGTTCGACTCCCTGCCCGATGAGCTGAAGGCCATGCTGAAGTTCGGCGCGGAAAGCGCCTCCGCCGACATGTCGTGGAAGCTGCAGGACCGCTACTCGCGCGACCTGCTGCAGATGGCGCAGACTCAGGGTGTTTCCGTCCGCCAGACGCCACGCCCGGTGCTGGATGCCCAGCTGCGCGCCTGGGACGTGGTTATCGCGCGGCTGGAGGCGGATAATTCCTCGCCCGCCAATGGCCCCTTCTTCAAGAAGGTCTGCGACAGCCAGCGCGAATGGTGCCGCCGCGTCGGCAGCTTCTTCCTGCGCTACGAGGCGAGCCCGGTCATCTCGTTCAACCACTTCTTCGCCCGCGGCTGATAGCGGGAAGGGACAGTCTGGAGGGATCAAGGCCTGATGCAGGGTTTGCTCATCGGCATCGACCGGTTCTCGACGGTGATCGGCAAGATCTTCGCCTGGTCGATCGTGCTACTCACCCTCCAGATCACCTATGAGGTGATGGCGCGCTACCTGTTCGCTCGCCCCACCAACTGGGGCTACGACGCGTCGTACATGCTGTACGGCATACTGTTCATGATGGCCGGTGCCTATGGACTTGCGCGGAACGGCCATGTGCGCGGTGATTTCCTCTACCGCAAATGGCCGCCGCGCTGGCAGGCGGGCGTGGAACTGGTGCTCTACTTCGCCTTCTTCTTCCCCGGCATCATCGCCATGGTCTTTGCCGGCTACACCTTCTTCGAGGACAGCTTCCGGCAGAACGAGCATTCGCCCTTCACCCCCGACGGCCCGGTCGTCTGGCCGTTCAAGGCGCTGATCCCGATCGCGGGCGCCATGCTCATGTTGCAGGGCCTCGCTGAGGTCGGCCGCTGCATCGCTTGCCTGCGCACCGGCATCTGGCCGGGCCGCCTCTCCGATGTCGAGGAGCTTGAGGTGGTGATACTGGAGCGCGCCGCCGCGGAGCGTGGCGAGGCCGCACCCATGATGCCGACCGGCCCGCGTCCCTGACCTCCCCTAGCTGGAACCCAGTCACATGATGCTCACCGACCCGCAGATCGGCGTGGCGATGCTGATTCTGTTCATCGGCTTCATTCTGCTTGGTTTCCCGATAGCGTTCACCCTGATGGCCATGGGCATCATCTTCGGCTGGGCCGGTACGCTCGGGCCCCGGGTGCTCGATCTGCTGGTGCAGCGGACCTACTCGGTCATGTCGAACGACGTGCTGATCTCCGTGCCGCTATTCGTCTTCATGGGCTACATCATCGAGCGAGCGAACATCCTCGACCGGCTGTTCAAGTCGCTGCTGCTGGCCTCGGGCTTCCTGCCGGCCTCGCTCGCAGTCGCCACCATGATCACCTGTTCGCTGTTCGGCATCGCCTCGGGCGTGGTCGGCGCCGTGGTCACGTTGATGGGGTTGCTAGCGCTGCCGCCGATGCTGCGGGCCGGCTACGACGTGCGGCTGGCCACGGGCTGCATCGCGGCAGGCGGCACGCTGGGCATCCTGATCCCGCCCTCGATCATGCTCATTCTTTATGGCGCGACGGCGGGCGTGTCGGTCGTGAAGCTCTACGCCGCCGCCTTCATCCCAGGCTTCGTGCTGACAGGGGCCTACCTGATCTACATCATCGGCTGCGGCATCATCAAACCGGAATGGGCACCGCGCCTGCCGCCGGAGGAACGCAGCGTCCCCATCGGCAAGATCCTGTGGGAGTTGCTGATCGGCTTCGTGCCGCTGACCTTGCTGACGATCCTGGTTCTGGCGGTGATCCTGTTCGGCATCGCGACACCCACGGAATCGGCCGCTATGGGCGTGGTCGGCGCGGTGGTGCTTGCGGTCGGCTATCGATCCTTCACCTGGACCGGCCTGCAGGAGAGCGTCTACCTCACCGCGCGGACCTCGGCGATGGTGTGCTGGCTGTTCGTGGGCTCAGCATTGTTCTCGGCGGTGTTCGGATATCTCGGCGGCCAGGCAGTGGTCGAGGATTTCGTGAAGAGCCTCGGCCTGAACTCCGTCACCTTCATGCTGCTCGCGCAGGCGATCATCTTCGTGCTCGGCTGGCCGCTGGAATGGACCGAGATCATCGTGATCTTCGTTCCGATCTTCCTGCCGATGCTCGATGATTTCGGCGTGGATCCGATCTTCTTCGGCGTGATGATCGCGCTCAACCTGCAGACGAGCTTCCTGTCGCCGCCGGTCGCCATGGCACCCTTCTATCTGAAGGGAGTGGCGCCTTCCTGGGTCAAGCTGGAGGACATCTTCAAGGGCGTGATGCCCTATATCTACATCGTCCTGGTCACCATGGTGTTCATGTACGTCTTCCCCGGCATGGCAACTTGGCTGCCCGACTACCTTTATGGCGTGGTGGACAACTCGCAGCCGCTGATTCTCGACCGCCCGCCCGAGGGTGGTTTCCAGGAGGATGAGGTGATGGCGCCCGGCCTGCAATGAGGGCGTTGTGCGGGACTGGATGCGGGTGCACGGGGAAGCGCTCCAACATGAGCGCCGCAGCGAGATTAGCGCCGTGCTGAGTCGGGTTTCGATGCGTGTTTCAACACTTCACGCCGGTACGATTCGCGCCCTTGCGGTGGACGCCGCGCGGATGCGCCACGCTGCTACGGTCGCGCCCCCATGAGTGCGTCCACCCCACGCCGCGTTGATGAGATCGCGCGCTGGATCGCCGAAGCCATCGAGACCGGCAATCCTTTGGCGCCACTTCCGCCGGAAATCGGCCCGCGCGACCTCGATGAGGGCGAGGACGCGGTCGGCGCGCTGCTGGCCCTCATGGCGCTAACACCGGTCGGCCTCCGGATCGGACCCACGGGGGTCGCGGGCCCCCTTCTCGCCCCAAGGTTGCTCGCCGATGGTGCTGCCCTGGCGCTCTCTGCCCTGCCACATGCCAGCGCGAGCCGGGCGATTGTCGGCGTGCTGGCGGCCGATCTCGATGAAACGGGCGAGCCGGAATGGGCAGGGATGCACGCTGCGATCGACGTCGCCGCGTCGCGCTTTCGCGACGGGCCGCCGGATGCCGCATGCTGTGCCGCGGACCTCGCCGGGCTGGGGTTGATCGTGCTCGGACGCCGGCGGCCGATGGGCAGCCTGCGCCTCACGCCGCGAGGGGCGCCGGTCGATGCGGCCGCCGCCCTCGCGCCCGCCGTCGCGGCGGCCCGGCGCCTCGGCGGCCTGCCCGCTGGCGCCCTGCTGATGGTGGCGGGTCTCGCCCCCCCTGTCGCGCCCGCGATCGGCGAGAGCCTGGATTGGGGGTTCGGAGCCGCGCTCGGCCGCGTTCGGGCGAGCTTTCCGCCGCCCGATATGGCTACACTCGCGCCGGCCTGAATCCGACTGGAAATTCACCCCATGCGCCTTCGCGTCCTGCTCGCTGTCCTGCTGCTCGCGGCCACCCCCGCGCACGCGGCCGACGACCCCTTCGAGGGCGCGAACCGCCAGATCCACGCGCTGAACCAGACGCTGCACAGCCATGTGTTCGGACCGTTCGCGTCGCTGTACCGCACCTACACCCCGCCCTCCATCCGCGAGGGCATCGGCAATGCCATCGCCAATGTCGCGGAGCCGGTGACGGCCGTGAGTGCCGCGCTAGCGGGCGAGTTCGCCCAGGCCGGCAATGCCGCCGCGCGCTTCGCGATCAACACGACGTTGGGCCTCGGTGGCGTTCGCGACGCGGCGGAGGCCATGGGCTATCCGCGCGCGCCGATGAGTATTGGCGACGCGCTTTGCCGCTGGGGTGTCCCGAGCGGGCCGTTCCTGATGTTGCCGATCCTGGGCCCCTCGACGCTGCGGGACGCAACGGCGCTGGCAGCAACGTCAACGGCGCTCGCGCAAGGCATCGGCGGCGACGCGGTGCTGGCCCTGGGCGTCACCGAGCAATTCCAGGTCTATGCCGACCTTCACCCGATGATCGAACGCGTCGAAGTGGAGAGCCTCGACCCCTACGCCACCTTCCGCAGCGCCTACCTGCAACGACGGGCCACCGCCTGCCCCGGCGATGCTGCTGCGGCGACGGAGGATTAGAGGAGGCTCACCCGCGCACGAAGGGTGGCATTCCCGCCAGCAACGATGCGGCCCAAAGTGCCACCGCCAACGCCGCGACCCGCTCGGCGTGCCACAGGAGGCGCGTCTGCAAGGTCTTCGCGAGCTTCGCCTGAACAATACTTCCGGAGACGAGGCGCGTAAGGGCATCCGCCTCCGCCCCAAGCCTTGCCCACAGCGTAGACTTGCGCAGATCCCGGCGCGGCGCCTGCCAGGACGCGATCAGCAGCGCGAGCCCTGTGGCACCGGCGACATGGCCGGCAACCCGCAGCGCCATCGGCGGCGTCGCGGCGAAGGCCACCATCACCAACACCAGGCCGAGACCCGGTGGGGCGCAGAGTCTGCGAATCGCGCGGTCGGCCAAGCGAACAAGCACATCCATCAAGGATGTCCTCCGTAATCCACCTGCCATCTTCGCGCGCGATGCTGAAAAAAGGGAAGGGTCCATCTGCCGCGATCTCTTTATGCAAAATCGCACTGATCGAGCCCAATGCGTCCTTTCATTCTCCATGTTCTATAGGCTAAGCCGGTTTGGGGATGATCGTCTGGACTTCGCCAGAAAAATCCGACGAAGCACCATGCGGCAAGACCGGGCAAAGAAAACCGCCGGCGGACGACCGGGAATCTGGGGAGAGAACCACGTGAGTGCAGCAACGGAAGCCGCGAACGCGCCGTCCCGTTCAATGACGCGGGGCGAGCGGAAGGTCATTTTCGCCTCATCGCTCGGCACTGTGTTCGAATGGTATGACTTCTACCTGTACGGCTCGCTGGCGACGATCATCGGCGCCAATTTCTTCAGTCAGTTCGACCCCGCTACCCGCAACATCTTCGCCCTGCTCGCCTTCGCCGCCGGCTTCCTGGTGCGCCCCTTCGGCGCCCTCGTCTTCGGCCGTCTCGGCGATCTCGTCGGCCGCAAGTACACCTTCCTCGTCACGATCGTGATCATGGGCACATCGACCTTCCTGGTCGGCATCCTGCCCACCTCCGAGCAGATCGGCATTTCCGCCGCGATCATCCTGATCATCCTGCGCCTGCTGCAAGGCCTGGCCCTCGGCGGCGAGTATGGCGGTGCCGCCACCTACGTGGCGGAGCACGCACCCCAGGGACGGCGCGGCTTCTACACGAGCTTTATTCAGACCACCGCCACGCTCGGACTGTTCCTCTCGCTGGTGGTCATCCTGCTCACGCGGACGCTGACCGGTGAGGCGGACTTCGCCGCCTGGGGCTGGCGCATCCCGTTCCTGGTCTCCGTCCTGCTGCTCGGCATCTCCATCTGGATCCGCCTCCAGCTTGAGGAAAGCCCAGCCTTCGTGAAGATGAAGGAAGAGGGCACCGGCTCCAAGGCGCCGCTCTCCGAGGCATTCGGCACCTGGCGGAACGGCAAGATCGCCCTGATCGCGCTGCTCGGCCTGACTGCCGGCCAGGGCGTCGTCTGGTACACGGGTCAGTTCTACGCGCTGTTCTTTCTCCAGAGCATCCTCAAGGTCGACGGGACGACCGCCAACCTGCTGATCGCCTGGTCGCTCATCCTGGGCACCGGCGGCTTCATCCTGTTCGGCTGGCTGTCGGACAAGATCGGCCGCAAGCCGATCATCCTGGCCGGCTGCGCGCTCGCCGCTGCCACCTACTTCCCGCTGTTCAACATGATGACGCGGGAGGCCAACCCGGCCCTCTACTCCGCACAGCAGAACATCCCGGTGACGGTGGTGGCCAACCCGGCGGACTGCAACTTCCTGTTCAACCCGGTCGCACCGCCGACGACCGTCAGTTCCTGCGACATCGCCAAGCAGGTCCTGGCCGGCCTCTCGGTGCCCTATCGCTCCGAGAGCTCGCCGGCCGGCACCATTGCTACGGTACGCGTCGGCACGGCATCCGTACCTTCGTTCAACGCGCGTGAGGCCGGTGCCCAGGCCGTGCCGCTGCGCGCCGCCTTTGTCCGCGACCTCACCGCGGCGCTGACCACCGCAGGCTACCCCTCGGCGTCGAACCCGTCCGTCGTGCGGATGGCACATCCCTTCGACATCTTCCGCGAGCAGACGGCTGTCATCATCGGCATTCTGTTCATCCTGGTCGTCTATGTGACCATGGTTTACGGGCCGATCGCAGCGGCGCTGGTCGAACTCTTCCCGACCCGCATCCGCTACAGCGGAATGTCGCTGCCCTACCACATCGGCAATGGCTGGTTCGGCGGGTTGCTGCCGGCCACCGCCTTCGCGTTGATCGCGGCCACCGGAGACATCTATTACGGCCTCTGGTACCCCATCGTCTTCGCCTGCATGACCGTGGTCATCGGTATCATCTTCGTGCCCGAGACCAAGGATCGCGACATCTTCGCCGAAGACAACCGGTAACGCAGCTCGGGCCGGGTTCGCCTGGCTCGAGAAAATGGTGGACGCCGGGGCAGCCCGGCGCCCCAAAGTCGAGAAAGCACGGGGGCGTTGGGGAAGCCCATCGCCCCCGCCGCGTTTGAGGGAGGCAAGCAATGTCCGACAGCCCCGGTTACGACGCAGCCTATGCACAGTGGCGTGCCGACCCCGATGCCTGGTGGATGAACGCCGCCAATGGCATCGCCTGGATCACGCCACCGACCCGCGCCTTCGACCCCAGCCTCGGCGTCTATGGCCGCTGGTTCCCCGATGGCGTGCTGAACACCTGCCACAACGCGGTCGACCGCCACGTCGCCGCCGGTCGCGGCGACCAGGCCGCCTACATCTGGGACAGCCCGATGACCGGCCAGCAGGCCCGCATCACCTATGCCGAACTGCTCGGCCGGGTGGAACGCCTGGCGGGCGCGATGGCGGCGCGCGGCGTCACCAAGGGCGACCGCGTCGTCATCTACATGCCGATGGTGCCCGAGGCGGCGATCGGCATGCTCGCCTGTGCGCGGCTGGGCGCTATCCATTCCGTCGTGTTCGGCGGCTTCGCGGCGCCCGAGCTCGCCGCCCGCATCGCCGATGCCAAGCCGGCGCTGATCCTCTCGGCATCCTGCGGGATCGAGCCTGGACGGATCATCGCCTACAAGCCGCTGCTCGATGCCGCGATCGGGCTGTCACCGCACAAGCCGCCCAGCTGCATCATCCTCCAGCGCGAGGCGCTGCGCGCGGACCTCACCGCGGAACGCGACGTTGACTGGATGGAGGCGGAAGCCGGTGGCACGCCCCACCCCTGCGTGCCGGTCGCGTCGACCGACCCGCTGTACATCCTCTACACTTCGGGCACGACCGGGGCGCCCAAGGGCATCCTGCGCGACAATGGCGGGCACGCGGTGGCGTTGCACAACTCCATGGCGATGCTCTACGGCCTGAAGGCCGGCGACGTGATGTGGACAGCCTCGGACGTTGGCTGGGTCGTGGGCCATTCCTACATCGTGTACGCGCCGCTTTTTGCCGGGCTCACCAGCGTGATCTATGAGGGCAAGCCGGTCGGCACGCCCGACGCCGGCGCCTTCTGGAGGGTCTGCGCCGAGCACAAGGTCAACGCGCTGTTCACCGCGCCGACCGCCATCCGCGCGATCAAGAAGGAAGACCCGGAGGGGGCGCTGATCGCGCGATACGATCTCGGCGCGCTGTCAGCCCTTTTCCTGGCCGGCGAACGCTGCGACCCGCCGACCGCGCTCTGGATCGAGGCGCTGCTACAACGACCGGTCATCGACCATTGGTGGCAGACCGAGACCGGGTGGACCATCACCGGCAATTTCCGGGGCCTGGGACTGTTTCCGATGCGCGCCGGATCGGGCGGCAAGGCCGCGCCTGGCTACGGGGTGGCCGCCCTCGATGAGGCGGGACAGCCCGTCGCACCCGGCGACATCGGCACGCTCGCGATCCGCCTGCCGATGCCCCCCGCGGGACTCCCTACCCTGTACAATGCCGATGCGCGCTTCCGCTCCGCCTACCTGGAGCGCTTCCCCGGCTGGTACGACACCTCCGATGCCGGGATGGTCGATGCCGAGGGCTATGTTTGGGTGATGTCGCGCACCGACGACATCATCAACGTCGCCGGCCATCGCCTGTCGACCGGCGCCATCGAGGAGGTGCTCGCGGGCCACCCGGATGTGGCCGAATGCGCCGTGATCGGCGTGCATGATGCGTTGAAGGGGCAGGCGCCGATGGGCTTGGTCATTCTCAAGGCGGGGGTGACACGCGACGAGGCGACCATCGCGCGCGAACTCGTGGCGCTGGTCCGCGAACGCATCGGCCCAGTCGCCGCATTCAAGGATGCGCGGGTGGTTCCGCGGCTGCCGAAGACCCGCTCCGGCAAGATCCTACGGGGCACCATGCGCAAGATCGCGGATGGCGACGCCTATACGGTGCCGCCGACCATTGATGATCCGGGGATCCTCGACGAACTCACTCGTCTTCTAAAATCGTGACTGCGTTGCCCGGCTAGATCAGGGTGTCCTCAACACCAAACGGCAGGAGCAGGACGATGCGTTACGTGGATGGCTTCATCATCGCGGTGCCGAACGCCAACCGGCAGGCCTTCATTGACCACGCCACCAAGGCCGATTCCGTGTTCCTGGAATATGGCGCACTGCGCGTTACCGAATGCTGGGGCGACGATGTCCGCAAAGGCCACACGACGGATTTCTTCATGGCGGTGAAGGCGGAGGCCGATGAGAGCGTGGTTTTCTCCTGGATCGAATGGCCGGACAAGGCGACGCGCGACGCGGCGATGCCGAAGCTGATGGCAGACCCGCGGCTCGCGGCCGGTGGCGCGATGCCGTTCGATGGGAAGCGGATGATTTTTGGGGGGTTCACGCCGGTGTTGGATATCGGCAGGGAAATATAAGGGTACGGCTCACGGTGGTCGGTTTGGCCGTGGTCACTCGGGGCGCGAAACTCCGGTCCACTTTGCTTCGCCCGAAAGCCGGATTCGACTATTCACTGACGGGCACAATGCCAATGCTCAAGCCGTTGGTGTGGCATCGGCCGCCATGCCGAATGACGTTTGGTAATTCGACATGCCGCCACGCGCTTGACACCTTGGACCGACCGGGCCGTTCCGGCGCTCGCCAGCAGTCAAGAAGCGACGATCTCCGCATTCGCTAGCAGCAGCGCATGGTCGGTGCCGAGCTCGGTCGCCCGAAAGGTGAAGCTCACCCGCGTGCAGCCGGCGCGAAGCGATAGGCGCATCTCCCAGTTCTGCGCCGCCTCGCCGAATGCACGGGCGAAGAAGGGCCGTGCCTGCCCGCCATCCACCTGCACCATCGCCTGCTGACCCACGATGGGGCTGCGATATTCCAGGCGCAACACCGCCGCCACCGCGGCATCCGCCTCGATCACCAGCGCGGCGTCCCGCCCGACAACCCAGCGGCCATCAATATTTTCAGGCGCCAGGCCCTCCGCCCCCGGCCAGAGGATGCGAGGCGGCGCGGCCTGGCGCGACGCAGCAACGATCGCAACGGCGAGGCCGGCAGGTGGCTCGCGCCATTCCATGCCTTCCAGGATCACCGAGACCCGCCGCCCCAGCGCATCCGGAGCCGCTTGCCGCGCGGTGCGCAGCACCAGCGTCTGCGCGCCGGCCGTCGCCGCCAGGGTGAAGTCCAGCTCCTGCGCCGTCGCCATGCCCGCGGCCGGTAGCGTAGCCTGCGCCAGCACGCGCTGGTCCTGATCGAGCAGGGTGATCGCCTGGCTGGTCTGGGTGTTGCGCAGGCGCAGGCGCAGGCCGCGCGTGCCCGATGCGGCGCTAAACAGGCGAAAGGCACTGTTCTCGCCAACGCACCAGCGGAAGGGCTGATCCAGCGCCAGTTCCGGGTAGGGTCCCTCCTCCACCTCGCTGACGCCGCTCAGGAACTGCCAGTCGCCGTCGCGTTCGTTGGGCGCCTGCGGTGCAACTTCGGTGGCGGGCGGGCCCAGCGAGCCGGCCTCTGGGAACAGTGCCATCAGCGCGCGTCCGTCGAGTGCGCAGATGCGCGCGACCAGGATCGCGATTGTATCCCGTGCCGGATCGAACAGGCGGCGCAGCGGCGCGAGCGGGTGGCGCGCATCGCCCCAATCGAAACAATCCTCGCCGAGTGGCGGGCCATGGCGGATCGCGTGTTCGAACAGGGTCATCGAGCCTTCGGCCGCCGCCGGGTGCCTCGCCGCGTAGAAGGCAGGGTCGAAGAAGGGGATGGGGCTCACGCCGCGCGCCGCCCCTTCGGCGATGTAGTGCTCGATCGGCGCGATATGCGGGCGGCCGGCGAGCTGACGCACCCGATACCAATCCTCGAAGAACAATCCGCTGTCGCGCAGCAGCGCTACGCGCGGGGCGAGCAGTGCGGGGTCCATCGTCACCGCAGCGCCGAAGCGGGCGCGGAAATAGCCTGTCGCCGCCGCCGCATCGCCGTGGCGTTGCGCGATCTCCCACCATTCGTGGAAGCAGCGCTGTTCGTGCTGGTGCGACATCCCGCCTTGCGCATAGACGGCGATGGCGATGCCGGCGTGGTGGAAGCGCGCCCCGGCGCGGCGTGCGCGATAGAGGAAGTCGTGATCGGCCGCGATGCGGTACCGCGCGTCGTAGCCGAGTTCCAGCAGCAGGCTTCGGCGCGTGAAGGTGGCCTGGTGGCAGGGCACGCCCCCTTGCCATTCAGGGTGCAGGTCGCCGGTTTGCAGACGCTGCCAGGTGTCCTCGAAATCCGCGGCGCGGTGCAGCGCGACCTCGCCCTCCAGGGTCCGCCAGAAATGGTGGCCGTAGATGATGTCGGCCGCGTCGGGCGCCGGCGCGATCGCCTGCTCGATGGCGAGTGGGTCGGCGAAGATGTCGCCTGCGTTCATGAACAGGATGTGCTCGCCGGCGGCAATGCGTGCGGCCTTCTCCATCGCATCGTAGGGGCCACCGTCGGGCTCGCTCACAACCTGCGCGGCGCGCCATCGTGGCGCCTGCGCGATGGCGAGCGTCTCGTCGGTCGAGCCGCCATCGACGATCACCAGCTCATGGGGAAAACTCTGCGCGGCGATGGAGGCGAGTGTGGCTTCCAGCACGGCGCCGGCGTTCAGCGTGACGACGGCGATGGTAACCCTCATGTCGCGGAGTGCCCCGCCGGCCCGATGAGCGGCGAACCCGCCAAACCTTCAAGCGGGGAAGCGACCGTCTCGCGGAGCGGTGAAACGGACGGCTCCCGGAGCGGGAAAGCGGCCGGCTCGTGGAGCGGTGAGTCGGCCAGCCCACCGACCTGCCATTCCGGGGGCGAGCGGGGCGGAAAAGCGCCCATCGCCGCGAAGGGTTCCGCCAGCGCGCGCAGTGTCGAGCCGGGCGGCGCGGTCAGTGCGTCGAGCAGCCGCCCCGACGCGTCGCGCTGCCAGCGGACATGGCCCAACGCCACAAGATCCCGCGCGCGGGCGCCGAGCCGCGCACCAGGGGAAAAGTCCAGCGGCGCCGGACGCCCCGGCGCGAAGAGCAGCCCGTTCACGCCATGGGTGATGTACTCGCCCATCGTGGGCCGGTCGGCGGCGACCACGCATTGCCCGCGCGCGAGCGCCTCGAGGAAGGCCATCCCGATGCCCTCATGCAGCCGCGGCGCGACATACACACGGAACTCACTGAGCAGCCTATCCAGCGCCCCACGATCCTCAAGCCAGTGCGACACCGTGATGCGCTGCTCCGCGATCTCGGCGGCATCGGGCATGGCGGGTGGCGCGGTTCCGGGGTCCGGATGATCGTGCAGATGCAGGCGCCC
>JAQGHV010000023.1 GCA_028288785.1 Rhodospirillales bacterium | reverse complement strand
CACGTTCCCCTTGGGCGCGCGCATCCCGGCGGGGGCCGCGATGCTGGTTGTGTTCGGGCCGCGGCAGTCCGATGCGGGTTGGCGTCGGCGGGCCATACTCGGCCTCCGGCAGCTCGCCGCCCGGCATCAGCCGGAAGCCCATCGCCTCCACGGCGGCGGGCAGCGCATCCGCCTTCAGGCCCAGCCGGCTGGCGAGGTCGCCGGGCAGCATGGCCGGGGCGCGCCTCGTCAGGAAGCCGAGCTCGGCGGCGATGCGCTCCGCGACATCCAGGCGCAGCAGCATCTGCCCCGCCGGCAGCCAGCCCATCGCCTCGGCGAAACCGGCGGGCCAGTCGGCCGGCGGCGCTATCGCGACCAAGCCGCCGCCCGGCAGCGCCGGCGTCTCGATATTGCGCAGCAGCGCCCAAAGCTGTGCCCGCAGCGCCATCGGCTTGGGTTTCAGCACTTCCGGCAGATACAGCGCGTAGCGCCCGGCGCGCACGCCGATCGCCTTCAGCTTCTGGCGCAGGTCGGAGGTGACGTCGCGCTCCGTGGCACCCGGCGCGAGGCCGAGCGACTCGCGCAGCACGAACGCCGGCCCGCGCAGGGCGCCTTCCTCGGCCGCCTTCGCCTCCACCTTGGCGATGGCGGAAAGCTCCTTCGCGATGTGGCTCTCGATCCAGGCGGAGAGCCGCACGCGGATGCGTTCGCGCTGGGTGCCGTCCAAGAATTCGGTCGCGAGGACCTCGACCTGCGGCTTCGCGGCCTCGGCGCCGGGGCGCAGGCGCGCGATCTCCGCGGTGTCGCCCAAGCCGACCGGCGTGTTGAATCCGGCATGGTACGTCCAGGTCACGCGGTTCGCCGGCGTCAGCGCGAAGGCCTCGTCCTTGGCCTGCTCCAGGGCGGTGACGCGGCGGGGGATTTCGCTGATCAGCGCGCGGCGTGCGGCGCGGAGGACCAGCTTGCGCTGCTCCTCATCCTCGATGCCGGCCTCGGGCTCGAAGGCGAAGCCGCGCACATGGCCGACATTGTGGCCCTCGACCACGACCTGCCCGTGGCGGGTCACGGCGGAGAGCAATTCCTCCGACGTGTCGTCGAGCCGGCGGATCAGGTGAGCGGCGCGGCGATCCACGAAGCGCGCGGTCAGGCTCTCGTGCAGCGCGTCGGAGACGACATCCTCGGCCTTGCGGGCCTCCGCCTGGAACTCGGCGGCATCCGTAACCCAATCCGAACGCGCGGCGATGTAGGACCACACGCGGATCGACGCGAGGCGCGCCATCAACGTATCGAGGTCACCATCGATGCGCCCGAGGCCGGCGAGCGAGGTCGCAACCCACTCGCGCTCGAGCACGCCATCGGTCGCCAGTTGCATGAACAGCTTCGCGGCGAGCTTCGTATGGCTGTCATCCGCGAGCTTGCGGAAGTCCGGCACCTGGCAGGCTTCCCACAGCAGGCGCACGCGGGTGCGGCCCTCGGCGAGCTTGCGGATATCCGGATCACGCGAAAGCACGTCCAGCGCCATGTGGTCGGTCGCGTCATTGCCGCGCGCGAGGCCCGCGGCCGGCGGCGGCAAGGCCAGCGACGCCAGCAGCGCATCGAGCGAGCCGAAATCGAGCTCCGAATTGCGCCAGGCAAGCTGGGTCAGCGCCTCGAATTGGTGGCCCTCGATCTTGTGGACGATGTCTTCATCGAGCGGGGGGCAATCGCCGGTGACGCCAAAGCTGCCGTCGCGCATCCCGCGCCCGGCGCGGCCGGCAATCTGCGCGGCCTCCTGCGGCTCCAGCGGACGCGAGCGGTGGCCGTCGAACTTCTGGATCGCGGCGAAGGCGACATGGTCCACATCCATGTTGAGGCCCATGCCGATGGCGTCCGTCGCCACCAGGAAATCGACCTCACGGTTCTGGTACAGCGCCACCTGGGCGTTGCGCGTGCGCGGGCTCAACCGGCCCATCACGACAGCGCAGCCGCCACGCCGGCGCCGGATGGCCTCCGCGATGGCATAGACCTCGGCCGCGCTGAACGCGACAACGGCGGAGCGCGTCGGCAGGCGCGACAGCTTGGCGGGGCCGGCATAGGTGAGCTGGGACAGGCGCTGGCGCGTTTCGAACTCGATCCCCGGCACCAAGCGCTGCAACAGGGGGCGAATCGTCTCCGCACCCATGAACATCGTCTCGACCATGCCGCGCGCGTTCAGCAGCCGGTCGGTGAACACGTGGCCGCGATCGGGATCGGCGCAGAGCTGGATCTCATCGACGGCCACGAACTCCGCACGGCGGTCGAGCGGCATCGCCTCCACCGTGCACGCGAACCACTTGGCCTCGGGCGGGATGATTTTTTCCTCGCCGGTGATCAGAGCGACGTACTTGGCCCCCTTCGCGGCGACCATGCGATCGTAGTTTTCGCGCGCGAGGAGGCGCAGCGGAAAGCCGATGATGCCCGACGCATGCGCCAGCATCCGCTCGATCGCGAGATGGGTCTTGCCGGTGTTGGTGGGACCGAGCACGGCGCGAACACGCGGCTGGAACATCTGATAATGGCTCATGGGGGGCGCCGTCTTCTTTATGAGGAAACGCGTGACACGGGCGCGGGCGCTTTGCAACCGGTGGTGCGCGCGTCAGTCTCCCTGGCGTGACGATGACCGCCGCGCGCTTCGCCCTGCTGCTTTCCGCGATGTTCGCGGCCATCGGCACGACGCTGCCCTTCTTTCCGCCCTTCCTCGCGGCCGCCGGGCTGTCGCCACAAGGCATCGCGGCCGTGCTGTTCTCGGGCAGCCTGGCACGCATGATCGCCGGACCCTTGCTCGGCGCGGTGGCGGATCGGCAGGGGATGCGGCGCGTGCTCGCGATCTGCGCGGTGGCCGCCGCGTGCATCCAGATTGCGTTCGCGCTGGTGCCATGGGGGATGGTCGGGGTCATCTTCGTCCTGATCGCGCTGAACGTCCTCTACAGCTGCGCGATGGGGCCGCTGGTTCCGTTGAGCGAATCCCTGACCGTCGCGGCCGCGCGCAACGGCGCCTTCGACTATGGGCGGGTGCGCAGCGTCGGCAGCGTCGCCTTCATCGCGGCTTCGGCACTGGCGGGCGTGGTGGTGGGACAGTGGGGTCTCGGCACCGTGCCGTTGATCGTCTGCGCTGCACTGCTGGTGGCGGCGATCGCGGCACTGCTGCTGCCGGCCGCGGAGGCCCGGCGCACGCCCAGCCACGGCAGCTTCATGACGCCGCTGGCGGACCCGCTGTTCCGCCGCATCCTCCTGCTCTCGGCACTCATCCAGGGCAGCCACGCGGCGGCCTATGGCTTCGCCGCCATCCACTGGGCCGCGGCCGGGCACAGCGCCTCGACCATCGGCCTGCTCTGGGCCGAAGGGGTCGTCGCCGAGATCATCCTGTTCCTCTACGCCAAGCCGCTGGCGGCAAGGCTCGGCTGGTCGGGCCTCACCATGCTGGCGGCCGGCGCGGGGCTTATCCGCTGGGCGATCCTCGCGGAGACCACCTGGCTGCCGGCGCTGGTCGTTGCGCAGTCTCTGCACGCGCTCACCTTCGGCGCGCAGCATCTTTGCGCCATGCGGCTGCTGTCGGAACACATGCCGGCTGGGCAGGTCGGCGCGGCGCAAACGCTGCACGCCTCGCTGGGGACCGGTCTTTCGCTGATGGTAATGACGCTGGTCTCGGGGCAGCTCTACGCGAGCATCGGAGGGCAGATGTTCTGGGCGATGTGGGTGATGTGCGTGCCGGCTTTCTTCTTGGCGCGGGGGTTGAACCAGAAAGCATGGGAGAGATGAATTTCCCCCAGGCCCCCATTCTTTCTTTTTTGATTATTGGTTTTGTTTGGCGGGCGGCTGGCGTTCTGGGTGGCGAAGTCTGCCGGGGACAGCGCCGATGGGTACGGAAAGGCGCAGCTGGTCCATCGCCCATCAGGAATCCTGATCGGCGGAAGGCAGGCTCGGAGAGAGTAGTTGCCTCCGGGGCTGACGGAATTGGACGACTCGGCCTCGGCGGCCAAAGGCTACCGAGCGCCGATATTAAAGCGTGCCTGCAGTCAGTGGCCGATGGCGGAAGCGGTAGCGCCGGGCTTGTCGTGCAACGCCAGCTTGTCCACCATCGTCTGGCTCGCTTCATTCAGGCCGATCAGGTCGACCGGCACATCATGGTGCCGGAATTTCAGCACCACGCGATCCAGCGCATTGATGCCGGTGATGTCCCAGAAATGCGCGGCCCGCACATCGATGACGACGCCCCTCAGGCCAGTTTCGCGGAAGTCGAAGGCGCTATGGAATGCCTCGGCGGTCGCGAAGAACAGCTGTCCGGTGACACGGTAGGTGCGGATGGCGGCATCGTTCAAATCCGATTCGACCCCGAAGAAGCGCGATACCTTCTGCGCAAAGAACAGGCCGCTCAGGATCACGCCGACCAGCACGCCCTTGGCCAGATCATGCGTTGCCACGACGACAGCGACGGTCGCGAGCATGACGAAACTGGAGCTTTTCGGGTGCACGACAAGCGTCCGGATCGACTGCCACTGGAAGGTGTTTATCGACACCATCACCATGACTGCAACGAGCGCCGCCATCGGGATCTGCTTCACCCAGGGCCCGAGCACCACGATGAGGAACAGCAGGAACACGCCGGCCCACAGGCAGGACAGGCGGCCCCGCCCCCCCGACGAGACGTTGATGACGGATTGCCCGATCATGGCGCAGCCCGCCATGCCGCCGAACAGGCCGGAGGTGATGTTCGCCAGGCCTTGCCCGGCGCATTCCCGGTTCTTGTTGGAGGTGGTGTCGGTCATCTCATCGATGATCGCGGCCGTCATCAGGCTCTCAAGCAGCCCGACCATGGTCAGCGTCAACGCATAGGGCAGGATGATGAGCAGCGTCTCGAGCGTGAACGGTACCTGAGGGATGGCGAAGAAGGGCAGCTCGTTGGGCAACTCGCCCATATCGCCGACCGTGCGCAGGTCGAGGCCGACGGCCATCGAAAACGCGGTCAGCACCACGATGGTGACGAGGGGCGACGGCACCGCCTTGGTCAGGCGCGGCAGCAGGTAGATGATGCCGAGCCCGACGCCGACCATGGCGTAGACCTGCCAACCCTGTCCGATCAGTTCGGGAAGCTGGGCCATGAAGATCAGGATGGCGAGGGCGTTGACGAATCCCGTGACGACGGAGCGCGACACGAACCGCATCAGGTCGCCGAGCCGCAGGGCGCTCGCGACCAGTTGCAGCAGGCCGGTCAGGATGGTGGCGGCGAACAGGAAGCCGACGCCGTGATCCCTGACCAGCGTCACCATGACCAGCGCCATGGCTCCGGTCGCGGCTGAGATCATGGCGGGCCGCCCGCCGGCGATTGCCGTGACGACGGCGATGCAGAAGGAGGCGTAGAGGCCGACCTTGGGATCGACGCCCGCGATGATCGAGAAGGCAATGGATTCCGGTATCAGGGCGAGGGCGACGACGGTGCCAGCCAACAGATCGCGCGTGACGTTCGGTGCCCATTCGGCACGTAGTGCAGACCAGTTCATCACTCAACTTTCTAAGGTGCAGCGCTCAACCTTGGAGCGATGCAAGACACATTCCATCGGCGTCCCGCCGCGTTCAAGCCTGCTGGGGACACGCCAAAACCCAAAATCAAAAGAAAGGGGTGCAGGGGAATTCCTTCCCCCGCTGCTTCCTTCCTACCGGCGCCTCGCCCGCGGAAAATCGTAAAGTTCCGCCGCATTGTCCACCAGCACGCGGTTCCGTGCCGCTTGGTCCGGCACGCATTCGGCGAGAAGGTCGAGCAGGTTCGCGTCGTCCGGCTTGCTGCCGGCGGCCTCGGTCGGGTGCGGCCAGTCGCTGCCCCAGACCATGCGGTCCGGGTTGGCCGCGAACAGCGCCTTGGCGACGGCGACGCTGTCGGCATAGCCGGGCGGCCCGGCCTGGCTGTCCATGTACAGGCCGGAGAGCTTCACCCAGGTCTTGCCGCGCGCGAGCAGCCGCAGGCCGGTGGTGAAGCCGGGGCTGTTGAGGCGCTCGGCGACCGGCAGGCGCATGCGGTGGTCGAAGACGATGCGGCTCGGCAGGCGCAGCAGCAGGTCGTTGGCCTCGCCGATCTGGGTGCCGGTCATGTGCAGCTGCACGTGCCAGTTCATGGCCGCGATGCGGCGCGACAGCGGCTCCAGCATCGCGAGCGTCGTCGCACCTGCCTGGACCAGGTTGAAGCGGATGCCGCGCACACCGAGCCCGTTGAGGCGGCGGAGTTCGGCGTCCGTCACTTGGTCGTTCACCACGGCCACCATGCGGAAGTTGGCGCGCCCGAGGGCGGCCATGGATTCCAGGTGGAGGCGGTTGTCGGTGCCGTAGGTGGAGGGCTGGACGAGTACGCCGCGGGTGGTGCCGGTGCGGCGCTGCAGGGCGCGGTAGTTCTCGACGGTGGCGTCGGGCGGCAGCAGCGTGGCGCCGGCAGCCGCCGGGAAGCGCGCATTGTAGATGTGGAAGTGGCAGTCCGTGGCGTTCGGCGGCGCCGGCGTGCGGGCGGCCGTGGTGCCGGTGGAGGAGGGCACGTTGTGGGCTGCCGGAGCGGCGGGAGTCTGGGCTTGGGCCTGGCTCGCGGCGGCGAGCAGGCCGGCGGCGCTGGCCATGGCCGCCCTGCGGCCGAGTTGGGTGTCGGTCATTCTTCTCTCCCTGGGCCGGGTCTTTGCCGGGCCGGCCGGGAGGCTAGTCGTCGAACGCGGTGCTGCCCAGGGTGGAACCGGCCAGCGAGAGGCAAAGAAAAAAGCGGCTGGCACTCATCGGGCCGTCGGTAAGGAGCGGGCAATCCCGACCTCCTTCCGACAAACCAAGGCACAAGGGGCCTTGGTCGTAGGGCGCCGCGAACGGCGCCCTACTTCCCTCAGGCCGCCTTCGCCATCCCGCGCAGCACGTACTGCAGGATGCCGCCGTTCTTGTAGTACTCGACCTCGTCCGCCGTATCGACGCGGCACATCACTTCCGTCCGCGTCTCGGTACCATCAGGGCGATGGATGATGAGCGCGAGCGTCATGCGCGGCGACAGTGCCTCCACCCCCTCGATGTCGAGGATTTCCTCGCCAGTAAGGCCGAGGGACTTGCGATCCTCGCCGGCTTTGAACATCAGCGGCAGCACGCCCATGCCGACCAGGTTCGAGCGGTGGATGCGCTCGAAGCTCTCCGCGATCACCGCCTTCACGCCGAGCAGGAAGGTGCCCTTTGCCGCCCAGTCGCGCGACGAGCCGGTGCCGTATTCCTTTCCGCCGAGCACGATCAGCGGCGTGCCTTCGCGCTTGTAGCGCATCGCCACGTCATAGATCGGCGCGACGTCGCCGGAGGGGCGATGCACGGACATGCCGCCTTCGACGCCCGGCAGCATCTCGTTCTTGATTCGAATATTGGCGAAGGTGCCGCGCATCATGACTTCATGATTGCCGCGGCGCGCGCCGTAGCTGTTGAAGTCGTTCTGCCGCACCTGATGCTCGACCAGATACTCGCCGGCGGGCGAGGATTTGCGGATGTTGCCGGCCGGGGAGATGTGGTCGGTCGTGATGCTGTCCGCGAGCAGGGCAAGGATGCGCGCCCCCTTCACATCGGCGATCGGCGTGAGCGCGGCCGTCATGCCCTCGAAGTAGGGCGGGTTCTGCACGTAGGTGGAGCCGGAGTTCCAGCGATAGGTGTCGCTGTCGGCATCGACCTTGATCGCCTGCCACTGCGGCGGGCCCTTGAACACATCGCCGTAGCGCTCCTGGAACATCTCGCGCGAGACGACGCTCGCGACCGTGTCCGAGACTTCCTTCTGCGTCGGCCAGATGTCCTTCAGGAACACCGGCTGGCCATCGCTCCCGTTGCCGAGCGGCTGCGTCGTCAGGTCGAGCTTGATCGTGCCCGCGAGCGCATAGGCCACGACCAGGGGCGGAGACGCCAGGTAGTTGGCGCGCACATTGGCATGCACGCGGCCCTCGAAGTTGCGGTTGCCCGACAGCACCGAGGCCACCACCAGCTTGTTGTCCTCGATCGCTTCGGTGATCGGGTCCGACAGCGGGCCGGAATTGCCGATGCACGTCGTGCAGCCATAGCCCACGGTCTGGAAGCCCAGGGCGTCGAGGTCCTTCGACAGGCCCGACTTGTCGAGATACTCGGTCACCACCTGCGAACCCGGCGCGAGCGAGGTCTTCACCCAGGGCTTCGCCGTGAGGCCCTTCGCCACCGCCTTGCGCGCCACGAGGCCGGCTGCCACGAGCACATAGGGGTTCGACGTGTTGGTGCAGGAGGTGATCGCCGCGATCACCACGTCGCCATGCCCGAGGTCGTAGTTCACGCCCGCCAACGGCACGCGCAGCTCGGCCTGGTCACCGGACGTGCCCATGATGCCGGCGGCAAGGTCCTTGCCGAACGACATCGCGGCATTGGAGAGCGCAACACGGTCCTGCGGCCGCTTCGGGCCGGCGAGCGACGGTTCCACCTGGTCGAGGTCGAGTTCCAGGGTGTCGGAGAACACCGGGTCCTCGGCATCGGCGGCGCGCCACATGCCCTGCGCCTTCGCATAGGCTTCCACCAGCTTCATCCGGTGCTCGTCGCGGCCCGAAAGGCGCAAATAGGTCATCGTGGTCTCATCGACCGGGAAGAACCCGCAGGTGGCGCCGTATTCGGGTGCCATGTTCCCGATCGTCGCACGGTCGGCGAGGGCGAGGTCAGCCAGGCCGGGGCCATAGAACTCCACGAACTTGCCCACCACGCCCTTCCTGCGCAGCATCTGCGTCACGGTCAGCACGAGGTCGGTCGCTGTCACGCCCTCCCGCACACGGCCGATCAGCTTGAAGCCGATCACGTCAGGGATGAGCATGGCGATGGGCTGGCCAAGCATCGCCGCCTCGGCCTCGATGCCGCCCACGCCCCAGCCGAGCACGCCCAGGCCATTGACCATCGTCGTGTGGCTGTCGGTGCCGTAGCAGCTGTCGGGGTAGGCGAAGGTGTCGCCGGCATCGGTCGCGGTCCACACCACCTGCGCCAGGTATTCCAGGTTCACCTGGTGGCAGATGCCGGTGCCCGGCGGCACGACGCGGAAATTGTCGAAGGCGGACTGGCCCCAGCGGAGGAACTCATAACGCTCGCCATTGCGCTGGAACTCGATGTCCACATTCTCCTGCAGCGCCTGCTTGGTGCCGGAGAAATCGACCATCACCGAGTGATCGATGACCAGATCGACCGGCACCAGCGGGTTCACCTTGCGCGGATCGCCACCAAGGCTCAGCAGCGCATCGCGCATCGCCGCGAGGTCGACCACCGCGGGCACGCCGGTGAAATCCTGCAGCAGGATGCGCGCGGGCTTGAACGGAACCTCCTTCTCGGAGTGGCCCGCCTTCAACCAGTCCGCGATCGCCTTCGCGTCGTTGACCGTGTAGCTGCGGCCGTCCTCGAACCGGAGCACGTTCTCCAGCAGCACCTTCAGGCTGTAGGGCAGGCGGGAGATGTCGCCGATGCTCGCCGCCGCCTTGGGCAGGCTGAAGTAATGGTAGGTCTTGCCGTCCACCTCCAGCGTGCTGCGGGTTTTGAGGCTGTCCTGCCCGATCATGCCCATGGTGCGGAGACCCTTTTTGCTATGCCGCCCTCGCCTATGCGGCACTGCGGTGATAGGCGGTTTTAACCACGCCCCTTCACGGGGGTCCATGCCCCGCCCACGCACTTCGCCCATGATGAAAGGTTCAGGCCGACGGCCATGCTGATCGCCGAGAATCTCGCCTGCCTGCGCGGCGAACGCGCGATCTTCGCAAACCTGTCCTTCACCCTGGCCCCAGGCGAGGCCCTGCTGCTCACCGGGCCGAACGGAGCCGGCAAATCCACCCTCCTGCGCCTTATCGCCGGCCTCCTCCGCCCGGCCGAAGGCAGCCTCCGCCGCCCCGAACCGCTCCGCTACCTCGGCCACGAGGACGGCCTGAAGCCCTCCCTCACCACTACCGAAAACTTGGCCTTCTACGCCAGCCTCATCGGCGCCCCCGCCACCGCCGTCGTCCGGGCCCTCGCCGCCCTCGACCTCACCCCGCTCGCCCGCCTCCCGGCCCGCGTGCTCTCCTCCGGCCAGAAACGCCGCCTCGCCCTCGCCCGCCTGGCCCTCGACGAACCCGGCGCCGCACCCCTCTGGCTGCTCGACGAACCCACCACCGGCCTCGACACCGCCTCCGTCGCCCGCCTCGCCCCCCTCCTCGCCACACACCGCGCCGCCGGCGGCATGATCATCGCCGCGACACACATCGCCCTGCCGCTGGACGCGGTGAAGGAGTTGGCGCTGTGAGGGAGCAAGGCCGGGGCTCTGCCCCTGGCCCCCGCCAGGATCGTGTCGATCCTGGACCTCCATGCGTTGGTTTGTTGGATTGGGAGGGGGTTGAGTGCTCGCCGGAGGCGAGCCGGGTTGGGGAGGGGGCGCGTCGAGGGACTATCCTTCGGCGCAGGGGCACCACGCGCCCCCTCCCCAACCCGGCGCTTCAGTGAAAGTCTCAGCCCCACCAAACCGAGAACCAATACACGCAGGGGCCCTGGGATCGGCGCGATCCCCGGCGGGGGTCAGGGGGAAGCGCCCCCGGCCTTGCTGCCCCTCATGAGTGCCCTCTTTTTTCGCGACTTGCGGCTGGCGTTGCGGCATCCGGCGGACAGTTTGGCGGCGGTGATGTTTTTTGTGTTGGTGGCCGCGTTGTTTCCGTTTGGGGTTGGGCCGGTGCCGGAGGTGTTGGGGCGGTTGGCTCCGGGGGCGTTGTTGGCGTCGGGGTTGTTGGCGGCGTTGTTGCCGTTGGACCGGATGTTCGGGGCGGATGCGGAGGACGGGTCGCTGGACCAGGTGTTGGTGTCGGGGGTGCATCCGGCGGCGGTCGCGTTCGCGAAGGCGGTGGCGCATTGGGTGACGACGGGGGTGCCTCTGGTGGTGGCGACGCCGGTGGCGGGGGCGATGTTGAACTTGCCGGTTGAGGCGTGGTGGGTGGCAATGGTGGCGCTGGGGTTGGCGACGGCGGTGTTGTCTTTGTTGGGGACGGCGGGGGCGGCGTTGACGCTGGGGGCGCGACGGGGCGGGGTGTTGTTGCCGCTGCTGGTGTTGCCGCTAGCGATTCCGGTGATGATTTTCGGTGCGGCGGCCATCGAGGCGGCGGCGAACGATCTGCCGGCCATGCCGTATCTGCTGTTCCTCGGCGCCGGGTTGTGTCTCGCGCTGCCGCTTGCGCCGCTCGCCGCGGGGGCTGCGCTCGCTCAGGATTGATTTGAACTGCACGCATCTCGGGTCCGGCGTGGGGGAGATGCGCGCCTGTTGGGTTCAGAGGCCCCGGCCTTCAGTCGATCGGCGGCCCGACCAGGTCGATCCGATGGGCGGCGCAGATCTTAGCGAGCGCTTGTTGTTGTTCAGGGGTCGGAGGGGTTTGCGGCGGCAGGGTGTCGCTGTCCGTGGGACGCGACGCCGCGCGTATCATGCGTTCGAAGGGGCCGTTGGTGATGGTCAGGGTACGGGCCTCATCTGAGAGCACGCGGAAGGTGTGGCGGCTGCCTTTGGGCAGGTGGACGGTGGCTCCGGGTCCCACTTCGAGGATATCGCCGTCGCGGTGAAAGCGGAAGCGGCCCGTGAGGATGTGGAAGGTTTCGGCCTCTTCGTGATGAATGTGCAGCGGCGGGCCGAAATCGCGCGCCATGTAATGCTCGATGATGGAGATGCCATCGGCGTTGTCGGCTTGGGCGAGGTGGATCGTGGCGTGGCCGGTCATGAAATGCAGGCGTTCGGGGGTGGCGGGCATGGCGGCCTCCGGGCACGGCGGTTCGGGTTTTCGATCGTCCGACCTTATCAGTGGCAAGTCCGTTGCAGGATCAAACCAATCGATCCTGGCCGGATGATCGCACATGGGCAAGCTGCGGCCAGGGGTATCTGACCGGCGATCGCCGGGTTCCTCAGGCGCAACCCGGCCGTCAGCATCGACATGCCGCGTGTTGCGCGTGCGCCAGCGTACCCGCGGCTGGCATGTCGATACTACCTATTGCCACGCAGCCGGCTTTGCCGCGAGTTTGGCGCTGGAGGAAGCGATGATGGCTGAGCCGCGCATGAGCCGCCGGGTGATGAATCTCGGGCATCTTCTGACCCAAGCGGCGCGGCGTGAACCGGCGCGGGTGGGCCTCGTCTGGGGCACGCGCGCGTGGTCCTGGGCGGAGATGGAGTCGCGGTGTGCGGCCATCGCCGCCGGGTTGCGCGCCATGGGCATCGGCAAGGGTGACCGCGTCCTCGTGCATTCCAAGAACTGCGAGCAGATGTTCGTGGCGCAGTTCGCCGTGTTCCACATCGGCGCGGTCTGGGTGCCGACCAACTTCCGGCTGCTGGCCGACGAGGTGCTGGACCTCGCGCGCATGGCAAAGGTGAGCGCCTTCCTCTGCCACCCGGATTTCCCGGGCCACGCCGCCGCGGTCGCGCAGGAGGTGGACCGCTCGCTGATGTTCGGCGACGACATGGAGGCGTTGATCGCGGCCCATGAGGGTGCCACGGTCGCGGCCGAGCCGGTCGAATACGACGATCCCTGCTGGTTCTTCTTTACCTCCGGCACCACCGGCCGTTCGAAGGCATCGGTGTTGACTCATGGGCAGATGGCGTTCGTGGTGAACAATCACTTGGCCGACCTGCTGCCGGGGACGACGGAGCGCGATGCCTCGCTGGTCGTCGCGCCGCTGTCGCATGGCGCGGGCGTGCATCAGCTCACGCAGGTGGCGCGCGCGGCGAAGACGGTGCTGCTGCCGACCGACCGCTTCGACATCGCGGAGGCCTGGCGGCTGATCGCGGAGCATCGCGTCACCAACCTGTTCACCGTGCCCACCATCCTGAAGATGCTGGCCGAGCATCCCGACGCCGCGCCGCACGCGCTGCGCCACGTCATCTATGCCGGGGCGCCGATGTACCGTGCCGACCAGCAGATGATCCTGGCGCGGCTAGGCCGCGTGATCGTGCAGTATTTTGGCCTCGGCGAGGTGACCGGCAACATCACCTACCTGCGCCCCGACCAGCATGAGGCGGAGGACGGTCCCGCCGCGCGCATCGGCACCTGCGGCTTCGAGCGGACGGGCATGCAGATTGAGATCCAGGATGACGAGGGCCGCGCGCTGCCGCCCTTCGGAACCGGCGAGATCTGCGTCATCGGCCCGGCCGTCTTCGCCGGCTATTTCGACAATCCCGAGGCCAATGCGAAGGCCTTCCGCGATGGCTGGTTCCGCACCGGCGACCTCGGGCACATGGACGCCGAAGGCTTCCTCTATATCACCGGCCGGGCGTCGGACATGTACATCTCCGGGGGGTCCAACATCCATCCGCGCGAGGTGGAGGAGAAGCTGCTGACGCACCCGGACATCGCCGAATGCGCGGTGCTCGGCGTGCCAGATCCGCTCTGGGGCGAGGTCGGGATTGCCGTGGTGGTGCCGCGCTCGGGTGGCGGCGACGAGGCGGCGCTGCTCGCCTGGATGGGCGAGAAGATGCCGCGATACAAAATCCCCAAGCGTGTCTTCTTCCTCGATGAGATGCCCAAGTCCGGCTACGGCAAGGTCCCGAAGCGCCTGGTGCGCGATGCGCTTGAGGCGCGCGGCATGTTGCCGCTGGCGAAGGCCTGATGCGTGCCATTCGCCAGCCGGGACCAGCTCTGGAACCGCGTGCCGTCGTGGTGCCCGCCATGCTGCATCCCTGCGACATCATGCTGCCGGCGGGCGCGCTGTTGCTGGACACGCTGCGTGACGCGCTGGCCGCGCGCGGCTTCCGCTCCGGCGCCTTCACCATCGCGAGCGGTGGGTTCTCGCCCTTCGGCTACGTAATCCCGGCGCTGTCGCCGGATGCGACGCGCGCGGCCTGGTACAGCGAGGCCCGCCGACCGCCCGGTGTCACGCGCCTCGAACAGGGCGCACTCACCTTCGGGCTGCGCGATGGCGCCTCCTTCTTCCACTGCCACGCGACGTGGCACGAGGCGGATGGCGCCCGTCGTGGCGGCCATATCCTGCCGGAGGAGACGGTTATCGCGGCGCCGATCCGCCTCACCGGCGTCGCGCTTTCCGGCGCGGTCTTTGAGGTTTCAGATGACCCGGAAACCGGCTTTCGGCTGTTTGCGCCCGTCGCAACCGACGACACCCGTCCCGACGGCCATCCTGGCCTCGCGCTGCGGCTGCGACCGAACCAGGACATCACCCTCGCGATCAAGGCGATTGCGCAGGGTGCCGGCTACCCGCGCGCCGTCCTGCGCGGCGGCGTCGGCAGCATCATCGGCGCGCGGTTCGCCGGTGCGCCTGACAGCGACGTTCCTTTTACGGAGATGTTCATCCGTGCCGGGGGCAGCAGCCGTCCACTGGACATCGCGATGGTGGATGTCGAGGATCGCCTCAGCGAAGGCACGCTGGTGCGCGGCGAGAACCCCGTGCTGATGACCCTCGAAGCCGTGCTCGACCCAGAAGGAGATTAGATCATGCGTCTCGGCGAAGGACAGACGGCCACCCCCGGCGCGCGGCTGCGCGCGGCGATGGCGGCGGCCAAGCCCCTGATCGTGCCCGGCTGCTACAACGCGATGTCGGCGCGCGTGCTGGAGGAGGTGGGTTTTCCGGCGCTCTACATGTCCGGCTACGGCACCTCGCTCTCGATGCTTGGCCTGCCCGATGCCGGCTTAGTGACGCAGACCGAGATGGCCATGAACGCCAAGCACATCGCGAGCGCCGTACGGGTGCCGCTGATCGCCGACGCCGACACCGGCTTCGGCAACGCGATCAACGTGGCGCGAACGGTCGAGGAGTACATTCGCGGCGGCATCGCCGGGCTGCACATGGAGGACCAGGTGGCGCCAAAGCGCTGCGGCCATGTTGCCGGGCGCGAGGTGATCGCGCGCGACGAGGCGGTGGGCAAAATTCGCGCGGCCGCGAGTGTGCGCGATGCGCTCGACCCGAGCTTCGTCCTCGTCGCGCGCACCGACGCGCGGGGCGCGCATGGCGGTTCCATGGCGGAGGCGTTGTGGCGGGCGAACGCCTTCCTCGATGCGGGTGCCGACCTGGCCTTTGTCGAGGGGCCCGCGAGCCTGGAGGAAGTGGCCGCGATCTGCGCCGGCGTGCACGGCCCGGTCTTCTACAACATGACGGGGATCTCCCCGCGCATGAGCGCCGAGACGATGGCCGAACTCGGCATCGCCGTGACCATCCTGCCTGGTGCCGCGATGCGCGCGACCCTGATGGCGGTGCATGATTTCGCGGTCGCGCTGAAGGAGGGCGGCCCCATGGCCGAGGCCGCCTATGACGCGAAGTTCAAGGCGCACCCGGTGGGCAACCTGCACCAGTTCGCCGGCTTCGACCGCATCCGCGAGATGGAGGCGGAGTGGCTGCCAGCTGATAGTGCCGTGAAGTACGAGGGCACGCTTGGCCACATGCCGAAGGCGGCGGAGTAGGGTCGCATTGGTGCCTTGAGGCGCCGGGCGGGCTCTCGGCCCCGCCCGCGACCGCACATCAAGAAGCGAGGCGGTGGTCCTGCTACTCCGGCGCGGCAATCCTCGGCGATGTCCAGCCGTGCGCTCGGCCCACTCCGTGGGCACTACTGCCCGGCCGCGCCGGTGTCGGTTTTCCTCGCCGCCCGCCGCAGCTCAGCGATTGAAGCGCAGCTACGCCTGCTCTTCATCCGGCGACGGCTTGCCTGAGATCGCGGCCTCGATCTCCGGCCAGAGGCGCTTGAACAGGTCCGTGTGGATGTTGCGCTCCATGACGTTGCCCTCCGCGCGGTCGGGGTGCAGGGCGCGGGCGAGGAGGTGACGGAGGCGGCGCCGCGTATGCGCCATCTCATCCTCCTGCTGCGCCGCGGTTGCCCTCATGCGTGGCGCGGCGGCCGGTGCCGAACTGCGCTGCGTCAGCCGTTCCTCGACCTCGCGTAGCTTGTGACGAAGATCGGCATTTTCCGATTCGAGCACGGCGATGCGGCCGCTCGGCGTGCCGGAGCTGCTGCCGTTCTTGTCCCAGCGGCGCCGCGCCTGGATGGTGATCACCCGGTGCCAGCCATCCTCGCCGGCCCCTTCGATATGGCCCTCGTCGAGCAAGCGAGCGAGCAGGCCGAACGCCGCCGCGGAGGACACGCCGAGGGCGCGTGCGAGGCTCGCCACCGAGACGCGGTCGTTTTCCTGAACGACGGCCACCGCCTCGTCGAAGCTCGCAAACCGCGCCATGCATCTACAATCCACCAAAGATCGTGATGTATCAAATATGTTCGGTTTACGAAATTATAAAATTTCGGGCAGGGCTTCAGGTGGGACCGGAGAGCAAGGCAGATTCCTCACTGCATCCTGCACCACCGAACCAACGCGGCCGATGTGCCCCGGCTTTATCGAGCACTCGACGTGCGGCGAGCGGTGCCAACAAGGTCAATCAATGCCTCGTGGCGCGTCTTCCTGTAGTTCGCTCGGCGCTACGCCGTCAGTGCACGAGCATCGCCTGGGCCATTCCTCTGCCGGTCGGCAAGACGGCCCAGGCGCCCGAGCCGCGCTAAACCTCGTATTGAATGTGCGACGCCTCGTGCTTTCCCGCGCATCGCACGCCCAACGCCGTCAGAGCGCAGGCATCGCCTTGGCAATGCCCTTGTCGGTCGGCAGCGCGCCCCAGGCGTCCCAGCCGCGCTGATACTCGGGCGGAATGCGCAGCGCCTCGGGCCGGCCCAGCGTGATCGCCGCCTGCGCCGGCCAGTAGGGCTCGCGCACCACGACGCGGGCGAGGAACACCATGTCGGCGCGACCATCGGCGACGATGCCCTGGGCTTCCTCCGCAGTCGTGATCAGGCCGGCGACGCCCACCGCGATACCGGCACCATGGCGCACCGCCTCCGCGCCAGGCACCTGGTACATGGGCTTGAGGTCGATCTGCTGGCGCGGATCATTGCCGCCGGACGAGACGCTGATCAGGTCCACGCCGCGCCCCTTCAGCAGTGCCGAAAGCTGCACCGTCTCCTCGGTCGTCCACCCACCCGGCACCCAATCCGTATGCGAAAGCCGAACGAACAGCGGCATGCCGTCCGGGATGGCCGCGCGCACGGCCGCCGCGGTATCGAGCAGCAGGCGGGTGCGCCCCGCGAAATCACCGCCCCAGGCGTCGTTGCGGGTGTTCGACAGCGGCGAGAGGAACTGGTGCATGAGGTAGCCGTGCGCGCCATGCACCTCGACGAAACCGTAGCCGGCGCGGACGGCGCGGCGGGCGGCGGTGGCGAAAACCTCCGGCAGCGCCTCGATCTCGGCTGGCGTCAGCGCATCGGGTGTCGCGAAGTCACCAAATGCCTCGGCGCTCGGCCCTACGATCTCCCAGCCCGGCACCGCCGGTCCACGCTCCCACGACACCGCGCGGCTCGCCTTGCGGCCGGCATGGGCGAGCTGGACGCCAGGCACTGCGCCGCCGCGCGTGATCGCGTGCGCCAGGCGGGTGTGCGAGGCCTCCTGCGCGTCATCCCAGATGCCGAGGCAACCCGGCGTGATGCGGCCCTCCGGCACGACGCCCGAGGCCTCCACGCACACCAGCCCGGCGCCACCAAGCGCACGCTGGAGCAGATGCGCCAGGTGCCATTCGGTCGGCCGGCCATCGGTGCCGGCGGAGTACTGGCACATCGGCGCCACCCCGATGCGGTTCTTGAAGGTGACGCCGCGCAACGTCAGCGGATCGAAAAGATGGGTCATGAAACGGGCTCTTCCTGGCGCAAGCGGGCCGGCAGGCGGCCCAGACGGTTCTCGAATATGGCGAAGATACGCGGAGTTGCACCAGGGGCCAGGATCAGCCGGCCATCCGGCGTGGTCGGCAGGCGGGTCCGAGTGACGGCATCACGCACATTGCCGCCAACCGCCTCGACCCCGCCGGCGACATTGGCAACCACGATGTCGCAATGCATCGGCCGGAAGCGCCCCGCATCCGCTGCACGCTCGGCCCAGTCCGCGATTGGGCGCGGCGACCTGTCGGCACACACCAAATCCCCTAAGGCCGGGCTGTAGCTCGCCGGCCCATGCGGCACGAACGGCGCCCGATCCGCAAACTCCGCCGCATCGGCAATCAACGCATCGACATAAGTGGCGTGCGCCGCACTGGGCGGAAACTCGCGGCCATCGACCCCCGCCGCGCGTAGCACGAAACTGATGAAGGCCGCCGACCACGCCGGCTCGTCCCAAACACCCCCCGCGCCAGCACTGAAGCGCCGCCGATTGCGGGCGATGGCGCCTCGATCCCCACCCGGATCAAGCGCCCGCCAATAGGCCAGCACCCGCGGAAAATTCTCGCGCGACCCCTCGGCTGAAGTAGGCACCGTCTCCGGCGTAAGCCGCCCCCAATCCTCCCACTCCGCGATGGCAATGCGCAGCATCCGCTCCCGCGCCGAGGCCGGGTAGAAGAGGGGCGGCTCGCGCGGAGGTGGCGGTGCGACGCAGGCCGAGAGGAGGGCGAGGAGAAGCAAGATCGGGGGAAAGGAATTTCCCCCGAACCGCCATTCTTTCTTTCTTGGCTTTTTGGTGCTGGTGGTTCGCGAGGGCTCGCTTGACGCAGGGGTAATGCCCGCGTAGCCGGCACCGATTAAAAAGTCTAATTTTCTGGCACGAGTTGGCAGGAAGTGCTCGCTGGACGAGGGAGTACAGCCCGCGCAACTGGCACCGATCAACAAACTGGTCCCCACTGCGGGCGTGCTCTCCTTGCCGCCAGAAGCACCGCCCGCCCACCCAATCCCATTCAACAAAAAAGAAAGAATGGGGGTCTGGGTGAAATTCATTTCCCCCATGCTTTCTTCCTCAACACCAACGTCGTCCACGGCCCCAGATTAATCCGCCGCTCCAGCCGCAGCCCGCACCGCCGATGCGCCGCCAGCACCATCCGCGCCTGCGTCCCGAGCAGCCCTGCGAGGATTGCCGTGCCACCCACGGCGAGGTTCTCCGCCAGATCCTTCGCCATCGCGCACAGCGGCCGCGCCAGGATGTTCGCGAAGACCAGGTCGTAGGGCCCTCGCACGCGCGGACTTCGCCAGCCATCGGCGAGGACGGCGCGCATGCGGATGGCTTGGCCGTTCATGCGGGCGTTTTCGGCGCAGACGCGCACGCTCCAGGGTTCGATGTCGGTGGCGAGCACGCGGCGGTGCAGCAGTTTTGCCGCGGCGAGGGCGAGGATACCGGAGCCGCTGCCGAGGTCGAGGATGCGTCGAGGCCGGCGAAGCGCGACGTGTTCGAAGGCGAGCAGGCAGCCCTGAGTGGAGGCGTGCTCGCCGCTGCCGAAGGCGAGGCCGGCGTCGAGGCGGAGGACGACACGGCCATAGGCGATGGGGTTCGGGACGTGGGTCGGGCGGATCAGAAAGCGCCGCCCGACGGGCTGCTCGGGGAAGGCGGTGATGGTGCGTGCGAGCCAGCCATCGGCCTCGGTCTCGGCGCGGAGCAGTTCGGGCATTTCGATGCCCGTGACGAGGGCCGCGAGGGCCAGGGCGCCGGCGAGCTCGGTATCATCGGCGCCTTGTTCGCGAACGCCCTCGATGCGCCAGGTCTCGGCGGGTTCCTCGCGGAAGTAGCCGACGGTGGCGCAGATGGTCTGGAAGGCGGCTTCGAAGGCGGGGACGGCGTATTCCGGCAGGCCCTCGAGCGCGATGGTTTCGAGGGGCCGCGCGAAACGGTGCGACAGTGCCATCACGCCTTCTCCACGAAGCGGTCGAGCAGGCGTTTCTCGCCGGATTTGTCGAAGGCGATGTCGAGCTTGTCGTCATCGACGCGGAGGATGCGGCCGTACCCGAATTTCTGGTGGAAGACGCGCTCCCCGGCCGTGAAGCCGCCCGCGGAGGGACGCGCCTTCACCTCCCAGGCGCCCGGTTCGACAACGCGCGGGCGGCGGGACATCAGCCCACCGCCGGCGAAGACGGAAGGCGCGGTGATCATGCGCGCGCGCTCCAGACCTGCGCCGCCGGCGCGCTGGATGTGCGCCTCGGGCAGCTCGTCGATGAAGCGGGAGGGGATGGAGTTGGTCCAGTTCGCATAGATGCGGCGATTGGCCGCGTGGCTGATCACCGCGATGCGACGCGCTCTGGTGATGCCGACATAGGCAAGGCGGCGTTCTTCCTCCAAGGCCTTGTCGCCGCCCTCGTCGAGGCTGCGTTGGGAGGGGAACAGCCCCTCCTCCCAACCGGGCAGGAAGACCATGTCGAATTCGAGACCTTTGGCGGCGTGCAGGGTCATCAGACTGACACGCGCGGCTTCGGGATCGGCGTCGTTGTCCATCACCAGGGCGACGTGGTCGAGGAAGCCCGCGAGGGTGGTGAACTCCGCCATGGCACGGAGCAGTTCTTTCAGGTTCTCCAGCCGCCCCGGCGCCTCCGGGGAGCGATCCTGCTTCCACATGTCGGTGTAGCCGCTCTCCTCCAGCAGCGTCGCTGCGACGACGACATGGCCTTCGCTCTCGAGTGCCGCGCGCCAGCGGGCAAAGCCGTGCATCAGCTCGGTGAGCATGCTGCGCGCCTTGCCGCGGAGAGTGTCGCTGCCCTCGGTCATGATCTGCGCGGCGCTGCTGAGCGGGAGGCGGCGTTCGCGCGAGATCGCCTGCATCGCCCGCATCGCAGTGTCGCCGAGGCCGCGCTTGGGCGTGTTCACGATGCGCTCGAAGGCCAAGTCGTCGGCCGGCTGGTTGAGCACGCGAAGGTAGGCCATGGCGTCGCGGATTTCGGAGCGTTCGTAGAACTTGGCGCCGCCGACGACGCGGTAGGGGATGCCGAGTGCGATCATCCGTTCTTCGAAGGCGCGGGTCTGGAAGCCGGCGCGCACCAGGACGGCGATCTCGGCCAGGGAGGTTCCGGCGCGGCGTTCTTCCTCGATGCGGCTGCCAACCATGCGCGCCTCCTCCTCGCTGTCCCACAGGGAGACGACGTGGACGCGCTCGCCCTCGGCATTCTGCAGGCCGGCGCGCAGCGTCTTGCCCAGGCGGCCGGTGTTGTGGGCGATCAGCCCCGATGCGGCGGCGAGGATGGGCGCGGTCGAGCGGTAGTTGCTCTCGAGCCGCACGATCTTCGCGCCGACGAAATCCTTCTCGAAGCGAAGGATGTTCTCGATCTCGGCGCCGCGCCACGAGTAGATCGACTGGTCGTCATCGCCCACGCAGCAGATATTCTTGTGCTCCTGCGCGAGCAGGCGGAGCCAGAGGTACTGCACCAGGTTGGTGTCCTGGTACTCGTCGACCAGGATGTAGCGGAAGCTGCGATGGTACTCGGCCAGCACGTCGGGATGGGTGCGCAGGATCTCGGCCACGTGGAGCAGGAGGTCGCCGAAATCGGCGGCGTTGAGCTCGACCAGGCGGCGCTGGTAGTCGCGGTAGAGGCTTCGCGCGGCACCGCCTGCCCAGTCGCTATCCTCGGCCGCCGTGACGCGATCGGGCGTGAGGCCGCGATCCTTCCAGCGCTGGATGACGCCCATGGTGCCCTGGGGCGGCCAGCGCTTGGCGTCGATGCGGGCGGCCTCCATCACCTGCTTCAGCAGACGCAGCTGGTCATCGGCATCGAGGATGGTGAAGTTCGTCTGCAGCCCGACCAGCGCCGCGTGACGCCTGAGCATGCGCGCGCAGAGGGCATGGAAGGTGCCGAGCCACAGCCCCTCGACGGGCCTACCGAGGATGGCGCCGACCCGCTCCCGCATCTCCTTCGACGCCTTGTTGGTGAAGGTGACGGACAGCACCTCCCACGGCTTGGCGCGGCCGGTCATCAGGAGGTGGGCGAAGCGCGTGGTCAGCACGCGCGTCTTGCCGGTGCCGGCGCCGGCGAGGACGAGCAGCGGCCCGTCGAGGGCTTCGACGGCGGCGCGCTGTTCCGGGTTGAGGCGGGCGATGTAGTCGGGTTGGGAGGGGGTCTGCACCGGCCCGGTATAGGCGATGCCGCGCTTGGGTTCGAGGGGTGGCGGCCAAGGGCAATGTGCTGCCCTGCTCAGACGGGCGAGGTGGGCGCGCTGGCACGCCAGCCCAGGGCATTCATCGTGCGCTTTCGTAGCCGCGCCAGCCGCTTGGCGGTTCATGCAGAGCCGATTTTGCTCTAGGGTGCGGCAACGGGGGAAACAGCACCATGTCGCATGATCAAACTGGCAAAGCCCAAGACGGCGCCCCACACGGCATGGTGAGCAGCCGCCGTGGCGCCATGACCGGCAGTTCGTTGTTGACCCTGGGCGTGGCGATGGCCGCCGCACCGCTGGTGGCGAAGTTCGCCGGCGAGCTCATTTCACCCGCGGCGGCGCAGGCCCCGGTCACGGAGGTCCTGCGCATGGACGGCAAGGCGGCCCTGGTTCTGCTCGGCGATCGTCCCCTGGTCGCGGAGCCGCCGGAGCCGCTGCTCGACGATGCCGTCACGCCGGCCGAGAAGATGTTCGTGCGCATGAACGGCCGCATCCCTGAGCCGGTCGCCGACCCCGCTGCCTGGCGCTTTCGCATCGAGGGGGAGGTCAACACGCCGCTCGACCTCAGCGTGGCCGAACTGCAGGCGCGGTTCCCCGTGGTCACGCTGCAGTTGCAGATGGAGTGCGGCGGCAATGGCCGCGCGCAGTTCCAGCCGCAGACGCGCGGCAACCAGTGGACCAACGGCGCCATCTCCAATGCGGAGTGGACCGGCGTGCGGCTGCGCGACGTGCTCAACGCCGCCGGCCTGAAGCCAGGTGCCGCCTTCACCGGCCATTACGGCGCGGACCCGCACTTGTCGGGCGAGGAGGGTCGGGTATCGATCAGCCGGGGCATGCCGATCGCGAAGGCG
>JAQGHV010000010.1 GCA_028288785.1 Rhodospirillales bacterium | reverse complement strand
GTGGAAAGCTACATGCGCGCCTATATCGAGGTCGCGCCCAAGCTCGGCGCGGACTGGATCGTGGTCCATGCCGGCTACCACTTCACCGCAGACGTGCCGATGCGCATGGAAGCGGCGCGGGACCGGCTGAAGCGCATGGTCGGCCATGCCGAGCAGCACGGCGCGCTGCTGCTGCTGGAGAACCTCAACAAGGAACCGGCGAATGCGGAGGTCCATTACCTCGCGCATACGATGGAGGAGTGGGCCTACTTCTACGACGTGATCGACAGTCCGGCGTTCGCGCTGTCCTTCACCGCGAACCACGCGCACCTGATGCCGGAGGGTGTGCCCGCCTGGATCGACGCCATCCCGCTGCACCGCGTTCGCGAGGTTCGCCTCGCGGATTGCCGGCGCAATGGCGATGAGGAGCACCTGGTGCTCGGCGCCGGCGATTTCGACTTCGGCGACATGTTCGCGCGCCTTGAAGGCAAGGGCTATCGCGGCGCCTACACCAACGCGTTCGGCACGCTGGACGACATGCAGTCTGCGCGCCTCGCGATGGTGGAACTTGCGCGCGGGCGCGGCGTCGCGGTGTGAGGAAAGCCGGGGAAGGCGATGCCTTCCCCGGCGCTCTTATCAGACGGTGAAGGGCACGCCTGGTACCGCCACCTTCACGCGGCCGCCATCCTCGCCCATCTCGGCCATGAAGGCGTCGGCGTTCGGTACCAGCATCGGGAAGGTCGCGTAGTGGCACGGGATGACCGTGCCCGCATGCGGCACGAAGCGCATTACCGCCATGGCGGCGCTGCGCGCGCCCATGGTGAATCGGTCGCCGATCGGCACCATGACGACCTTCGGCTGATGCAGCGCCGCGATCAGACCCATATCCGAGAAGATGTCGGTGTCGCCCATGTGATAGACGGTCGGCTCGCCATGATCCTTCGGCGTCACGACGATGCCGTTGGGCAGGCCGAGATCCTGCTGCACGCCGTTCTCGTCCATCACCGACGAGGAATGCAGGGCCTGGGTGAGGGTGACGGTGAAGGCGCCTTGATCCGTCGCACCGCCCGTGTTCATCGGGTCGAACGCCTTCAGGCCGCGCTTGCCGAGATACATGCAGATCTCGAAATTCGTGACCACCTTGGCGCCGGTGCGCTCGGCGATGGCGAGGGTGTCGCCGACATGGTCGGAATGGCCGTGGGTGAGCAGGATGTGCGTAGTCCCGGCGGTCTCCGCGGCGATGTCGCCCTTGAAGCTGCCGTTGCCGGTCAGGAAGGGGTCGATCAGCACGTTCGCATCGGCAAAGCGCAGGCGGAAGGCCGAATGGCCGAACCAGGTGATGTCCATGGGGGGAGCCTCCTCAAGCAGTGATGCGCCGGATAGTGGCGCCTTCACCGGTGCGGACAAGGGGGGTGCTCACACGGGGCGCTGCGCACCCCTGACCAAGCGGCCCGGCAACGCGCCGGTGGCGACCCCTTCGCGGAAGGTGACGGTGCCCGACAGGATGGTGGCGACATAGCCATCCGCACGCTGGACCAGGCGCTTGCCGCCGGCCGGCAGGTCGTAGCGCATCTCCGGCACGTGCAGCCGCAGCCGCGCGTGGTCGATGATGTTGATATCAGCCTTGTGCCCCGGCGCGATCAGCCCGCGATCCGTGAGGCCTACCGCCAGCGCATTGTCGCGCGTGAGGCGCTTCACCACGAAGCCGAGCGGCAGTTTTTCCCCGCGCGAGCGATCGCGCGACCAGTGCGTCAGCAGATGCGTGGTCGCACTCGCGTCGCAGATGTAGCCGACATGCGCGCCGCCATCGCCGAGGCCGGTCACCGTGTCCGGATGGCACAGCATCTCCCCGATCGCGTCGAGGTCGCCATCCGCGTAGTTCAGGATCGGGCGGTTGAGGATGGCCTGGCCGTCCTTCTCCATCAGCCAGTCGTAGCAGAGCGCGGCCGGATCCACGCCGCGGCGTGCGGCCTCCGCTGCGACCGACGTGTCGGGGTGCGGCTCATACTCGGGCGGGTCGCCGAGCTTGAAGATGCGCGGCCAGTGCTCATGCCGGGTGCGCAGCATCGGGTCGGCGGTCTCCTCCGCCAGGATGCGGGCGCGGAAAGCCGGGTCGCGGAGATGCTCCATGCGGGCGGCGAAGGGCAGGTCGGCGATCGGCTTGAAGGAGGGGCGGTGCAGGAAGGGGTGCTGGCTCAGCTCGAAGCCGAACATGAGACCCACCGGGCGGCCCATCACCTGCGCCAGCATCCGCGTGCCGGCGGCGTTGGCGGCCGACACCTTCGCCAGCAATTCGCGCCACAGCTTCGGCTTGCTCTCGCGCTGGAGCAGCGAGAAGGTCATCGGCCGGCCGGAGCGCGCGGCGATGCGCTGGAGCATGGCGAATTCGGCATCCACCTCGTCGAAATCCGAGATCACCTGCAGCCAGCCCTGGCCCGCCTCGCGTACCGCGTCGGCGATGGCGGCGAGCTCGGCCTCGGCCGCGCCGAGCGTCGGGATGGCCTCTCCCGCGAGCGTCTTGTGCGCGATGGCGCGCGAGGTCGCGAAGCCCAGCGCGCCCGCGCGCATGCCCTCGCCCACCAGGCGTGCCATCTCGGTGCGGTCGGCCTCGGTCGCGTCCTCGCGCTCGGCGCCGCGCTGGCCCATGACGTGCACACGTACCGCGGAGTGGGGCACCTGCGTCGCGATGTCGAGGTCGTAGCGGCGCGCGGCCAGGGCATCGAGAAATTGGGGGAAGGTCTCCCAGTTCCACGGGATGCCGGCGGTTAGCACGACTTCCGGCAGGTCCTCGACGCCTTCCATGAGGCGGATCAGCATCTCGCGGCGCTCCGGCAGGCAGGGCGCGAAGCCGACGCCGCAATTGCCAATCAGCGCCGTGGTCACGCCGTTCCACGAAGAGGAGCCGATGGTCTCGGAGAAGGTGACCTGGGCGTCGTAATGGGTGTGGAGGTCGACGAAGCCGGGCGTGACGAGCAGGCCCTTGGCATCGAATTCTTCCGCTCCGCGCGCATCGAGGTCGCGGCCCACCGCGGCGATGCGGCCGTCGCGGATGGCGATATCGGCCTCGAAGGGCTCGCCGCCATTGCCGTCGGCGACGGTGCCGCCGCGGATGAGGATATCGACCTGTTCGGTCATTCTTCTGGGCCTCCCTGTCGCAACGCGCGACGCTGCGGGAACCTTGGCCCCGGCGCGTCACCCTTGTCCAGACCGGCTGGGCGTCTGGATCAATCGACGGTGGAGCCGGAGGTGCGCACCACCTCCGCCCATTTCTGCACTTCCGCCCGAAGGTAGGTCGCGAAATCCGCGCGCGTCATCGGAGCCGGCGCGAAGCCCATGCCGTCAAGCCGCTCGCGCAGCGCCGGCGTCGCGAGGGCGGCGTTGATGGCGGCGTTCAGGCGTTCCGCGACCGGCGCCGGGATGTCGCGCGGCGTGAACAGGGCGAACCAGGTCAGCGCCTCGAAGCCAGGGAAGCCTTGCTCGGCAACCGTTGGCACGTCGGGCAGCGCGGGGTCGCGCGTGGCACTTGTGATCGCCAGCGCGCGGATGCGCCCGTCGCGGATCATCGGCAGCGCCGGGGGCAGGGAGGTGCTAGCCACCGGCGCTTGGCCCGCGACCACGGCGGTGACCGCCTGCGCCGGCCCGAACGGGACATGCTGCGCATCGACATGGGCGAGGCCGCGGAGCAACAACTCCATGCCCAGATGCGTCGTGGTCCCGGTGCCGGAGGAGGCATAGTTGAACGGCTGCCGCCGCCCGGCATCGAGCAGCGCGGCAAGGTTTTCCGCAGGCATTAACGCCGGGTTCACCGTGATGACGTTGGGCGTGTTCGCCAGCATCGCGACCGGCGCCAAATCCTGCTCCGCGTCGTAGCCGGCGTTGCGATACAGGCTCGGATTGACCGCATAGGCGACGGAGTGCGCGAGCAGCGTGTAGCCATCCGGCGTCGCGCGCCGCACCGCCACCGTCGCGATGTTGCCGCCGGCACCGGGCCGGTTTTCGACGACGACCGGCTGGCCCAGCGCGGGCGTCAGCGCCTGGCCGAGTGCGCGGACCAGCACGTCGGTGCTCGCACCGGGCGGAAAGGCCACGAGGATGCGGATCGGGCGGTCCGGCCATTGCGCGGCAGCGGGGAGTGCGATGAGTGCCCCGAGGATAGCGAGCAGGAGGCGCCGGGTTCTCACGGTCGGGCGCGTCGGGTCGTTGCGCATGGGCGTTCTGCCTTCTTCTCGGACCCTACGACGGTTGCCGAAGCCCGGGCTCCGGTCAATCGCGCGATGGTGATCCCCGCCTTATTGGCGCCATCCAGTCGCCGGGCCGTTGACACAGCCTGGGTGCATGACTTGCCCTCAGACGGATGAGGTGAATGAAATGCGTTCGACCCTGATGACGATTGGCGCCAGCGCCCTGCTCGCCTGCACCTTGGGCGCCGGTTTCGCCCCGGAGGCGCAGGCCCAATCGGGCGGCTTCGCGCTGCAGGTCCAGCTGTTTGAGGCGCCGCCGATCTACGGTGCCCAGCCGCGCTATGAAGATTTCCAGCGCTATGCCTACCCAAAACCGCACGAAGTCGAGCCGCGCGACTGGGAGCGCCGCCGTGGCAACCGCGAGGCCCGCGACCAGGCTCGCATCGAGGAAGCTGCGCGCCGGGAAGCGGAGCGCATCCAGGCGGAACGCGAGGAGCGCCGCGCCTGGCGTCGTTCGCAGCGTGGCGAAGACCGTGGCGACGAACGCTTCGACGAGCTGCGCGAGCGCTACCGGCGCGATTGATCGCTGGCTGTCGGTCGGCCGGCTGACGCCAGTGCGCGGCCGCTGAACGCGGCACCGTCGATCTCGGCGGTGCCGAAGCCGCGGTTCACGTCGGGCCCGGCGAGCCGCCAGTTGTGCACCGGGAGTGGAAGCGGGCATAGCAATCTCTCATGGGAGCGCGTCGGCCATCGCGCGCCGTAGTGGTCGAGGTGGCCGGCGACGCCCACCTCCGCCAGGGCTCCGCGTGTGGATCGCAGGCCATCTTGACTGAAGCGCACGCGGCGCATCAGGCCGGCCTCCTTGTCGATGAACATCGTGATGCGTTCGACCGGCGAGAGGCCCAGGCCCGGCGTGATCCGCAGGCGCTGGACGTCGTGGGTTCAGGCCTCGCCGTGCACTTCGATCTCCTCGATGTTGGACAGCTCGCCCACCACGCCTTGGGGCGTGGCCCACGCACCTGCGAGCAGCATTGGGCCGAGGAGGAACAGCAGGTAGCGATCGGCTACGAGTGCCGCGGCGGCAAGCTGGTCCTCGCTTCGCGACGCCGCGCCATTGAACGAGTCCGAGACGCCACCGGCCCGGCGGACCGCCTGCTTCGACCCGGACGGCCCGGTATGCGCCTGGGCCACCATGCCCTGGCGCGGCAGGAGCCGCTCCTCGTAGCCGGCGCGGGAGCAGGCACCGACTAGGCTCAGGACTCATTGCCCGACCCGGAAGATGACGGTCGCGGCGATGCAGATGGCCGAGACGCATGTGTGTGCACAGCGATCGTAGTGGGTTGCGATGCGGCGCCATTCCTTCAGTCGTCCGAAAGCATTTTCGACGCGATGGCGCTGGCGATACAGGGTCTTGCCGTATGCGATGACGACCTTTCGGTTCTTGCGTGGTGGGATGCACGCGGTGATGCCCTTGGCTTCGAGCGCCGCGCGGAAACCATCGCCGTCATAGCTTCGATCGGCGCGCAGTTCGCGTGCGCGCGGCAGGGCATCGATCAGCAGGCCGCCACCCTTGTGGTCGTTCATCTGCCCTTCGGAGAGCACCATGATGATGATGGGGCGGCCCTGGCCATCGCACACGGCGTGGAGCTTGGAGTTCAGCCCAGCCTTGGTACGTCCGATGCGGCGGGGAACAGCCCCTTTTTGAGCAGGCCGGCGGCGGTGCGGCGGGCTTTGAGGTGGGTGGTGTCGATCATCAGCCGCTCAGGCTTATCTGCCTGGCCCGCACGGCCGGCGAAGATGCTATCGAAGACGCCCAGGCGGCTCCATCGGATGAAGCGGCTGGGCAGGGTTTTTCACCTATGTCGTGTGCTTCCGTGACCGCTCCGAGAGCGGCGCAGTGGAAGTGGCGTTGGCCTTTGCCCTGCCCGTCCGCGACATCGCCGAGCTCCTTCACATGCCGCGCTCGAC
>JAQGHV010000350.1 GCA_028288785.1 Rhodospirillales bacterium | reverse complement strand
CGCCTGGAACTCGGCGGCGAACATGCCGGCGGCGCCCTCGGCGCCCTTGCCGGCGGGGAAGGTGGCGCCCCAGACCTGCTCGCGGCCATTCTTGTCGAGGTCGTCGAAGAACTCGACGAAGCCGGGCAACAGGTCCGTCTTGCTGATCAGCACATAGACCGGCAGGCGCTGCCCGAGATTCTCTTCGAGCTCCTTGATGCGGCGGCGCACCGCGCGGGCATGCTGCTCGCGCTCCGCGGGGCCGAGGCGCGCGATCATGTCCATGCCGAACGCGACCAGCACGCCGTTCAGCGGCTGGCGCGGGCGGTTCTTCTTAAGCAGGCCGAGGAAACGCTCCCACCCGGCCTTGTCGGCGGAGGCGTCGGAATCCTGGGTCGTGTAGCGGCCGGCGGTGTCGATCAGCACGGCGCGGTCGGTCAGCCACCATTCGCACAGCCGCGTGCCGCCGACGCCCTGCAGCTTGCCACCATCGGCCAACGGAAATTCCAGCCCGGAATTGGCCAGCGCCGTCGTCTTGCCCGAACCGGGCGGGCCGATGATCACATACCAGGGCTGGTCATAGAGAAAGCCGCCTTTGCCGCCCTTGGCCTTGCGCAGCGCCGCCATCGCATTGGCGAGCTTCTCGCGCAACTCGGCCTCTTCCTCGGCGGCCTGGTCTGCGCCGGCATCGGCCTCCGCGGCGCCCTGCATGAGGTTGAAGTCGCGTTTGCGGCGACGCCGATCCATCACGAAGATGACGATAAGGCACAGCAGAAAAATGACGGCGCAAGTCCCGAGCCGGGAAATCTGGCTCTCGAAGGGGCGGAAACCGTCGATGACGATGAGCGGACTGAACAGGTAGATGACCGGCAGGACCATCGCCACGCCCATCATGGCGATCAGCGCGCGGCCTTTGAAGAATGGGGCGAAGACTTCCATCTCAGTTCGCTCCCCAGAACAGCACGACTTCGATGCGGCGATTGGCCTCGCGGCCCTCCGCGGTCGTATTCGGCTCCAGCGGATCGCTGTCGGCCTTGCCCTCGGCGGAGAAGCGGCGCGGGTCGCCGGTGACGGCGGCGATCACCGCCATGGTGCTGTCGGCGCGCGCGCGCGACAGCTCGAAGTTTGACGGGAAGCGCGCGGTGCGGATCGGCTGGTTGTCGGAATGGCCGATGACCTGGACCTGGCCGGGCTCGGTGCGCACGGCCTCGCCGATGCGGCGCATCAGGTCGTTGAAGCGCGGGTCCAGCGTGGCCGAGCCGGAGGGGAACATGCCGCGGCTGCGGATCCGCACGGTGACGCTGCGTGCATCGCCGAACACGCTGACCAGCCCGGCATCGATCTCCGGCTTCAGGAATTCGCGGAAACGCACCAGCGGGCTTTGCCGTACGACCACGTTCGGCGCCGGCGTCGGCGGTGCGGGTGGGCGCGGCGGCGCGCTGCGCTCGATCTCCGGCAGGTGTCCCGGTGGCAGCCGCGCGAGGCGGCCATAGAGTTCGTCGGACGCATCGGCCAGCGAGTTGCTCAGATAGTACCAGCCGCCGCCGAGACAGAGCAGCGCGAAGCACGCCGCGACCCAGGCCGGAATGCCGCGCCCGGGGCCACGATGGGGCGCATCCTCGCCCTTCCAACGCGGCGACAGCTCCCGCTCGAACGGACCGCGCAGCTGCACCAGCAGCTGGTACAGCCCCTCGCGGATGCGATCGAGTTCGGAGGCGCCGCGTGGCGACAGGCGGTAGCGGCCCTGGAAGCCCAGCGAGAGGCACAGGTAGGCGACCTCCATCGCGTGCAGCCAGCGCGCCGGTTCCTTCTGCATGCCGGCCATCACGTCGAAGAATCGGTCGCCAGACTTCACTTCCTGGTGGAAGGTGGAGACCAGCGAGCGCGTCGACCAGTTGCTCTGGATGCCCCATTGCTGTGCGAGAACCACGTCATCAAGGCTGGCGCAGATCAGGTAGTGAGCGGCGCGCAGCTGCTCGGCACTGACGCCGGCGTCGCGGGCATCGATCTCGAATTGGCGCAGCGCGCGGACGGCGCGTTCTCGGAGGTCATCGGCGTTGGGCTGGCTCGCCACGCCCGCCTGCGCGACGCGTGCGAGCAGGTCGAGCAGGGGCGCTGCGGCGGCGGCGAGCGGACCGATGCCGACCTTGGGGATGGACTCGGCCTCGCCGGCCAGGCGCGGCGCGGAATCGCCAGCCCGCGCGGGTGCGGCACCAGGCCCACGGGGCAGGCCGCCACCGCCCGAATAGGCCGGCGGCGCGGCGGGTCTGGGACCAGCGGGCGCCGGGCCGGCCGGGCGCGGGCCGCTGGGTCCGCGAACGACGGTCTTGTCGCTGTCGTCGGGTTCGGCAAACGGGTTATCGCTCATCCGCGGATCGCCCAAAGTTCGATTTGAAGACCTGGAAAATCACCCGAGACGTGGATCGCGAAGGCGCCGGAATTCTGCATCTGCGCCCAGTGCGGCGAGCCCCGATCCAGTTCGAAATAGGTGGCACCCGCGGTGAACGGGATCTGCCGCGGAGCGACGGGCAGCGGACGGATCGCGATGCCGGGGAGGGCGACGTTCACTAGCTCCCGGATGTGCTCGACGGCACCGATCTTGACCTGGTTCGGGAACAGCCGGCGCAGCTGCTCGCCGGGCAGGTCCGCCTGCACCGTGAGGACGAAGGAGGAGGCGCGGAGGAGGTTGCGATCGACGATCGGGCCGACGCGCACGCCGAACTTGCGATCCTGCAGCGGGATGTTGACCGCATTGGTCTCCAGCACCGCCGAGAGGGAGCGGCGGATGTCTGCGACGACCGGGGCGAAGCTGCGCTGCAGATCCTCATGGCGGTAGGCGGGGTAGGCGGTCGCGCGCTTGTCCGGCGCGGTGAAGGTCGCGAGCTCACCGGCGATCTGCACGAGCGAGGCGTATAGCGTTTCGGGATGGACGTTCGCGGCGTCGGCCCAATGCGCCAGCAGCGGCTGGCAGCGATTGATCGTCTGCAGCAGCATGAAGTCCGCGACCTCCGCGACGCCGCGCGAACCGGGCTGGGTGAGCCGCGCTGCCAAGGCTTCCGCGCGCTGCCCGAACATGCCGACGAGCTCGCCGATCAGGTTGGCAAGCGG